>NZ_JARUVM010000022.1 GCF_029763755.1 Luteimonas sp. 8-5
GCGACCACCAGCTCGACTTCGTGGTGCAGCTCGCGCGTGGCCGGCGGGTAGGGCACCACGCCGTCGCGGACGATGGCGTCGGCGGGCTTGAGGAAGAATACGGGGCGGCCGCGGTCGGCGGCGGGTGCCGGGGTGGCGCCCATTTCGCGGGCGTGGTCGGCGAAGTTGCGGCCGACGCAGTAGATCCGGTGGACGGGCAGCATCGGCGCCGGGCTGCGGTGGCCGCTCAGGCCTTGCCGACGACCCGGAACTCGCCCTCGACCACCTGCGCGTCCCGCGCGGGCGCGGCGGGGCGCTTGCGCAGCAGCCGCGCCGCCAGGCCGATGGCCAGCATCGCCGCACCCACGAACACGCTGAAGAACACCAGCACCGCCAGCACCACCAGGCCGAGCAGGCCCATCAGGATCCGCAGCAGCGGATTGCGCCGCAGGCGCGGCTGGGCGTTGCGGAAGAAGGCGTGGCGATCGAAACGGAAATGCAGGGCGGACATTCGGTGGACGGTCTCGTGACACAATTCGGCAACGGCCGGGGACCGGCAGTATCGGACGAGGCGCAGTCGGGTTTGTGAGAAGTTCGTTAAATCCTGTGGAGCCGGTCACGCTTGCGAGCCTCCAGGCCATCGAGGACGGCGGTTTCGCCGAGGCCGAGGCCGAAATCGACGGCTCGGCCGAGTCGCTGATCCTCTACCGCGACGGCGACTCGGTGCGGGCCTGGCTCAATGTCTGCCCGCACGCGGGCCGCCGCCTGGACTGGGCGCCGGGCCAGTTCCTCAAGTCGAAGGACGGCCTGCTGGTGTGCGCCGTGCACGGCGCCAGCTTCGAACTGCAGCGCGGCGAATGCGTGGCCGGGCCCTGCCGCGGCGATTGCCTCAAGCCGGTGGCGGTCGAAGTCGCCGGCGACGCCGTGTTGCTCAGAACATGAGGTTGACCGCGACCACCACGATCGCGGTGTAGACCAGGGTCAGCGGCCCGCCGACGCGCCACATGTCGCGCGGCGTGTATCCCGCCGGGCCGGTGATCATCGAGATCGACGGGTTCGAGGCGGTGATGAAGTTGTTGGAGGCCGACAGCGCCACGATCAGGGCGAAACCGGTGGGATCGCCGCCGACCGCAAGCGCCAGGTTGATCGCCAGCGGCACCATCACGATGGTCGCGCCCACGTGGCTGATCACCATCGAGAACGCGGTGGTCAGCAGCGCCAGCACCAGTTCGATCACCCAGATCGGCAGGCCCTCGGGCAGGCGCTCGATGCTGTGGCCGGCGATCCATGCCGCCGCGCCGCTGCTGTCCATCGCCCAGCCCAGCGGAATCAGGCAGGCCATCAGGAACACCGTCTTCCAGCTGATCGCCGAGTAGGCCTCGTCCATCTTCAGCACGCCGGCGACCAGCATGCCCGCCACGCCGGTCATTAGCGCGATGGTGGTCGGGATCCGCGACGACAGCGCCAGCAGCATGCACACCGCGAAGATGCCCATCGCGATCTTGAACTTGTGCGGGCGCTGCTCGCCCTTCGGGTAGTCGGTGACGACCACGAAGTCGCGGCCCTTGGCCGCCTCGGCCAGGTCGGTCCAGATGCTGTGCAGCACCAGCATGTCGCCGGCGCGCAGCTTCATCGAGCGCACGTCCTCGTTGTGCACTTCCTTGTCGCGGTTGATCGCCAGCAGGCTGATGCCCTGCTGCTTGCGCAGGCGCAGGTCGGCGGCGCTCTTGCCGATGAACTTCGAGGTCGGCGGCACCACCGCCTCGGAAATGCCGGCGCGGCTGGGATTGAACAGGTCGCCGAACTCGCGCAGCCGCGTGGACAGGCGCAGGAAGTGGTTCTGGGCGAAGTCGGCGACCTGCTGGCGCACGCCCATCACCCCGAGCACGCTGCCGACCCAGATGCGGGTGTCGCCCGGAGGCGCCAGGCGCGACTCGTTGCCGGTCTTGAGGGCGAGCACCAGCGGCGCGCCGTGCAGGCGCTCGGCCTCGCCCAGGGCCATGCCGACCAGCGGGCTGTCGGCACCGACGGTGAGTTCGAACACCTCGCCCTCGATGCCGTAGGTGTTGGCGAAATAGCTCTGCGTGCGCGCGGGCGTCACGCCCTTGTCGCTGTCGCCGCGCAACAGCTTGCCGCCGAAGAAGTGGAAGTAGAGCAGGCACGCCGCGAGCAGCGCCAGGCCGATCGGCAGCGGCGCGAACATCTTCAGCGGCTCCAGCGTGGCCACGCCCGACGGCAGGTTGGCGTTGGCCGACACCAGCAGGTCGTTGAGCAGGATCAGCGGCGAGTTGCCGACCATGGTCAGGCCGCCGCCCATGATGATCGCGGCCGACATCGGCATCAGCAGCCGCGACAGGCTCAGGCCGGTGCGCGCGGTCAGGCGCGAGGCGATCGGCAGGTACAGCGCGGTCACCGAGGTGTTCTGCATGATCGCCGAGTTCATGCCGGCGACCGCCGAGGTGAGGACCAGCAGCCGTTTCTCGACGCCGTGCGCGCGCCGCAGCAGCCAGCCGGCGAGGCGGTTGAGCGCGCCGGTGCGGTCCAGGCCGGCGCCCAGGATCATCGTCGCCATGACGTTGATCACCGCGTCGGAGGAGAAGCCGCTGAAGATGTCCTCGGCCGCGACCAGCCCGGTGAGGCCGAGCAGCACCAGGACCACCAGCGCGACCACGTCGGCGCGGATGCGCTCGAACATGAACATGACCATCGTGAAGCCCACCAGCCCGAGCACGAGCTTCATGTCGGTGGTGAGCGTCAGCGCGGTATCCATCGGGCGGCGTTCGGTCCTGGCGCTTCAGCAGCGGTCGTAGAGCAGGTCCCAGACTCCGTGGCCGAGCTTCAGGCCGCGGGCTTCGAAGTGGGTCTGCGGGCGCCAGTCCGGCCGCGGCACATGGCCGCGCGGTCCGGCGCGGTTGCGCAGGCCCGGAGTGGCGTCGAGCACGTCCCACATCTGTTCGGCATAGTCGTGCCAATCGGTGGCAAGGTGCAAGCGCCCGCCGGGCGCCAGCTTGCGCACCAGCAGCGCCGCGAACGCGGGCGACACCAGCCGGCGCTTGTGATGGCGCTTCTTGTGCCAGGGGTCGGGGAAATAGATCCGGACCTCGTCGAGGCTGGCGTCGGCGACTTCGTTCTGCAGCACTTCCACCGCGTCGTGGTGGTACAGGCGGACATTGCGGGCATCGTCCTGCGCCAGCGCATTGAGCAGGCGACCGACACCGGGCGCATGCACCTCGATGCCGATGTGGTCGCGCTCCGGGTCGCGGGCCGCCGAATGGCGCAGGGCCTCTCCGTTGCCGAAGCCGACTTCCAGGATGCGCGGCGCCTGGCGGCCGAAGACGGAATCGAAGTCGCGCGGGCTGCCCTGGTAATCCAGCCCGAAGCGCGGCCACAGCGCATCGAAAGCACGCTGCTGGGCCGGGGTGAAGCGGCCCTGGCGCAGCACGAAGCTGCGCACGGCGCGATGCCCCGGCTCGACGGTGAAAGGCTTGCGATCCGGCGCCCGCGCGGTACCCGTCATCCGCCGACCAGACCGTCGACGGGCGAGGAAGCGCTCGCGTAGCGCTTGCGCGGAATGCGGCCGGCGAGGAAGGCGTCGCGGCCCGCCTGGATCCCGAGTTGCATGGCGCGGGCCATGCGCACCGGATCCTTCGCCCCGGCGATCGCGGTATTCATCAGAACGCCGTCGCAACCCAGTTCCATCGCGATCGCCGCGTCGGATGCGGTGCCGACGCCCGCGTCGACGATGATCGGCACCTGCGCGTTCTCGACGATCTCGAGCAGGTTGTAGCGGTTCTGGATGCCCAGGCCGGAACCGATCGGCGCGGCCAGCGGCATCACCGCCACGCAGCCGATCTGCTCCAGGCGCTTGCACAGGATGGGATCGTCCGAGGTGTAGACCATCACGTCGAAGCCTTCGGCCACCAGCGTCTCGGCCGCGGCCAGGGTCTGCACCACGTCCGGGAACAGGGTGCGTTGGTCGCCCAGCACCTCGAGCTTCACCAGCTTGTGCCCGTCCAGCAGTTCGCGCGCCAGGCGGCAGGTGCGCACGGCTTCCTCGGCGGAATAGCAGCCGGCGGTGTTGGGCAGCAGGGTGTAACGGTCGGGTGGCAGGACGTCGAGCAGGTTGGGCTCGTCCGGGTTCTGCCCGATATTCGTGCGGCGGATCGCCACGGTGACGATTTCGGAGCCGGCGGCCTCGGTGGCGCGGCGGGTTTCGTCCAGGTCGCGGAACTTGCCCGTGCCGGTGAGCAGGCGCGAACGGTAACGCTTGCCGGCGATGACCAGTGCGTCGTCGCCAGCGGGGGAGTTTGCTTTCATGCCGCGATTTTAGCGGGTTTCCAGTGCCGGACCCTAACCGCCGCCAAGTGCGTGCACGATCTCGACGCTGTCGCCTTCGGCCAGCTCGTGGGTGGCATGCATGCTGCGCGGGACGATCTGTCCGTTGACCTCGACCGCCACCCGGCGCTGGCCGTATCCGGCCTCGGCAAGCAGGGCGGCGATGGTGCACGGAACGGGGAGGTCGTGGCTGGCGCCGTTCAACTGGATTTTCATGCCGCCATTGTCGCAGGATAGGCCCCATGCGGCGGCGTATGCCCCGCTGCCGCCCGACCTCAAGGAGATCACTGTGTCGAAAACCAGCCCGTCGTCGAACCGCAAGCCGCTCCGCACCCTCCTGGCCGCCGCCCTGGCGCTCGCCGCCATGCCGGCCATGGCCCAGGATTCGCCCTTCTCGCAGACGGTTTTCTTCGGCGACAGCCTGACCGACAGCGGTCACTTCCGCCCGGTACTGATCCAGATGCTGGGCCCGAACGGCGCCCTCATCGGCAAGTTCACCACCAATCCCGGCCTGGTCTGGTCCGAATACCTGGCCGACCGCTACGGCACCAGCGCCGCCACCGATGGCGAAGGCGGCACCAACTACGCCGTGGGCGGCGCGCGGGTCGGCGTCGACACCGTCGGCGGCCTGGGCGCGACGCCGTCGCTGGCCACCCAGGTCGGTGCCTACCTCGGCAGCAACGGCGGCCAGGCCGATCCCAATGCGCTGTACACGGTCTGGGGCGGCGCCAATGACGTGTTCAGCATCACCGATCCGGCGCAGGCCCCGGCCGTCATCGGCGGCGCGGTCACCGCCGAAGTGGGCATCGTCGGCGCGCTCAAGGCCGCCGGCGCGCAGTACGTGATGGTCGCGAACCTGCCCGACCTCGGCCTGACCCCGTCGTTCCGCGCCGGCGGCGCGCCGATGATGGCGCAGGGCACCGCCCTGGCCTCGGCCTACAACGATGCCTTGTTCTCCGGACTCGCCAGCCAGGGGCTGTCGGTGATCCCGGTCGACACCTTCAACTTCCTGCGCGAGGTGGTCGCCGATCCGGGCGCCTACGGCTTCACCAATGTCGTCGGCCAGGGCTGCTCGACTGCCGTCCAGGGCGGCAGCGCGCTGTTCTGCAGCCCGGCGTCCTACGTCGCGCCGGGCGTGCCCGACACCTACATGTTCGCCGACGGCGTGCATCCGACCACCCGCACCCACGCGATGATGGCCGACCTGGCCGCCTCGATGATCGACGGCCCGCGCCAGGTCGCGATGCTGCCGCACGTAGAGTCCTCGGTCGGCCGTGCCCGCGCCGAGCGCGTGGCGGCACGTACCAGCCGCGCGCGCGAGGCCGGCGAGGGCATGCAGTGGTGGTTCGACGTGCGCGCCGATTCGCAGCGCTACGGCGGCGGCGAGGATTACGACGGCATCGGCCCGGCGCTGACCATCGGCGTCGAGAAGGCCAGCGGCAACTTCATCTACGGTGCCTTCGCCGGCTACAGCCAGCAGGCCATGGACTGGGGCCTGCGCCGCGGCAGCTTCGACCAGAGCGACGCCACCGTGGGCGGCTATGCCGGCTGGAGCTCGGGCGCCCTGTGGATCAACGGCCAGGTGAGCTACTCGCAGGTCGGCTACGACATCGACCGCGAGGTGCAGCTCGGCCCGGTGACCCGCGTCCACAGCGGCTCGCCCGACGGCAGCAACCTGAGCGTCGGCGCCGGCATCGGCTGGGACTTCGGCCAGGGCAGCGCGCTGCGCCACGGCCCGGTCCTGACCGTGCTCTCGCAGCAGATCGACGTCGACGGCTACGCCGAATCCGATGCGTCGCTGTCCAGCTCGCTGGCCTATTCCGACCAGTCCGTGGATTCGCTGATCGGCAGCATCGGCTGGCAGCTGGAGTGGTCGCCGACCGATCGCATCCACCCCTATGCCCGCATCACCTGGGACCGCGAGTTCGAGGACGCCCCGGAGCAGGCCTTCGCCACGGCGCAGACGATCCCGGGTTCGCTGGAGTACGCGGTGCCAGGGCTGGCCTTCGACGACATGTACGGCACGGTGCTGTTCGGCGCCCGGACCGAGATCCTCGGCATGGAAGCCAACGTCGGCGCCACCGCGACCATCAACCAGGGCGGCGGCAACGACGCCACGGTGTTCGCGACCTTCGGCAACCGCTTCTGAGTCGCGCTAGAATCCGGTTCCCGCGCGGGTGTAGCTCAATGGTAGAGCTGTAGCTTCCCAAGCTACTGACGAGGGTTCGATTCCCTTCACCCGCTCCAGCACTTGCCAGGCTTCAGCCCCGCATGAAGCTCGCCATCCTGTCGCGCAACGCAAAGCTGTACTCGACCAGGCGACTGGTCGAGGCGGCGCGCGAGCGCCACCACACCGTGCGGGTGCTCGACCCGCTGCGCTGCTACCTGCGGATCAGCGCCGGCGGCTTCGCCATGCACTACAAGGGCAAGTCGATCGCCGGCTACGACGCGGTGATCCCGCGCATCGGCGCTTCCATCACCCGTTACGGCACGGCGGTGCTGCGCCAGTTCGAGCTGATGGGCACGCACACCCCCAACTGTTCCGACGCGATCGCGCGTTCGCGCGACAAGCTGCGCAGCCACCAGTTGCTGGCGGCGCAGGGCATCGGCCTGCCGGTCACGGTGTTCGGCGACAACCCGGACGACACCGACGACCTGCTGTCGATGCTGGGGCCGCCGCCGCACGTGGTGAAGCTCAACGAAGGCACCCAGGGCGCCGGCGTCATCCTCACCGAGAAGCCGTCCGCTTCGCGCAGCGTGGTCGAGACCCTGCGCGGCCTGTACGCGAACTTCCTGGTGCAGGAGTTCATCGCCGAGGCGCGCGGGGCCGACATCCGCTGTTTCGTGGTCGGAGACCGGGTGGTGGCCGCCATGCGCCGGCAGGCGCCCAGGGGCGAGTTCCGCTCCAACCTGCATCGTGGCGGCACCGCGTCCCCGGTGCGGGCTTCCGCGGCGGAGCAGGCGACCGCGGTGCGGGCCGCCGCCGCCCTCGGCCTGGGGGTCGCCGGCGTGGACCTGATCCGCTCGAAGCGTGGTCCGCTGGTGCTGGAGGTCAACTCCTCGCCCGGGCTGGAAGGGATCGAAGCGGCCACCGGCGTGGACATCGCCCGCCGGGTCATCGACTACGTGGTGGCGGGGTGCCCGGCCCCGGCCAAGGGTCGCAGGGCTGCGTGAGACTGGTGTCCGGAGGGGTCGCTTTCACGCATTCTTAACGGCCCTTTTAACGGCTGTTTAATCGCCCCCTGCGTAGCCTAGTCCGGACCGCGAACCTGCTCTCTCCAGCTCGTCACACTCGTCAGGTGCCGCTGTCCGGCGTCGCAGTTTTCGGTAATCGGGGCAATGCTTTGGCCCAGGCGCGGGTTTCCGCGCCTGGGTTTTTGTTTGCCTGCGCCGGCGGTGCCTGCATGCGGGCATTCACCAGGCCGTATGCCAGAATCAGGGCAGCTTCCGTCGCCCCCGCACAGGAATCCGAATGCGCATCCTCGTCATCGAAGACAACACCGATATCGCCGCCAACCTCGGCGACTACCTGGAGGATCGCGGGCACACCGTCGACTTCGCCGCCGACGGCGTCACCGGCCTGCACCTGGCGGTGGTGCACGACTTCGATGCCGTGGTCCTGGACCTGAGCCTGCCGGGCATGGACGGGCTGGAGGTCTGCCGCAAGCTGCGCAACGAGGCGCGCAAGCAGACGCCGGTGCTGATGCTGACCGCCCGCGATTCCCTGGACAACAAACTGGCCGGCTTCGACTCGGGTGCCGACGACTACCTGATCAAGCCGTTCGCGCTGCAGGAGGTCGAGGTCCGCCTCAATGCCCTGGCGCGGCGCGGCAAGGGCATGCAGACCCGGGTGCTGGACGTCGCCGACCTGGAATACAACCTGGACACGCTGGAAGTGCGCCGCGGCGGCAAGCTGCTGCAGCTCAATCCGACCGCGCTGAAGATCCTGCAGGCGCTGATGGAGGCTTCCCCGGCGGTGGTGACGCGGCAGGAACTCGAGACCCGGGTCTGGGGCGAGGAGCTGCCCGACTCGGACTCGCTGCGCGTGCACATCCACGGCCTGCGCGCGGTCGTCGACAAGCCGTTCGACACCGCGCTGATCCAGACCCGCCACGGCATCGGCTACCGGATCGCTGCTCCAGATGGCGGCAACTGAAGAAGAGACCTCGCGGCGCAAGCCCGCGGCCCGGTATCGGCGCCGGCTGCGCACCCGCATCATCCTCTCGTTCCTGCTGCTCGGCTTCGGCCTGACGCTGCTGCTCGCCTTCGCCACCAACTGGGCGCGCAATCGCGTCGAGAACCAGCTGGTCGAAGATGTGATGAACAAGAACATCGACGAGTACGCCCGCCGGTTCTATTCCGATCCTGCGAAGAATCCCGACCTGCCGGTGCAGCAGATGCTGGCGCGCGTGGTCCGGCAACCGAACTTCGAGGCGCTGCGCCGCGAGCAGCCGGACTGGTACGAGTTCAAGGACGGCATCCACACCGTCACCGGCACCAACCCGGACGGCACGCCGTTCTCGTACAAGCTGGCGGTCCGCAAGACGCCCGAGGTCTGGTTCTTCCTCGCCTACGACATGAGCCAGTCGGCCCGCGGCGAACGCCAGTTCAACAACGCGCTGATCGCGGTGGTCCTGGTGTTCACCGCCTTGTCGCTGCTGGTCGGCTGGTGGGCGGCCTCGAGGGTGATGAGCCCGGTGTCGGAACTGGCGCAACGTCTGCGCGAGTCGGGCGCCAGCTCGCAACCCGAGGCCCTGGCCGCGCACTTCCCGGACGACGAGGTCGGCGAACTGGCCAAGGCGCTGGACGACTACGCCGCGCGCCTGACCGAGGTGGTGCAGCGCGACCGCGAGTTCAATGCCGACGTCAGCCACGAACTGCGCACGCCCCTGGCGGTGGTGAAGGGCGCGGTGGAGCTGTTGCTGTCGAAACCGGACCTGGACGAGAAGAGCCAGGCGCGGCTGTTGCGCATCCAGCGCGCCGAGCAGCAGTGCACCGACCTGATCAGCGCGCTGCTGCTGCTGTCCCGCAACGAGCGCGGGCGCGGCAGCGCCGACGTGGCGCGCATCGCCGAGCAGCTGCTGGACACGCACCGTGCGCAGCTGCGCGGCAAGTCGCTGGAGCTGCGCCTGGAAGGCGAACGCGGGCTGGTCGTGGATGCGCCGGACGCCGCGGTCGCGGTGGCGCTGGGCAACCTGATCGGCAACGCCGTGAAGTACACCGCGCATGGCGAAGTCGTGGTCCGGCTCCGGCCCAATGCGGTCGACGTGGTCGATTCCGGTCCGGGCCTGAGCCCCGAGGATGCGGCGCGCCTGTTCGAGCGCGGTTATCGCGGCACCCACGCCGAACATTCGATCGGCGGCGGCATCGGCCTGTCGATCGTGCGCCGCCTCTGCGACCTCTACGGCTGGGACGTGCGGGTCCTTCCGGGGCCGCACGGCGGCGTGCTCGCCACCCTGACATTCGGCACGTAGGAGCGCGCCCTGCGCGTGATCAGACGGGCTCGAGCCAGCCGTACTTGTCGGGCGTCCTGCCCTCGAACAGGCCGAAGAACAGTTCCTGGATCCTGCGCGTGACCGGACCGGCCTTGCCCGCGCCGACCTGGCGGCCGTCGACCGAGCGGATCGGGGTGATCTCGGCGGCGGTGCCGCACATGAACAGCTCGTCGCACAGGTACAGGTATTCGCGCGGCAGGTCGCGTTCGACCACGGCGATGCCGGCGTCGCGGGCGAGGGTGATCAGCGAGTTGCGGGTGATGCCGTTGAGCAGCGCGGCGCTGACCGGCGTGGTGTGCAGGGCGCCGTCGAACACCAGGAACAGGTTCTCGCCCGCGCCTTCGCTGAGCAGGCCGGTGGATGCCAGCGCGATGCCTTCGCCGAAGCCCAGGCGCCGCGCGTCGCGCGCGATCAGCTGGCCGGAAAGATAGTTGCCGCCGGCCGTGGCGCCGGCCGGAATGGTGTTGGGCGCGAACCGCTGCCAGCTCGACACGCAGGCATCGATGCCCTGTTCGAGCACGCCTTCGCCCAGGTACGGCCCCATCGCCCAGGCGGCGACGACCACTTCGATCGGCGTTTCGGCCGAGAGCCCGAACCCGCCGAGGCCGCGATAGGCCAGCGGGCGCAGGTAACCCTTGGTGAGTTCGTTGCGGCGCAGGACCTCGCGGCAGGCAGCGTTGATCTCGTCCAGGGTGTACGGGATCTGCATGTCGTAGATCCGCGCCGACGCGTACAGGCGGCGGTTGTGGTCGCTGAGGCGGAAGATCGCCGGACCGGACGGGGTCTGGTAGCTGCGGATGCCTTCGAACACCGAAGAGCCGTAGTGCAGCGCATGCGACATCACGTGGGCGGTGGCCTCGGCCCACGGCTTGATCGCGCCGTTCTGCCAGATCCAGGCCGGATACTGCGTCTTCGGATTCGACATGCTGGGACTCCCGGCGGGAACGCCCCGCGCTGAAGCCCACCATTCTAACGGCGCCGTGACCCGCCAGTCAGAACGAGACGAAGTAGCAACCGGCGTATCGATGCACCTGGAAGTCGATGGCCGAGGCGCCACCGCTGGCGTCGGCCAGCAGCAGCTGCAGGCTGCCGGGGTCGAAGGAGCGGCTGTCGATCACCTCATGGCCCAGCAGGCCCTCCAGGCGGTTCATCGTCGCCCGCCCGGCGGAAGTGGACATGCCTGCGAAGTGGTAGCTCTCGGCGACCCGGTTGACGTCGCCCAGGGCGAGCGCGCCGTACAGGTCCATGGCCAGTTGCGAACGCGAGCGCGCGCAGCCGCCGGCGGGCGAGCGGCGCCCGATGCCGCCGCGCGACCACGTCGCCAGCGCGCCGGCGTCCTCCATGCTGGTGCCCCAGTCGATGTCCGCGATCGGCTCGCTGGCTTCCAGCGTCGATCCGCTGCCGAAGATCGCGCAGCCGCGGTCGGTGTAGCCGACGCTGCCGTCCGGTGCGCGGCACTTCTGCAACGTGGTCGTGCCGGCGGTCGCCGGCATCGTGGCGGGGATCACGCTGGCCATGGCGGCGACCAGGGCGGCGGCGAGCAGTGGGGTATTCATGTGCGGACGCGCTGCGGGGTGAGCCGCATCGTCCGCCTGCACGCGTCAAATCCGCGTGCGATCCGCGGCTATTCAGCGCAAACGCTGCAACACGTTCAGTGTCGGTTTCGAAAGGTTGAGCGTATAGAAATGCAGCGCAGGCGCGCCACCATCCACCAGGCGCCTGCACATCGACGCCACCAGGTCGGCCGCGAACGCGCGGATCGCGTCGGCGTCGTCGCCGTAGGCATGCATGCGCTTGGCGATCCACCGCGGGATCTCGGCGCCGCAGGCCTCGGAGAAGCGCCGCAGCTGCGAGACGTTGGAGATCGGCATGATGCCGGGCACGACCGGCACGTCCACGCCAAGCGCGCGCACGTCCTCCACGAAAC
The DNA here is from genome assembly GCF_029763755.1 of Luteimonas sp. 8-5. Taxonomy (GTDB): domain Bacteria; phylum Pseudomonadota; class Gammaproteobacteria; order Xanthomonadales; family Xanthomonadaceae; genus Cognatiluteimonas. The sequence goes on from NZ_JARUVM010000022.1 coordinate 11,737, forward strand.
GGAAATAGGCGTCCGCGTTGTAGAAGTACTGCGTGATCGCACCATCCGCGCCCGCATCGACCTTGGCCTTGAAGTGGCGCAGGTCGGCCAGCGCGTCGTCGGCCTGCGGGTGGCATTCCGGATAGCAGCCCACCTCGATGTGGAACCAGTCGCCGTGCTCGGCGCGGATGAACGCCACCAGGTCGGTGGCGTAGCGCAGGTCGCCCATCCGGGCCATGCCCGAAGGCAGGTCGCCGCGCAGCGCCACCAGCCGGCGGCAACCCATCGCCTTGTACAGCTTGAGCAGCTGGCGGATCTCCTCGCGGCTGCCGCCCATGCAGCTCAGGTGCGGCGCCGCATCCAGCGCATGCTTCTCGCGCAGGCGCTGGATGGTCTCCGGCGTGTACGACAGCGTCGACCCGCCGGCACCGAAGGTGCACGACACGTACTCCGGATCCTCGCGCCGCAGCCGGGCCGCGGTGCGGTCCAGCTGCGCGCGCTGCTCGTCGGTCTTCGGCGGGTAGAACTCGAAGGAGACGGGAACGCCGGGAGAGGGGAGACGGGAAACGGGAGACGGCATCAGTCGATCCTTGCGGCAGGTTCGGCGAGGCGTTTGATCAGAGCGTTGAGCCGTGCAAAGACGCGCTCGACATGGTCGTCGAGTTCTGAAGACGTTTCCGCCAAGCCGAGGCGGCTTGCGATGAGAAGTTGTGTTTCGAGCTCCGACAGCGAGCCCCTGGCGATACTCAGATGGTGCACGTACTCCTTCCTCGAGCGGCGGGCCGCGCCTTCGGAAATATTGGAAGGAACGCTGACGGCCGCACGCCGCAATTGCGACGTGAGGCCATACCGCTCTTCAGCAGGAAACCCGGCGGTGTGCCGGTAAATGCTTTCCACCAACCCACTCGCGTCTTGCCAGACATCCAGTTGGTGATGAGGTCGGCTTCCCACGTCTCCCATCTCCCTCTTCCCGTCTCCCCGCTCAGTACCTGTAGTGTTCGGGCTTGAACGGCCCATCCACCGGCACGCCCAGGTAGTCGGCCTGTTCCTGCGTCAGCTTCGTCAGCTTCACGCCGATCTTCTCCAGGTGCAGGCGCGCGACTTCCTCGTCGAGCTTCTTCGGCAACAGGTAGACCTGCTTGCCGTAGGTTTCCTTGTTGGCCCATAGGTCGATCTGCGCCAGGGTCTGGTTGGCGAAGGAGTTGGACATCACGAAGCTGGGGTGGCCGGTGGCGCAGCCCAGGTTCACCAGCCGGCCCTCGGCGAGCAGGAAGATGCTGTTGCCGGACGGGAAGGTGAACTTGTCGACCTGCGGCTTGATGTTGGTCTTCTGCACGCCGGGCAGGGCGTACAGCGCGTCGACCTGGATCTCGTTGTCGAAGTGGCCGATGTTGCAGACGATCGCCTGGTCCTTCATCGCCTGCATGTGGGCGACGGTGACGATGTCCTTGTTGCCGGTGGTGGTGACGTAGATGTCGCCGCGGCCCAGCGTGCTCTCGATGGTGTTGACCTCGAAGCCTTCCATCGCCGCCTGCAGGGCGCAGATCGGGTCGATCTCGGTGACCACGACGCGTGCGCCGTAGGCGCGCATGGAGTGGGCGCAGCCCTTGCCGACGTCGCCGTAGCCGCAGACCACGACCACCTTGCCGGCGAGCATCACGTCCATCGCGCGCTTGAGGCCGTCGGCCAGCGATTCGCGGCAGCCGTAGAGGTTGTCGAACTTGCTCTTGGTGACCGAGTCGTTGACGTTGATCGCCGGGACCAGCAGCTTGCCCTGTTCGGCGAGCTGGTACAGGCGGTGCACGCCGGTGGTGGTCTCCTCGGAGACGCCCTTCCAGCCTTCGACGACGGTGTGCCAGTAGCCCGGGCGCTCCTTGGCGACGCGCTTGAGCAGGTTCTTGATCACCTGTTCCTCGTGCGAGGAGGCCTTCTCGTCGACCCACTTGCTGCCGTTCTCGAGCTCGTAGCCCTTGTGGATCAGCAGGGTGACGTCGCCGCCGTCGTCCACCACCAGCTGCGGACCGCGGAAGCCGCCCTTGCCGTCGGGGAAGCTCAGCGCGTCGAGGGTGCAGTCCCAGTATTCCTCGAGGGTCTCGCCCTTCCATGCGAACACCGGGGTGCCGCTGGCGGCGATCGCCGCGGCAGCGTGGTCCTGGGTGCTGAAGATGTTGCACGACGCCCAGCGCACGTCGGCGCCGATGTCCTTGAGCGTCTCGATCAGCACCGCGGTCTGGATGGTCATGTGCAGCGAGCCGGTGACGCGCACGCCCTTGAGCGGCGCCTGCGCGGCATGCTTGCGGCGGATCGACATCAGGCCCGGCATCTCGTGCTCGGCGATGTCGATTTCCTTGCGGCCGAAGTCGGCCAGCGAGATGTCGGCGATCTTGTAGTCGCCTTCCTGGGAAAAGGTGCGGGGTTGTGCGTTCATGGTGGTGCTCCGTCGGATGGATTCAACGGGCGCCGTTGTCGCTTCGTCCCGCCGAGCCTGGCCGTCGTTGCGACGGTCGCAGCGCCCCTCGGCGGGACGGGGTCATGTCACTTCAGTTTGGCAGCCTTGCGCAGCTCGTCGGCCTTGTCGGTCTGCTCCCACGAGAACGCGGTCGCCTTCTGCTTCTTGCCGGCGCCGTCGACGTACTCGACCGCCTGCGGCTTGCGGCCGAAGTGGCCGTAGGCCGCGGTGGCCTGGTACATCGGGTGGATCAGGTCGAGCATCTGGATGATGCCGTACGGACGCAGGTCGAAGTGCTTGCGGATCAGCTTCTCGATGACGTCGTCGCCGACCTTGCCGGTGCCGAAGGTGGTGACCGAAATGCTGGTCGGCTCGGCCACGCCGATGGCGTAGCTCACCTGCACTTCGCAGCGGTCGGCCAGCCCGGCGGCGACCACGTTCTTGGCGACGTAGCGCGCGGCGTACGCGGCGGAACGGTCGACCTTGGACGGATCCTTGCCGGAGAACGCACCGCCGCCGTGGCGGGCCCAGCCGCCGTAGGTGTCGACGATGATCTTGCGGCCGGTCAGGCCGCAGTCGCCCACCGGGCCGCCGATCACGAACTTGCCGGTCGGGTTGATGTGGAACTTGGTGCCCTTGTGCAGCCACTTGGCCGGCAGCACGGGCTTGAGGATGTGCTCGCGCACGGCCTCGACCAGATCCTTCTGCTTCACGCCCGGGTCGTGCTGGGTGGACAGCACCACCGCGTCGATGGCGACGGCCTTGCCGTTGTCGTAGCGCAGGGTGACCTGGCTCTTGGCGTCCGGGCGCAGCCACGGCAGCGGCGAGTTCTTCTTCTTGCGCACCTTGGCCTGCTGCTCGACCAGGCGGTGGGAAAGGTGGATCGCCGCCGGCATGTAGCTGTCGGTCTCGTTGGTGGCGTAGCCGAACATCAGGCCCTGGTCGCCGGCGCCCTGCTCCTCGGGCTTCCTGCGGTCCACGCCCTGGTTGATGTCGGGCGACTGCTTGCCGATGAGGTTGAGCACGCCGCAGGTGGCGCCGTCGAAGCCGACTTCGCTGGAGTCGTAGCCGATGTCGAGGATGACCTTGCGGGTCAGCGCCTCGAGGTCGATCCACGCGCTGGTGGTGATCTCGCCGGCGACGATCGCCACGCCCGTCTTGACCATGGTTTCGCAGGCCACGCGTGCGCGCTTGTCCTGGGCCAGGATGGCGTCCAGCACGGCGTCCGAAATCTGGTCGGCGACCTTGTCCGGATGGCCCTCGGAGACCGACTCGGAGGTGAAGAGGTAGGCGGAACGGCTCATGCGGGACTCCAGGAGAGGGATATATCCCTTGATACGGATGAAAGGATGGGCGCGGATGATACACGGAGAACCCGGGTGGGACCACATTTCCCGCCCAGGGCGTTCATGCTGCCTCGCGGGCCGTTGCCGCCCCGTCGGCCACCAGGCCCTCGAAATATTCGCCTGTCAGGCGCAACTGCTCGGCGGCCGTCGCGGCGCGGTTGACCACGGCGCGGAAGGCATGGTTTTCCGGGCGGTCCTTCGCATACCAGCCCAGGTGCTTGCGCGCGATGCGAACCCCGGCCTCCTCGCCGTGGAAGGCATGCAGGTCGCGCAGGTGGCCCAGGAGGATGTCGCGCACCTCGTCCAGCGAGGGCTCGGGCAGCAGTTCGCCGCGCGACAGGTAGTGCCAGATCTCGCGGAAGATCCAGGGACGACCCTGCGCCGCGCGGCCGACCATCACCGCATCGGCGCCGGTGAGGCGCAGGACTTCGGCGGCCTTGTGTGGCGAATCGATGTCGCCGTTGGCGATCACCGGGATGGAGATCGCGGCCTTGATCGCGGCGATGGTCCCGTATTCGGCCACGCCGGTGTAATGCTGCTCGCGGCTACGCCCGTGCACTGCCAGCGCGGCGATTCCCGATTCGCGCGCAATGTGGGCGATGGCGGGGGCATTGCGGTGCGTGGCGTCCCAGCCGGTGCGGATCTTCAGCGTCACCGGCACGTCGACAGCGGCCACGACCGCTTCGAGGATCCGCGCCACCAGGGCTTCGTCGCGCATCAGCGCGGAGCCGGCCCAGGCGTTGCAGACCTTCTTGGCCGGGCAGCCCATGTTGATGTCGATGAGCTGCGCGCCGTGGTCGACGTTGTGGCGTGCGGCCGCCGCCATGGTCGCGGGATCGGTGCCGGCGATCTGCACGCTCACCGGGTCGGGCTCGCCGGCGTGGTCCATGCGCCGCAGCGATTTGGTCGTGCCCCAGAAACGGGGATCCGAGGTGGTCATCTCCGACACCGCCAGACCGGCGCCCAGCCGCTTGCACAGTACGCGGAACGGCTTGTCGGTGACGCCCGCCATCGGGGCTAGGATCACCGGCCTGTCGATCCGGTAGGGGCCGATCTGGAGCGGGGCGGGGGCTGCGGGCATCGCCCCATTATCGCCTGCCTCAGGGCCGCGTGTTGTCCACCACCGTGGCCAGCGGCGCGCTCGTCATCACGGCCCGGATGCCGTTGTCGCGCGCGGTCGTGGTGCCGTACATCTGGCTCTGGCCGATGACCTGGCCGTTGCGCGCCATCATGGTGAAGTACGGGCTGCCGTTCTTCGCCGCCAGGCTGGAGAAACTGGAAGCGACCGAGGCATGCGCGCGCACGGACTGGATCCCCGCCTGGCATGCCGCCTTGGTCGTATAGCCCTGGCTGACGAGGATCACCTGGCCGTTGGCCGACTTGAGCACGAAACCGAACTTGTCGTCGTTGCGGGCATTGATCTCGAAACGAGCTGTCATGACTGCCTCCCCGATCGAACGTATTCATGTTCGTCCCCGGCAGGTTATGCGCGCGTTAATCCGGGGTAAAGCGCGCTTCCACCTGCTCCCGCGACGGCATCGAGGCGGCGGCACCGTGCCGCTCGGTGGACAATGCGGCGTACCGGCCTGCGAACCGGGCCATGTCTGCAAAAGCGGCACCGGATCCGGCAATCGCGGCAGCCAACGCGCCATTGAAGGCGTCGCCGGCGCCGGTCGTGTCGATGGCGGCGACCCGCTCGGCGGGCAGCCGGTAGCAGTTGCGCGTGTCGCCATGACGGTCCTCGTCGCGATGCGAGACGAAGGCGCCAGCGGCGCCCAGGGTCACCACCACGGTACCGCCGGGCAGCAGCCCGCGGCATAGCGCGTGCAGGGCTGCGTCGTCCATGCCGGCGACGGCCTCCGCGCCGATGGCCGCCCCGGAAGCATTGGCAAGGCCGGCGAACTCGGTTTCGTTGGGCGTCAACACGTCGGCCAGGCCCAGCAACGCATCGCGCGCGGCGGCGTCGAGCGCGGGCGCGGGTGCCGGATTGAGCAGGGTGGTCGCGCCGCAGGCACGACCCGCGCGCAGCGCGGCGACGACGGTGTCGTACGGCGTTTCCAGTTGCGCCAGCACAACGGCCGCGTCGCGGAACAGGGGAGCGCGGGACTCGACACTGGCCGGGTCGAGCCGGGCATTGGCGCCGGCGCCGATCACTATGCTGTTGCGGCCGGCGGCGTCTACGAAGATCCCCGCGGTGCCGGTCGGCGCATCGCTGGGCATCGCATGCAGGTCGATCGCGTCCCCGGCGGCCAGCGAGCGCGCGAGTGCGCCACCGGCGTCGTCGCCAAGCGCGCACACGAAGCTGGTCGCGGCACCGGCACGCGCGGCGGCGACGGCCTGGTTGAATCCCTTGCCGCCGGGCCCGCTCAGGTAGTCGCCGGCCAAGGTCGCGCCCGGTGCCGGCAGTTCCGCGCAGCGCCACACGTGGTCGACATTGAACGACCCCACGACGACCACCTTGCCGGCCACGACGGCGATGCCCGCGTCAGGGATTGGCGACGTCGGCGCTGCCGTGCGCGGCGACCTGGTCGCCTTCGCCGCGCCGGTGCCGGTGCTTGAACAGCAGCACGAACGCGATCGCCATCGCCAGCGCGTACAGCGCGAACGTCACCCAGATGCCATGCCAGTCCTTGACGCCGGCAACGTCGGTGAACCAGCGATCGATGACGAAGCCCGCAACCAGGCTGCCCAGCACCGCGCCGATGCCGTTGGTCATCAGCATGAACAGGCCCTGCGCGCTGGCGCGGATGCGCGGATCGCTCTGCTGCTCGACGAACAGCGAGCCGGAGATGTTGAAGAAGTCGAAGGCCATGCCGTAGACGATGCACGACAGCACGATCATCCACAGGCCGGGACCCGGGTCGCCGTAGGCGAACAGGCCGAAGCGCAGGAACCAGGCCAGCATGCTCATCGTCATCACGGCCTTGATCCCGAAACGCTTCAGGAAGAAGGGAATGGTCAGGATGAACAGCGTTTCCGACACCTGCGAGATCGACATGATGATCGCGGGGTAGCGGACCGCGAGATTGTCGGCGTATTGCGGATCGCTGCTGAACTCGCCCAGGAACGTGCCGCCGTAGGCGTTGGTCAGCTGCAGCGCCGCGCCCAGCAGCATGGCGAAGACGAAGAACACCGCCATGTTGCGGTCGCGGAACAGGCGGAACGACGACAGGCCGAGCACGTCGACCAGCGCACGGCTCTCGCCATGCCCCAGGCGCGGCGGCGCCGGCGGCAGGGTGAACGCGTAAAGGCCCAGCGCGACCGCGGCGGCGGCGGCGATGTAGAACTGGCCGGGCGAGGTCTCGAGCTGCAGCAGGCTCGTCGTCCACAGCGCCGCGATGAATCCGATCGTGCCCCAGACCCGGATCGGCGGATAGTCGCGGACCACGTCCAGGCCTTCCTGCTTGAGCGCGTTGTACGACACCGCGATGCCCAGCGACAGCGTGGGCATGTAGCAGATCATCGTCGCCAGCATTACCCAGAACATCGCTTCGGGGCTGTCGACCATCGGCACCATCGCCAGGAACAGCGCGCCGCCCAGGTGCAGGATGCCGTAGAGCTTGTGCGCGCTGATCCACTTGTCCGCGACCACGCCCATCAGTGCGGGCATGAACAGCGCCGAGATGCCCATGGTGGAGAAGATCGCGCCGAAGCTCGTTCCCGACCAGCCGCGGTTCTCGAACCAGTAGCGTCCGATGGTGATCAGCCACGCGCCCCAGATGTAGAACTGGAGGAAGTTGGCTACGGTCAGGCGCAGTGCCAGCTGTCGTTTCGGAGTCACGCACTTCCCCCAGGTCGATTGCTCCGCCGCATTCTACGGGTCGCGGGCCATGACACGGTTGCCGCCGTGGCGCTTGCCCGCCCGCTGGCGACGGTCGGCGCTGGCCAGCAGCGACGACAGGTCATCGCCGTCCTGCGGCCATGCCGCCAGCCCGGCGCTGAAACTCAGCCGCTGCGGGTCCACGCCGCGCCCCGGCTGGAACGGGTCTTCCCACAGCAGCCGCCGCATCTGCTCGATCCGCTCCCACGCGGTGCCCATCGGGCAATGCAGCAGCGCGACGAACTCGTCGCCACCCATGCGCACCAGGCGCTCCCCGTCATGCAGGCCCTGGCCGACGGTGGCCACGACGTGGCGCAGGGCGCGATCGCCGTCGATCCGCCCCAATTCATCATTGACCCGGCGGAACCTGTCCAGGTCGAACAGGGCCAGGGTCATCGACCCGCCACCGCGCAGGCGTTCGAGCAGGCGTGGCATCTGCTGCAGCAGCCACATCCGGTTCGGCAGCCCGGTGAGGCCGTCGCGCCCCGACATCTCCACCAGGCGCTGCATGCGGTGCACGATGGCCGCCGTGAGCAGGGTCATGATCAGCAGCAGCAGCAGCCGCTCGAGCTGGTTGGCGGGGATCGCGGTGCCGTAGTCGGGCGACACCAGTTCGGCGGGGCCGCCGGCGGTTGCGAACAGCACCCAGGCCAGGACGCCGTACTGCACGATCGACAGTGCGCCCGCGTACAAGGTGAGCCGGCCGTCGTTGCGCAGCGCCGTCATCGCGATGGCGATCAGGTAGAAGGCCCACACCACCATGCTGTTCATGCCGGCGACGCGATCGCCCAGGGCCAGCAGGACCAGCACGCCGGTGGTGGTGGAAACATCGTAGGTACAGGTGGCGTAGGGCAGCCATGCGTGCTGGCGACGGTGGCGCGCCAGCACCAGCCACACCTGCGCCATGATGTTGACGAAGACAGCGGCGGCAAGGCCGATCACGGTTTCGCCGACCTCGGCGCCGGACACGGCGCCCACCAGCGGCAGCAGCAGGATCAGCGCCGACAGCGCGGCGCGCAGGCGCGCGACCAGCAATTCGCCGCCCGCGCCCAGTTCCAGCATGACTTCGTCGGGCCGCGCCAGCAGGGAGCGCAGCAAAGTCGCCAGGCGGTTCGTGCCCATGTCCCGCGCGCCTTCAAGCACCGGCCGTCCTCCTCCCCGAGAGGGCCAGCATACTCAAGCCGCGCAAGTTCAGGCGACGCCGGCGACGGCAGCCCACAGGCCCAGCGCCAGGAACACCACCGCCGCCACGATCCGCGCCGCGCGCAGCGGCAGGCGGTCGGCGAAGCGGCTGCCGAGCGCGACTACCGGCACGTTGGCCAGCATCATCCCCACGGTGGTGCCGGCCACGACCTGCCATAGCGGGGGATAGTTGGCAGCCAGCAGCACGGTCGCCACCTGGGTCTTGTCGCCCATCTCGGCCAGGAAGAAGGCAATGGTCGTGGCCACGAATGCGCCGCGCGGCGGCAGGCTGGCGCCGTCCTCCAGCTTGTCCGGCTTGAGCGTCCACAACGCGATGGCGATGAAGCTCGCGGCGACGGTCCAGCGCAGGACCTGCGGCGTCAGCCAGGACGCGGCCGTGGCGCCGAGCCAGCCGGCCATCGCATGGTTGAGCAGGGTGGCGACGAGGATGCCGGCGACGATGGGCCACGGCTTGCGGAAGCGCGCCGCCAGCAGCAGGGCCAGCAGCTGGGTCTTGTCTCCTATTTCGGCCAGGGCGACGGTGACGGTGGAGACAAGCAATGGTTCCATCGGTCCTATTCTACGAGGGGGTCTCCTCGAGAACCGCGAGCAACGCATTCCCGTAGCGATCCAGCTTGGCCGCGCCGACACCGGGGATGCCGGCCAGGCCTTCGACGTCGGCCGGCGGCGTCAGCGCGATTTCGCGCAGCGTGCGGTCGTGGAAAATCACGTAGGCAGGCACGTTCTGCGCGCGAGCGGTCTCGGCGCGCCAGGCGCGCAGGGATTCGAAGCGCGCCGCGGCAGCCGCGGGCAAGTCCACCGGCGCGGCTGCCGTGCCTGCGGCCGCGGAATCACGCTTGCGCTTGCGCGCCTGGGCCGGGGGTTCGGAACGCAGGGACACGCTGCGTTCGCCCTTCAGCACGGCTGCACTGGCGGCGGACAGTCGCAGCGCTCCGTGGCCTTCGAGATCTACCTCGAGCAGCCCGGCTGCGACCAGCTGGCGGAACACGCTGCGCCACTGCCGCGCGTCCAGCTCCGTGCCGATGCCGTAGGTGCTGAGCGTTTCGTGGCCGAACTGGCGGATCTTCGCGGTGTCGGCGCCGCGCAGGATGTCGACCAGGTGCGCGGCGCCGAAGCGCTGGCCGGTGCGGTACACGCACGACAATGCCTTCTGCGCCGCCACCGTGCCGTCCCAGGATTGCGCCGGCGCCAGGCAGTTGTCGCAGTTGCCGCAGTCGCCCGGATGTTCCTCGCCGAACCAGCCCAGCAACTGCCTGCGGCGGCATTGCGTGGACTCGCAGTAGCCGATCAGCGCGTCGAGCTTGCGCCGTTCCAGGCGCTTGCGCTCCTCGCCCGCGTCGGAGTCCTCGATCATCCGCCCGAGCAGGACCGCGTCGCCCAGGCCGTATGCCAGCCAGGCTTCGGCCGGCTCGCCGTCGCGCCCGGCGCGGCCGGTTTCCTGGTAGTAGCCCTCCAGCGACTTGGGCAGGTCCAGGTGCGCGACGAAGCGCACGTCCGGCTTGTCGATGCCCATGCCGAACGCGATCGTGGCGACCATGACCACGCCGTCCTCGCGCAGGAAGCGGCGCTGGTTGCCGGCGCGGACCGCCGCGTCGAGACCGGCGTGGTAGGGCAGGGCCTGGATGCCGTGGGCGGCCAGGCATTCGGCGGTCGCCTCGACCTTGCGCCGCGACAGGCAGTAGACGATGCCGGCCTCGCCGCGATGGCCGTCCAGGAAATCCAGCAGCTGCCGGCGGCCGTCGTGTTTGCCCTCGACCCGGTAGCGGATGTTGGGTCGATCGAAGGAGCTGACGAACTGGCGGGCGTCCTCCAGCGCAAGGCGCTCGGCGATCTCGCGGCGGGTCGGCGCGTCGGCGGTCGCGGTCAGGGCCACCCGCGGCACGCCGGGCCAGCGTTCGTGGAGGATGGTGAGTTCGCGGTACTCCGGGCGGAAGTCGTGCCCCCACTGCGACACGCAGTGCGCCTCGTCGATGGCGAACAGGGCGACCCGCGCCTGGTCGAGCAGGCCCAGGAAACGGGGCGTCAGCAGTCGCTCCGGGGCCACGTAGAGCAGGTCCAGCTCCCCGGCCAGCAGCGATCGTTCCACCGTTGCGGCCTCGCCGGCCTCCAGGCTGGAGTTGAGGAAGGCAGCCCGGACACCCAGCTGGCACAAGGCCTCCACCTGGTCCTGCATCAGTGCGATCAGCGGGGAAACGACGATCCCGGTGCCGTCCCGGAGCAGCGCGGGGAGCTGGTAGCACAGGGATTTGCCGCCGCCGGGTGGGCATCAGCACCAGCGCGTCGCCGCCATCGACAAGATGGCCGACGATGGCTGACTGTTCACCGCGAAAGGCGTCGAATCCGAAGATTTTCCGCAATGTGGACAGTGCTGTTCCTGGCATGGGACGGGCAGATCGCGTGGGGTGGGCCAGCATGCCACGGCGGCCGGGTGGGCGCCGGAGGTGAACGCAAGCGCCGACTTTTGCGCTGATCTGGGATGCCAGTCACGGCATTCGAGCGCAATTTTGAGACGATGGTCACGCAAATTCGCCGCCAATGCGTTCACAATGTTCAGCAAGTCGTGATTGCAGTTCACATTTTGGCCGTGGTACCGTTCCCATAACGGAAATATCACGCCACGCTCACATCTCCTTTCGGGTGCCCAAATCACCGGATCGGGGGAGCAGGACCGCAAGGCCGGCCTTTACAGGGGACATCGCTATGAAGATTTCAGGCATCCGGTTGCTGGGCGCAATGCTCTGCATTGCCGTTTCCGGCGTCGCCGCCGCCCAGGACGCAAGTCCCATCCAGATCTCGAACGCCGTCTTCCAGGAAGTGGAAGTCAAGGCCGACGACGGCTCGGTCAGCACCAAGCTGGTCCCCGCCGCCAAGGTCGTGCCGGGCGGCGAAGTCGTCTACCACATCGACATCGTCAACAACGGCGCCGCAGCGGCGACCGATGTCGCGATCGACAACCCCGTTCCGTCCGGCCTCGTGCTCAGCAGCGATCCCAAGCCTGCCCCGAGCGCGGTTTCGGTCGACGGCGGCGAGACCTTCGGTGACCTCGCCGGACTCACCGTCACCGGGGCCGATGGCGAGGAGCGCGCCGCGCAGCTCACGGACGTGACCCACCTGCGCTGGGTCATCGCCACGCTCGATCCGGGCGCCACTACCCAAGTCGTTTTCCGCGCCCGGGTGAAGTAAGCCGGGGTTTTCGTCGTATCCACGGGTCGGCGAGGAGCCGGCCTCCATAAGACCAACGCGTTACAGCAAGCTACAGGGGACCCAAAGCATGAAGTTCGCGACTACCAAGATCCTGGCGGCGGCGTTGCTGCTGGCCGCAGGAACCCAGACGGCGTTCGCCTCCAGCGACAACAAGGCCGGCGACACCATCCACAACGAAGCCGAAGTGACGTTCACCGTCAACGGTGTCGTCCAGACCACCCAGCCCGTCGGCACGGCGGACTTCACCGTCGACCGCCTGGTCAATGTGGTCGTGGCCGCCACCTCCGCCGGCGAGACCAGCCCGGGCGCGACCCAGGGCGCCGTGCTCTTCACCGTGACCAACGACACCAACAGCGCGATGGACTTCGCCCTGACGGCTGCCAACGGAGCCGGAACCGACGAGTTCGACGTTGGTCCGTTCACCTACTACATCGACGACGGCGACGGCGTGTTCGAGCCGGGCGCGGGCGACGGCGCTGCCGTGACCTTCCTCGATGAAGTGGATTCCGACGATGTCGTGTCGGTCTGGGTCGTGTCCGCGATCCCGAACGGCCTGGCCAACGGCGACACCGCCCTGGTCACCCTGCTGGCCACGGCGCACGACGCCGGCGGCGCCGGCCTGGGTGCCCTGACTACGGAGACGGCAGGCGCCAACACCGCGGGCATCGACAACGTGTTCGGCGACGCAGCCGGCGAAGTCGACGACGCCAACGAAGGCGACCACAGCGCGGAAAGCAATTACGTGATCACCACGGCGTCGATCTCCGTCACCAAGAGCTCGGCGGTGGTCTCGGATCCGTTCAACCTCACCACCGACCCGAAGGCGATCCCGGGCGCGACCATGGTCTACTGCATCGCGGTGACCAACGGCAGCGCGACGGTTCCGGCCACGGCCGTGACGATCTCGGACGACATCCCGACCGGTACCAGCTACAAGGCGGGCACGATCCGCGTCGTCCCCAACGCGATCACCTGCAACGCAGCCGCGATTTCGGCCGGCGCTGCGATGTCCGACGCGGTCGACGTGGAAGCCGACGTGGGTACCAACCCTGCCGGCACCACCGGCGACGCCGGCGGCGGCGCGGGCCCGATCACCACGGTGACCGACCTGCCCGTGAGCGCGACCACCACCACCGTCTTCCAGGTCACCATCGACTGACGACGGGTCTGCCTCCCGGCGATCGCTGCCCTGCGCAGCGCTCGCCGCGGATGGCATTCGGCTAACCCTTGAACCCCGTGCGGCCCCAGGCCGCGCGCCAGGACAGGTCACGCCTCGTGAACGCATCCGGCACCCGGAAATTTGGGAAGCTGGGGCGCACCGCATCAACGCTGATGGGGTGGGCGCTCGGCGCTGCCGTGTGCCTGTCCCCCGCGATCCCGGCGCAAGCCGCGCAGATTGAGAACACCGCCAGGGTCAGCTACCGCCAGGGTAGCGTCGTTTCCGCCCTGAACAGCAATACGGTGATCACCGAAGTGGTCCCGTTCCTGCATCCGGCCAGCGTGCAGTTCCTGGGCATGCAGTCCGACGACGGCAAGACCACGCCCACGCCCATCGACGGCGGCCAGTGCCGCGTTGCCGGCGGCAGTTTCGCTGCCCTGCCGGCCATTTCCCTGCCTGCGCGCGCCACGCCGGTCATCGAATCCCTCCCGGTCGGTCCGGCTTCGAATTTCGAAGTCGGCGACGCGATCGTGGTTTCGGTCACCGACCCGAATCGAAACCACGATCCCGCCGTCCGCGAGTACGTCGACGTCGACGTGAGCACCTCGGTCGGCGATACCGAAACCCTGCGCCTGCAGGAAACCGCTCCCGACAGCGGCATGTTCGCGGCCGCGATCCAGGGCGTGGGCGCGCCGCCCGCGGCGACCGTCTTCGACTGCGTCCTGTCCGTGTCCGACGGCGCCCAGCTGACCGCCCGCTACATCGACACCGGCGTGCCGCCGAACACCCTGGTCGCCAACGCGATCGCGCACGGCGGCTACGTGACCGACATCCGCCTGGAGCAGATCGCCTCGAAGGACATCGTCGAGATCGGCGACTTCATCCAGTACACCCTGATCGTCTACAACGTCGGCCTCGGCCCGGCGACCGGCGTGGAAATCCGCGACCTGTTGCCGCCGGGCCTGTATTACCGCGCCGGTACCCTGCGCGTGGGCGATCCCTATTCGGCCACGCCCTCGCAGGCCGTGATCGACAACCCGGTGTCGGGCGGCGCGGGCATCACCACCCAGGCGGCCAGCGTCCGTCGTGCCTCGACCCCGCAGGCGGGCCCGGTGGAGCCGCTGCTCGAGGACGGTGGCCGCACCATGCTCTTCAACGTCGGCGACCTCGGCGTGGGCGAAGCGGTCAAGGCGACCTTCGTCGCCGAGGTCGGTGCCGGCGTGAGCAGCGAGCGCCTGGTGAACTACGCGATCGCCACCGCCAACGGCGCGCTCTCCTCGAACGAGACCGACACCGTGGTGCGGATGGTCGAGTCGCTGAACATCCTGCGCTTCACCCTGGCGGGCCGGGTCGTGTCGGTCGACGACTGCGCCACGCCGGTGGAAGAGCGCAACGGCGTGCGGGACGTGCGCCTGCTGCTGCAGGACGGCACCTTCGTGGCCACCGACGCCGACGGCCTGTACCACATCGAGGGCCTGCTGCCCGGTACGCACGTGGTGCAGCTGGATCCGGCCACCATCCCGGACGGCATGGAGGCGGTCGCCTGCAGGCAGCACACCCGGCTCGCCGGTCGCGCGGATTCCCAGTTCGTCGAAGCCCAGGGCGGCACGCTGTGGCGCGCCGACTTCTACCTGCGCAGGAAGGGCGACAGCGTCGGCGCCCGGATGCAGGTTGCCGATGCCGACGGGAAGCTCGGCTACACGGTGGACCTGGACGGTGGCCGCATTCCCGTCTCGAAATTGCGCGCGATGGTGAAGCTGCCGGACGGCGCGGACCTGGTGCCGGGTTCGGCCACGGTGGATGGCGCGGCCATCGGCGATCCGGAAATCAATGGCGGCATCGCGATCTTCGATCTCGGGGATCCGGGAACCAACTGGCGACGGCGTCTCGCCTTCAGGGTGGATGCGGGAGGTGCCGGCTGTCCGCCGGAAGGACACGCGAGCAAGCTCGTGGGCATGTTCGAGGCCGACGGCGCGTCGGCGCGAACGCCGCCCATCGATCTGGCGATCCGCTGCGCAGGTGCAGACGGGCCCGCGGACAGTGGACGCGTCGAAACCAGGGTCACGGCCGCCGCCGCCGAGTCGGCGGCTTCGCCGTATGCGGCGCTCGGGAAAATCCGCGCCTCGATCGCCGAGGATTCCGTGGCCGCCGGCGCGCGCGAACCGGGCACCTGGTTCGCCGGGCAGTCCGCCGGCCGCGACTGGCTGTTCCCGGCCGCCGATTACAACCCGCGTTCGCCCACGACCCGCGCCGTGGTCAAGCACCTGCCCGGGGAAAAGGTCCGCCTGACGATCAATGGCGAGGAAGTCGGCCCGCTGCGCTACGAAGGCGGCCTGAGCAGCGCCGACAAGACCATGGCGATCAGCCGCTGGCGCGGTATCGGCCTGGTCGAAGGCCGGAACGTGCTTCGCGCCGAAGTCGTCGACGCCAACGGCACGGTCGTGGCCAGCCTGGAACGCGTGGTGGCCTACTCGAACATCGCCGCACGGGTGGAGCTGGTTCCCGAGCGCTCGATCCTCGCCGCCGACGGCCATCACCGCCCCGTCGTCGCGATCCGGGTGCTGGACCGCCTCGGCAATCCGGTGCGCAAGGGCACCGCCGGCAGCTTCGAGCTCGAAGCGCCCTACCAGCCGGCGATGTCGGAGGAAACGCGCCAGGAACGGCAGATGATCGGCAACGGCGGCGGCCGCCCATCCTGGGTGGTCGAAGGCGATGACGGCGTTGCGTACATCGAATTGCAGCCCACGAGCACCGCGGGCAGCGCGACGTTCGCGTTCCAGTTCGAGAACGGCCGCCAGGCGCCATTGCGCCAGGAGCTCCAGGTCTGGTTGAAGTCCGCGCCGCGCGACTGGGTGGTGGTCGGCTTCGCCAAGGGCAGCGTCGGCTACGAGACGCTCGAGGACAACATGCAGGCCCTGCCTCCGGGCGAGGACGGCAAGGGCCTGCGCGGCGAAGGCCAGGTGGCGCTGTACGCCAAGGGTCGCGTGATGGGCAAGTGGCTGCTCACGCTGGCCTACGACACCGACAAGGACAACGAGCGCCTGCGCAACCCGAGCCTGCTGTCGACCATCGACCCGGGCCAGTACTACACGCTGTACGGCGACGGTGCGCAGCAGGGTTACGACGCCGCGAGCGCGCGCAAGCTCTACCTCAAGCTCGAGCGCGACCAGTTCTACGTGCTGTTCGGCGACTACCAGAGCGGCATGGACCGCAACGAGCTGTCGCGCTACCAGCGCACGCTCAACGGCATGAAGGTCGAATACCGCGGCCCGCTGCTGGACGTGAACGCCTTCGCAGCGCGTACCTCGCAGAGCCACGCCCGCGACGAGATCCAGGGCGACGGCACCTCGGGCCTGTACCGCCTGAAGCAGCGCGGCATCGTGATGAACAGCGAGCGGATCCGCATCGAGACGCGCGACCGCTACCACAGCGAGCAGATCCTCGACACGCGCGAGATGGTCCGCCACATCGACTACGACATCGACTACGAGAACGGCACGTTGCTGTTCCGCCAGCCGATCGCCAGCCGGGACTTCGACTTCAATCCGGTTTGGATCGTGGCCGAGTACGAAACCCAGGGCACCGGCGAGGAGTTCCTCAACGGTGGCGCCCGCGTCGGCGTGCGCGCCATGGACGGTCGCCTGGAAGCCGGCGCGAGCTACATCCGCGACGAGGATTCCGATGCGCGCGGGCAACTCGCCGGTATCGATGCGAAGTTCCGCCTGACGGTGAACGACGAACTCCGTGCCGAAGCCGCCACCAGCCGCGTCGATGGCCGCCAGGGCGATGCCGAAGGCAATGCATGGCTGGTGGAGTGGGAACACCGCGGCGAGACGCTGAACTTCCTCGTATACGCGCGCCGGCAGGGGCCGGGCTTCGGCCTGGGCCAGCAGAACCGTTTCGAATCGGGGATGTTCAAGACCGGCGTGCAGGGGCAGTACCGCCTGGGCAACGATTTCAGCCTGCAGGGCGAGGTCTATCGCCAGGAAGACCTGTCGCGTGGCCTCGAGCGGGAGGTGGCGACCCTGGAAGCCAGCTATCGCGCCGATCGCTGGAGCGCCAACGCCGGGCTGAAGATGGCCCGCGACGAGTCGGCGCAGGGCGAGGTCGCCGAATCGCGGCAGGTCACGCTGGGCGCGAGCAGGCTCTTCATGGACGGCCGGCTGGAGCTGGGTGCGCAGGCCGAAGTGAGCCTCGGCGGCAAGAACGACAGCGTCGACTTCCCGACCCGGGTGCAGGTCAATTCCGCGTTCAAGGTCAACGACAAGCTGCGGCTCCTTGCCGCCCAGGAGTTCACCGACGGCAAGGATCGCGACACCTCCACCACGCGCGTGGGTTTCGAGGCCAGCCCGTGGAAGGATGCGACCCTGACCAGCACGCTCAACCAGAGCAGGATCAGCGAGTACGGCCCGCGCACCTTCGCGCTGTTCGGCCTGAACCAGCGGTTCGTGGTGAGCGAGCGCTGGAGCTTCGACGTCGGCGTGGACTCGAGCCGCTCCTTCGACGAATCCGGCGACACGCCGCTCGTGGTCGATCCGTCGCAGCCGATCCAGGCCGGCGGCATGCGCGACGGCGGAGCGTTGACCGAGGACTACGTGGCGCTCACCGGCGGCATGACCTTCCGCACCGATCTGTGGATGTGGAACGCGCGCCTGGAAGGCCGCAACAGCGAGCAGAACGACCGCTACGGATTCACCACCGCCTTCCTGCGCCAGATCCGCGACGGCGTGGCGATGTCCGCCAGCGCCCAGGCGTTCTCGCAGCACAACGAGGACGGCAGCACCGGGATCCTGGCCAATGCCCAACTGTCGTGGGCCTGGCGTCCGCTCGGCGGCAACTGGTCGATGCTGGACAAGCTCGAGTATCGCCTCGACCAGCTCAAGGGCGGCACCGGCGAGGCCATCCTCGGCAACGCCACCATCGCCGCCACCGGCAACGCCCGTTCCGCCCGCCTGATCAACAACTTTGTCCTGAACTACGCCTCGGCCGCGTGGGCCGGCGACGACGGCGCCGGCAGCGTCCTCGACCTCTACCAGCGCAGCCAGCTCTCGATCTACTACGGCTCGAAGTACGTCATCGACAGCTACGGCCCGGACGACTACGCCGGCTACAGCGACCTGCTCGGCGCCGAATACCGTTTCGACCTGACCCCGCGCATCGACGTGGGCATCCGCGCCAGCCTGATGCATTCCTGGAGCCAGGACACCTATGCCTGGGCGTTCGGCCCGAGCCTGGGTTTCACCCCTTTCACCAATGCCTGGGTCAGCGTCGGCTACAACGTCCGCGGCTTCAACGACCGCGACTTCGAGTCCTCGCACTACACTGCCCAGGGCGCGTACCTGGTGTTCCGGATGAAGTTCGACCAGGGGACCTTCGGTCTGGATCGCGCCAGGGGCGCAGCGCACTGACGCGCAGGGGGTGACGGCATGAAGCAGTCGATCCGCACAATCGCAACCATCGTCGTGGCCCTGCTGGCCATTGCCCTGGCATTGCCGGCGAACGCCGCGTTCAACAACGCGACTCCGCGCGGCAGCTTCGCGGGCAACATCGACTACGTCGCCACCGGCGGCACCCTGCGCACCTCGGACACCAACACCTGCGCGGTCACCACCAGCAGCAACGGCACGCTGTCGGGCATTCCGGTCGGGGCGACCATCGTCAAGGCCTACCTCTACTGGGGCGGCTCGGGCCCCAACAACGACCCGACCGTCACCTTCGAAGGCGGGACCGTCAACGCGCTGGCCAACTTCAGCGACGTCGACGTCGACGGTTACGAGTTCTTCGGCCACGTCGCCGACGTCACCGCTGCGGCCACCGCCCAGCGCAACGGCATCTACACCATCTCCGGCCTGACCGTGGAGACGGGTACCGCCAACGGCATCGACTATTGCGGCATCTCGCTCGTGCAGGCGGGCTGGGCGCTGATCGTGATCTACGAGGAGGCTACCGAGCCCAACCGGGTGATCAACGTCTACGACGGCCTGCAGAGCTTCTGGGGCCAGCAGATCGTCACCACGCCCGGCAACTTCCTCATCCCGGCCTCGCCGGTCAACGGCAAGACTACGATCGTCACCTGGGAAGGCGACACGGCGAACTCGGGCACGCGCAACGGCCTCAGCGAACGGGTGACCTTCAACGGTTCGAACCTGATCGACAGTCCCTGCAACCCGAACGCCGGCATCTACAACTCGACCATCAACTGCGGCGGCATCGGTGCCGGGTTCGGCGTCGACGTGGACACCTACAGCATCGGTTCCTACCTGAGCCCGGGGCAGACCAGCGGCACGCTGGTGTACAGCTCCGGTGCCGACCAGGTCTACCTGGCGGCGCAGGTCGTGAGCACCACCAATGCTCCGGTCGCCGACCTGTCCATCACCAAGTTGCACAGCGGCGACTTCACCGCCGGCATCGACGGTACCTACACCTTGCTGGTGCACAACAACGGGCCGGAAACGACCTCGGGCACGACCACGGTCACCGACGCGCTGCCGACAGGGCTCGACTTCGTCTCGGCCGCTGGCACGGGCTGGATCTGCAATGAAGCTTCCGGCGTGTTGACCTGCACCACGAGTGCCGCTGTCGCCGACGGCGCGAACTTCAACCCGATCACGTTGACCGTCAGTCCGACCGCGGCCGGCGGGGCCTCGGTCGCCAACACCGCCACGGTGTCCGGTGCGCTGTTCGACAACGTGCCGTCCAACGACAGCGACAGCGACACGACCACGATCCTGTTCTCGGACCTGTCCACGTCGACCAAGACGGTGTCAGACCTCAATGGACCGGATGCCGAGGCCGGCGACGTGCTGCGGTACACGATCACGCTCACCGAAACCGCCGGGGTGGCGGCCACTGGAGTCAGCGTGATCGACAACCTGGAGGCCGACCTCGGCAACCTGTCCGTCGTCGGCATTCCTCCGGGAAGCAGCAACGCTTCCTCTTCGAGCCAGCTCAACATCACCGGGATCACGGTGCCGGCCAACGGCAGCGTCCAGATCGTCTTCGACGCCACCATCTCCGGTTCGGTCGGGCAAGGCGACGAGATCGACAACAGCGCGACGATCACCAATCCGAACGGAACCGGTGCAATCGCCGTTGCCGAAACAGTGACCGTGCTGGAATCCGACATCCCGCAGTCGGGGGCCAAATACCTGTATTTGCGCAACGATGGCAGCTTCACCAGCCGGCTGAGCCGGCAGCGGCCGACCGCGAACGGCAACTACGTCCAGATCGAAGGCCAGAACGGCTACGACTCCGACGACTGGGAGCTGTTGCCCGCCATCCCCGACGGCGAAACCCTGGTGCTGCCCGCCGGCATCATCAGCGGCAGCATCCTGATGCAGGCGGCAGGATCCAGCACCGGTTCGAACCGGACGGTGCGCATGGCCCTGCGCACCAGCAGTGGCGTGGCCTTGGGCGGCAGCGTGGACCACAACGTCTCCGGCACCGGGATCGTCCAGTACGACTACAACTTCGACCTGTCGGGCGAATCCCTGGCGGACCGGACCCTCGATCCTGGCGAATCCCTGATCCTGATGATCGAGAACAGGACCTATTCCTTCTTCGCCACCAATCGCGACATCCGCGTCCACCAGCGCAGCGGCACCACCTGGCCCGACGACTACAGTTTCCTGACCTTCGACACCTCGACGGTCATTAACGTCGACGCCATCTCGGTCCATTCCGAGCCGGCATCCTCGGGCAACGGCACCAAGGCCGCCTACGTGCAGGGCGACCATGCCTACATCCGCGCCACGGTGAGCGACCCCTTCGGCACCGCCGACATCAACGACGTGTCCGTCGAGATCAAGGACTCCACCGGCGCGACCATCGCCAGCGGCGCGATGACGCCGCTGGCGGACACCAATACCAGCGACGGCAGCCTGTCCTACGAGTACGACTTCACCGTGCCGGCCAATCCGAACCTGGGCGCATGGACTGCGACCGTGACGGCGAAGGAGGGCGTTGAGGACCTCGTCGAGGACACGGCCAACGTCGGCTTCACCGTGCATGGCCGCGTCGTGCTGGGCAAGACCTGGGGCGCGGGCGCCATCGGCGGCAATGCGGTGACACTGTCCATCTCCGGCGGCGCCACCGCGACGGTGGGCACGTCGACCGCCGGTGGAAGCACCGCCCAGGCCATCGCCACCGCAGCCGAAGGCGCCACGCTGACGCTCACCGAAGCCTTCACCTCGGGCGTGGCCGGCCGGTACAACATTTCCCTCGCCTGCACCAGGGACAAGGACGGCGTTGCCGTGGCGGTGAGCGGCAATGCGCTTGCACGCACCATCACCATGCCCGGCGACAGCGCGGTCACCTGCACCTGGACCAACACCCTGACCGTCCCGCTGACCGTGGTGAAGCTGTCCACGCCATATTCGGACCCGGTGAACGGAACGACCAATCCGAAGGCGATCCCGGGCGCCCTGGTCACCTACCTCATCATCGTCACGGCACCGGCCGAAACGCAGGTCGACGAAGACGCGATCGTCCTGTCGGATGCGATTCCGGACGAGACGGTGCTGTTCGTCGACGACCTTCCCGACGTGGCGGGGACCAGTCCGATCGGCTGGTTGCCCAATGGCAGCAACCTGACGCTGACCTTCAACGGCCTGGCAGCGGACGACGACGATGTCGAGTTCTCCGACGACGACGGCGCGAACTGGGACTACGACCCGGTTCCGGACGCCGACGGCGTGGACGATGCAGTGACCGACGTCAGGATCCGTCCCAGGGGCGCGTTCGCGCCGGGGCAGAACTTCTGGGTCGGCTTCCGGGTCAAGATCAGGTAATTCCTTTGCGCATGGATCGCGTCACAACGTTCTAGAGGGCGTGGCAGTGATCCACAAGTTGAAGCAATGGCTGGCTTTGACCGGCCTGGTGGCGCTCGGCTGGCTGGCGCCCGGATTGCACCAGGTGGCGTCGGCGCAGACGGTCACCACCTGCCATCCGGCGGAGGAAAAGGGCGTGGACGGCCCGGTCGACTACGGCGCGTACTGCTGGATCGACTTCACGCCGTTGAACCTGGCCCAGGCCAAGATCGGGGCGGGCCAGGCCTTCCGCGTCAACCTGCGCGGCGGCGCCTATCTCACCTTCAGCCTCAGGATCACGCCGGGCAACGCGGCAGGCGACAACATGTTCTCGGTCGCCGTGCCTTCGTGGAGCGGCGCGGCGTTCGGCAACAGCGCCTTCAACGAAATCCCGGGCAGGCCGATCCTGTACCAGGACACGAACAACCAGAATGCCCCGCAGGACACGGTGACCCTGTCGGGGCTCACCCTACACGACAACGGTTCCACCGAGTTGCCCTTCGTGTTCGTGGCTGCCGACGGCGAGTCCAGCAACGCCGGCGAGACCCTGTCATTCACCACCAGCGGCGCGGCGTGGAGCCTGGTCAGCGCGCCCGGCGAGTCCAATCCCGCGCGCAACATGCCGATCCTGTCGCCGGCGACGCTGGTCGGCAACAGCACCGGTGTCCAGACGGTCAACATTGCGGGCACCGATGCCGGCCCGGACGGCGAGGGCAGCTACGTCTTCACCACCGACAACAGCCCCGGCACGGTCACCGCGACGATGCTGGGCAACGGCCTCCAGGGCGTGCTGTTCGGCGTCAAGTACCACACCATCGGCCTGTCGCTGACCAAGACCCATGTAGGCGAATTCAAGGCCGGCGGTACCGGCACCTACATCATCAACACGGCCAACACCGTCACCTATCCGGAGATCAATCCCCCGACGACGCCGCAACCGATCCGTGTCGTCGACACGCTGCCAGCGGGGCTGACGTACGTGTCGGCCAGCGGCACGGGCTGGAGCTGCTCGGCCGTGGGCCAGGTGGTCACCTGCAACACCACTTCGTTGCAGGACCTCACCACCTCGCGCACATTCCCGCCCATCACCCTCGTCGTCGACATCGCCAGCGATGCACCGGCCACCCTGATCAACCTGGCCGAGGTCAGCGATCCCACGACCTCGACCCTGGTCTTCAACGTCTGCGAAGTGGCCGACAACGGCGTGTGCCCGAACAGCGCCACCAGCTCCACCGGCCACGAGACCGACGTCCTCCATTCCAATCTGTCGACCTCGACCAAGTCGGTGCTGGACAAGAACGGCGGCGAGGCCCGGCCGGGCGACGTCCTCCGCTACACCATCACCCTGGTGGAAAGCGACGGTGTCGACGCCACCGGCATCTCCGTGGACGACCACATGCCCGCAAACGTGGGCAACCTGACCATCATCGGTACCCCGGCCGGCAGCACCGACAACTCGACCACCAATGGCGGCAACAACGGGACGGGCCGGGTCCGGATCAATGGCATCACCGTCCCGGCCAACGGCAGCGTGACCATCGTCTACGAGGTGACGATCGCGGGCGGGACGCCCGACGGCACGACCATCGACAACACCGCCGTCGTCACCAACCCGGATACGGCCGGCGCCGGCGCCAGTGCCGTGGCGCCGACGGTCACCGTGACGCCGCCGCAGGTGCCGGGCGCGCCCGGCAACAAGATCCTGTATCTCTACAACACCGGCAATGCGGCGGGAAATCGCTACATGAACCGCACGCCGCAAACCAATGCGGGTACCGCGCGGGCCATGAACGAAGGCGCGACGTACGAATACCTGTTGAATCCGGTCCTGGCCGGCACTCTGCAGCTCACCCCCGGGTCCACCGTCAGGGTCGAGTTGACCGTCCAGCGTACGGGATCCGGGGGCGGCAACACCGCACGATCGATGTCTGCGCAGCTCTACAAGAAGAACGGCGCAACCTACACCTCGATAGGTTCCGACACCGTCAACTTCACATCAACGACATACCATACGGAAACCTTCACTTTCACGGTGCCGAACACCAGCGCCGCCAATCTCGCCGCCGGCAACCAGCTCGCGTTGCGCGTCACGAACACATCCAGCGGTGGCGGGACCAGAAGCGTGAATCTCAACCAGTTCACGGGCGGCCTGCGCAGCACCGTCAGCTTCGACACCACGACCGTCATCAACGTCGACAGCGTGCAGCCGTATGCCAACGCGAACTGCACGGGTTCCCCGGTGACAACGCCTTACGTCGCCGGCGGCACGGTCTACCTGTGCGCGGTGGTGAGCGACCCCTTCGGCAGCGACGACATCGCGCCCTCGCCGAACGGCACCATTCCATCGATCCTCGTCTCGGACGCGGACGGCGTGGCCATCGGTTCCGGTACCATGACGCAAGTCGCCTCGTCGACCGCCACCAAGACCTTCCGCTACACCTACACGGTGCCGCCGACGACCTCGCTGGGCGCCTGGACGGCGAAGGTCACTGCCTGGGAAGGCACCGAAGGTACGGTTATCCGCACCGGATCCGGCACGTTCGACGTCGCTGGACCCTCGCCCGACCTGTCGACCTCCAGCAAGACGGTGGAAGACAGGAACGGCGGCGACGCCATGAACGGCGACGTGCTGCGCTACACCATCACTCTTGCCGAGAGCGCCGGAGCCGCTGCCGGCAACGTCTCGGTGATCGACGACATGCCCGCCCACGTAGGAAGCCTGACCGTGATCTCCAGGCCTGCCGGCAGTACCGACAGTTCGACCACCGGCGGCGGCGCGAACGGCACCGGCAGGCTCAACATCACCGGCATCACCGTGCCGGCCGGAAGCAGCGTGGCCATCGTCTACGAGGTGACCATCACCGGCAATCCTGCCGCCGGCACCACCATCGACAACAGCGCCGACATCGACAACCCCGACGGTGCGGACGAGACGGTGTCCGCGCCCACGGTCACGGTGAACGCCTCGTCGGGGACGCAAACGGGCAACAAATACCTCTACCTGCGCAACGAAGCCACGATCACGCGGAAGCTGAGCCGCTCCAGGCCGACCGCCAACGGCACGACCGTGGCGATCAACGCCGGCAACAACCAGAACGAATGGGAGCTTTCGCCGGCCATACCCAACGGCGAAACGCTGGCGCTACCGACGACGATCGGCGGCAACGTCGTCATTGCGGCAACCGGGACCACGGGCAGCAACACCAACAGGACGGTCCGGCTGTCGCTCTGGAGGGGCGCACAGCAGCTCGGAAACAACACGGACATCACCGTCAGCGGCACGGCGACCGGGCCGACCGCATATTCCTTCAACATTACCGGAATCGCGCCGGGAACCACGCTGAGCCCCGCCCAGACACTGACGTTGAGGATCCAGAACCGCGGATCCGGCAGCCGCAACATCGACGTTTATCAGCGTAATGGGGCGACCTGGACCAGCAGCTACAGCCATCTCGTGTTCAATACGTCGACGGTCATCAACATCGACGCCGCCGCCGCCTATTCGCAGCCGCTGTCCGCGGGCAACGGCACCAAGGCCGCCTACATCGAGGACGAGCACGTCTACCTGCGCGCGACGGTGAGCGATCCGTTCGGCACCGACGACATCGGCGCCGTCTCGGTGTCGATCAAGAACCCGACCGGTGTCGAGGTCGCCTCGGGCGCGATGACGCCCCAGCCGGACACGGATGCGACCGATGGCAGCCTGACCTACGAGTTCGTCTTCACGGTACCGACCAACGCGCCCCTGGGCGGCTGGACCGCAACGGTGACCGCCAAGGAAGGCGTGGAGAACATGGTGGACGACGTCGCCAACATCGGTTTCATCGTCCAGGGCCAGGTCTCGCTCGGCAAGACGTGGGGCCTCGACGCAACGCCTGGCGACACGGTCATGCTGACGATCGCCGGGGCCACCGCGAGCACCGCGGGCACGTCCACCGCCGGCGGCAGCACCACCGCGGCGACGGGCGCCGCGGCCGGTGGCGCGACGCTGACCCTGGGCGAGACGTTCACCACCGGCAGCGCGGGCAACTACACCGTCACCCTGGCATGCGTCCGCACCAAGGACGGCGTCGCGGTGGCGACCAGCGGCATCGGTCTGTCGCGGACCATCGTGATGCCCGCCGACAGCGGTGTGGCCTGCACGTGGACGAACGCGAAGACCGTGTCGCTGACGGTGGTCAAGCTGAGCATGGTGCATTCCGACCCGGTGAACGGCACCAGCAACCCGAAGGCGATCCCCGGCGCCTTCGTCGACTACCTCATCACCATCATGAATCCGTCCACGGTGCCGGTGGACCCCGACAGCGTATGGCTGACGGACATGATCCCGGACGAGCTGATGATGGTCGTCGCAGATCTCGTCGCGCCCGGTTCCGGGCCGGTGGAATTCACGGATGGCTCACCGGCAAGCGGTTTGCACCTCGGCATCTCCGACGTCGAGTTCTCCAGCGACGGCGGTGCGACCTGGGCGTATGTGCCGACCGCGGGCAGCGATGGGACCGATGCGCTCGTGAAGGCGCTGAGGATCAATCCGAAGGGCACGTTCAATCCGAACAACGCCGCATTCCAGGTGAGGTTCAGGACGCGGGTGCGTTGACTGCAGCAAGTCAACGGAAAATGACGCATTCATCTGCCGGGAACCTCAATCATCGCTGAATCCGTGACCGCGTTCGCGGCGCGGCAGCGCTGCATGTCACTACAATCAGGTGATTGAGGGCTCCGACAGACACGTGCGGAGGCCGCGCAACAGGGGGCGCGGATTTTGGTAGATGCAATTCGCCGGGTTTTCCGGCAGGGTTTTCTTGCGCTCGGGTTGGTGCTTGCCGCTTGGCTGCTCCCCGGGCTGGTGCAGGTGGCATCGGCGCAGACGGCGACGGTGTGCCACCCGGCCGACGTCAAGGGCACGGACGGACCGATCGATTTCGGCGCGTATTGCTGGATCGACTTCTCGCCGCTCAACCTGACCCAGGCCAAGAGCACTTCCGGCCAGAATTTCCGGGTCAACCTGCGTGGCGGCGCCTATCTGACCTTCACGCTGAGGATCATCCCGGGCAATACGGCCGGCGCCAACATGTATGCGCGCCCCGTTCCCTCGTGGACGGGCGCCGCCTTCGGCAACAGCGCGTTCAACGACATTCCGGGCAATCCCATCCTGTACCAGGATGCGAACAACCAGAACAATCCGCGGGACACGGTGCGGCTGACGAGCATCACGCTGCACGCCAACGGCTCCACGGAGTTGCCGTTCGTGTTCGTGGCCGCCGACGGCGAGTCCAGCAACAACGGCGAATCCATCACCTTCACCACCACGGGCACGGCATGGGACCTGGTCAGTGCACCGGGCATCTCCAACCCGACCCGCAACATGCCCGTGCTGACACCCGCGACTGCCGTGGGGAACAGCACCGGAAGCAAGACCGTCGATATCGATGGCGTGGCGGCGGGTTCCGGCGGTGGCGTGGGCAGCTACGTCTTCACCACGGACAACAGCCCCGGCACGGTGACGGCGGAACTGGAGGGCAGTGGCCTGCAGGGCGTTCTGTTCGGTCTCAAGTACCACACCATCGGCCTGTCGCTGACCAAGACCCACGTCGGTGACTTCACGGTCGGGGGCACCGGCACCTACACGATCAACGTCGCCAACACCGTCGTCCAGCCACAGGTCAACCCGCCAAGCACGCCGCAACCGGTGCGTGTCGTCGATACGTTGCCGGCCGGCCTCACCTACGCCTCGGCCGGCGGGACCGGCTGGACCTGCAGCAACGTCGGCCAGGTCGTGACCTGCGACACCGTGTCGCTACAGGACCTGACCTATACGAGGGCGTTTCCTCCGCTCTCGATCAACGTCACCGTCGACAGCGACGCCACGTCGCCGCTGGTCAACAGTGCCGTGGTCAGCAATCCGACGACCACGACCCTGGTCTACAACGTTTGCGAGACCGAGGACAACGGCGTCTGCCCGAACAGCGCAACCAATACGACGGGCGACGAGACCGTCGTCCTCCGCTCGGACCTGTCGACGTCCACCAAGACGGTCGTGAATCTCGGTGGTGGCGACCCCGAGCCCGGCGATACCCTGCGCTACACCATCACCGTCCGCGAGTCGGCTGGCGTTGCCGCAACCGGAGTGACCGTTACCGACGATATGCCTGCAGGCATTTCGGGCTTCACCGTGGTGGGGACGCCCGCCGGGAGCACCCATTCCTCGTCCCCCACGGGCGGCGCCAATGGCGCGGGTGTGCTCAACGTCACCGGAATCGACGTGCCGGCCAACGGCAGCGTGTCGATCATTTTCGATGCCACGATTTCGGCTGGGGCGGCCCCGGGGCTTGCCATCACCAACGTGGCCAACGTCGCCAACCCGCGCGGCACCGGTGCGGCCCCGGGCGCGATGACCACCGTGGCGGCCCCGCAGCTCCCGGCCGAGGGCAACAAGCTCCTCTACATCTACAACGGCACGGGCCCGTCGACGCGTGTCATGACCAGGACGCCGCAACCCGCGGCTGGAACTGCCATCACCATCAACCGCAACGATTTCGCGGAGTGGAGGCTGCAGCCCGCCCTGCAGAAGGATCTGACGATCAAGGCAGGGTCCGTGGTCAGCGTCAGCCTGAACGTGGAGTGCGTCGATACGACATGGCTGATCTTCTGGACCGTTTGCGCCAGTGGCAGCGACCTGAGGTGGCGGGCGGACCTTTACACCTCCGGAGGGTCCCATCTGGGCACCTCCGGGGACGGCACGTTCAACGATCTCTCCTATGCATTGCGGGGAGTCAACATTCCATTTGCTTCCGCCACGACGATTCCCGCCGGCCAGGAGTTGATCCTGCGAATCACCAACACTTCCGGCGCCAACCGCCCGATGCGCATGGTGCAACGCAACGGGGCGATCATGAGCACGGTGTCGATGGACGTATCCACCGTCATCAATGTCGACAGTGTCCTGCCGTATTCCGCGGCCTACGGTTCCACGGCGACGGCAACCGGCTATGCGCCGGGCCAGACGGTGCACCTGCGCGCGGTCGTGAGCGATCCGTTCGGTTATGCCGACATCAGCGGAGCCAACATCGTCATCGAGGACGCCACGGGGACAACCCGGGTGGGCAGCACGCCCATGACGCCGAAGGCTGGCAGCGGCGCGCAACGCATCTACGAGTACGCCTATACGATCCCCGCGGCTTCCCCTCCCGGGCCCTGGACAGCGAAGGTGACGGCCAGGGAAGGCACCGAAGGAACGGTTTCGCACATGCGTAGCGGGAGCTTCATGATCGCCGGCAAGGTGACCCTCGGCAATGCCTGGGGTGCCGGTGCCACGGCCGGAGATGCCGTGAGCCTTTCGATCTCCGGGGGCGTGGCCGCCACGCCAGGCAGTTCCACCGCCCCCGCCACGACCTCGCCGGCGACCGCCTACGCCGGTGGCGGGACGCCGGTGACGCTCGCGGAAGCGTTCACGGTCGGTGTGCCAGGCATCTACACGGTACAACTGTCCTGCGTCATCGAGGGAACGACCACGCCGGTCGCGATTGCGGGTACGGGACTGACACGCGTCATCACCATGCCGGCCGCCGCTTCGGTCATCTGCACCTGGGACAACAGCAAGACCGTACCCCTCACGGTGGTCAAGCTGAGCACCGTTGTCTCCGACCCGGTCAATGGCACAACCAACCCGAAGGCGATCCCGGGCGCGATCGTCGAGTACCAGATCATCGTGACCAATCCGGCCGCGAACGCGACCGACGCGGACTCTGTGTTCGTGACCGACGCCATCCCGCAGCAACTCGAGCTGTGGGTAGGCGATATCGGCTGGCCAGGACCGGTCAGGTTCGACGACGGCACGCCGGCCAGCGGCCTGAGCTTCGGTGCCGGCGACGTGGCGTTCTCGAACGACGGCGGCAGTACCTGGACCTACTCGCCCTCGGGCAGCACCACCGATCCGGCGGTCGATGCGATCCGGATCAACCCGAAGGGCGCGTTCGATGCGAACAACGCCCAGTTCACCGTCAGGTTCCGCGCGCGGATCAAGTGACCGCACGCATGGCGCGCTCCTACTCCAGCAGGGAGCGCAGCATCCACGCGTACTTCTCGTGGGTCTGCAGGCGCTGGGTCATCAGGTCGACGGTCGGGTCGTCGCCCGCGTCCTCGGCGGTCTTGAGCGTCTTGCGCGCGGTGCGGCACACGGCTTCGTTGCCGACGGTGAGCTGTCGGACCATCTCGCGCCATTCGGGCGCCTCGGTCAGGCCCGGTTCCTCGCGGATCGAGGACAGCCGGGTGAACTCGGCGTACGAACCCGGCGCGTTGTAGCCCAGCGCGCGGATGCGTTCGGCCACTTCGTCCAGCGCGGTCCACTGCTCGGAGTACTGGGTCTCGAACATCAGGTGCAGGCTGTTGAACATAGGCCCGGTGACGTTCCAGTGGAAGCTGTGGGTCTTGAGGTAAAGGGTGTAGGCGTCGGCGAGGAAGTGCGACAGGCCGTCGGCGATCTTGCGGCGCTCGGCGGTCGAAAGGCCGATGTCGATCGCGGGCGCCGTACCGGCCGGGGCGGCAGTCTTCGCGCGCCTGGCGGCCGCGGGGCTGGTCTTGCTCTTGGTCTTGGCCATGCTCGTGACTCCCTAGGGTGGGGAAGGCTTCACAATAGCGCTGCCACGTGAAGGTTGGAAATACACGGCATCGACCGCATCCATAGACACCATCCATGAATCCCGTCATCGACCCGCGCCTGCCGATCGACCCGCAACTGCCGATCGCGGCGGCGGCCGGGGACATCGTCGAACTGATCCGCCGCCACCAGGTCGTCGTGGTGGCGGGCGAGACCGGCTCGGGCAAGACCACCCAGTTGCCGCGCCTGTGCCTGGCCGCGGGGCGCGGAGCCAAGGGCATGATCGGCTGCACCCAGCCGCGGC
Source organism: Luteimonas sp. 8-5 (assembly GCF_029763755.1). Classification (GTDB taxonomy): domain Bacteria; phylum Pseudomonadota; class Gammaproteobacteria; order Xanthomonadales; family Xanthomonadaceae; genus Cognatiluteimonas. The sequence continues at coordinate 42,604 of NZ_JARUVM010000022.1, forward strand.
GCATCGCGGCGCGCGCGGTGGCCGGCCGGGTGGCCGAGGAACTGCAGGTGCCGCTCGGGGGGGCGGTAGGCTTCCAGGTACGCTTCAACGACAAGGCCAGCGCCCAGACCGTGGTCAAGTTCATGACCGACGGCATCCTGCTGGCCGAGATCCAGTCCGATCGCAAGCTGTCGCGCTACGACACCCTGATCATCGACGAAGCGCACGAGCGCAGCCTCAACATCGACTTCCTGCTCGGTTACCTGAAGCAACTGTTGCCGCGCCGTCCCGAGCTGAAGGTGATCGTCACTTCCGCGACCATCGACACCGCGCGGTTCGCCGCCCATTTCGGCGGCGCACCCGTGGTCGAAGTCGAAGGCCGCGGCTATCCCGTCGAAACCCGCTACCTCGACGACCCGGCGGAAGAACAGGGGTCGGACCCCCTGTCCGGCATCCTGCGTGCCTGCGACGAGATCGCGAAGGGACGTCCCACCGGCGACACCCTGGTGTTCCTGCCGGGCGAGCGCGAGATCCGCGACGCGCACCGCGCGCTGGAGGAGCGCAAGTACCGCCATACCGAAGTGCTGCCTCTGTATGCGCGCCTGTCGGCGCGCGACCAGGACCGCGTATTCCACCCGGGCAGCCAGCGCAGGATCGTGCTCGCGACCAACGTTGCCGAGACATCGCTGACGGTGCCGCGCATCCACTACGTCGTCGACCCCGGGCTGGCCCGGGTCAAGCGCTACAGTCCGCGGCAAAAGCTCGACCGGCTGCACATCGAACCGATCAGCCAGGCCAGCGCGAACCAGCGCAAGGGTCGCTGCGGGCGCGTGGCGCCGGGCATCTGCTATCGCCTCTACAGCGAAGCCGACTTCCAGTCGCGTCCGGAGTTCACCGACCCGGAGATCCGGCGCGCGGCGCTGGCCGGCGTGATCCTGCGCATGCTGTCGCTGCGGCTGGGCGCGATCGAGGATTTCCCGTTCCTCGAGCCGCCCGATCCGCGCGCGATCGCCGACGGCTGGCAGGCACTGGCCGAACTGGGCGCGATCGACGCGCAGCGCAAGCTCACGGCCACCGGTCGCCTGATGGCGCGCATGCCCATCGACGTCAAGCTGGCACGCATGCTCGTGGCGGCGAAGGCGCATGGCTGCCTGCGCGACATGCTCGCGATCGCCAGCTTCCTGGGCGTGCAGGAGCCGCGCGAGCGCCCGGCCGACCAGCGCGCCGCGGCCGACCAGGCGCATGCGCAGTTCGCCGATCCGCGTTCGGAATTCGCCGGAATCGTGAAGCTCTGGCGCGCCTACGACCAGGCCCATGAGGAGCTGACCCAGTCGCAGCTGCGCAAGTGGGCGGCGAAGCACTTCCTCGGGTTCCTGCGCTTGCGCGAGTGGCGCGAGTTGCATCGGCAGTTGCGGCTGGTGGTGCGGGAGCTGGGGTGGGAGAGCGGGGACCGGGGGCCGGGGACCGGAGACCGGGATGGCGGCGAGGCGGCGGCGAGCGAGAAGGCGCTGCGCAGGGAATACGTTGCACTGCATCGGGCGCTGATCGCCGGGTTGCCGACGCAGGTGGGCAACCGGCAGCCGGGCGACAAGACGAAGAAGGCGCCCGCGGTCTACGACGGGCCGCGCGGTCGCAAGTTCCAGCTGTTCCCCGGCTCCACCCTGGCCAGGAAGCCGCCTCCGTGGGTGTTGTCGGCGCTGTTGCTCGACACGGAGAAGGTGTGGGCGCTGACCAACGCCGCGATCGAACCCGACTGGGCGATGGCCGAACTTCCGCATTTGCTGGCGCGCCGCCGCTTCGATCCGCGCTGGTCGCGCGCGCAGGGCAGGGTGATCGGCAGCGAGCAGGTCAGCCTGTTCGGTCTGGTGCTGGCACCCAAAAAGCCCATCCACTACGGCGCCATGTTCCCCGAAGAGTCGCGCCAGATCTTCGTGCGCGATGCCCTGCTGACCGGCGAGATCGACACCCGCAGCGCCTTCCTCAAGCGCAACCTGGAGACCCTGGCCAGGGCGCACGAGGAAGAAGCCAAGCAGCGCCGCGCCGGCCTGGTCGTCGACGAGGACTGGCAGGCGCGCTGGTACCTGGACCGGCTGCCGGCCGACGTGCACAACGTGCAGGCGCTGGACGCCTGGTACGGACGTTTGCCGCCGGAAAAAAAGCAGGCCCTGGAGTGGTCGCGCGACGACCTGATGGTCGGCGACGAAAGCGATGCCGCATTGTTCCCGCGCTACCTGGCGCTCGGCGACGCGCGCCTGGAGCTGCGCTATCGCTTCGAACCGGGCGCCGTCGACGACGGCATGAGCGTGGTCGTGCCGCTGCACCTGCTCAATGCGCTGGACCCGGCGCGCCTGTCCTGGCTGGCCCCGGGCTTCGTCGCCGACAAGGCAGCCGCGCTGATCCGCTCGCTGCCCAAGGCGCTGCGCCGCAACTTCGTACCGGCGCCGGATTTCGCCCGCGCCTTCGCCGAAGCCTGGCCGCAACCGTCGGCCGACAGCATCGAGGGCGAGCTGGCCCGCTTCCTGCAGCGCACGACGGGCGTGGCCCTGTCGGCGGCCGAGTTCGACGCCACCGCCATCGAGCCTCACCTGCGCGCCAACCTGCGCCTGCTCGATGCCGGTGGCCAGCGCAATGTCCTGGCCGAGTCGCGCGACCTCGACGACCTGCGCAAGCGCTTCGGCGCGCGCGCGGCATCGGCGTTCGCGCGCCACGCGGCGCAGGGCATGGCGCGCAAGGGACTGCTCGCGTTTCCCGACGAGCCGATTCCGGAGCAGGTTCCCGGCGCCGGCGGCGTGCCCGCGTACCCGGCGCTGCACGACGACGGCGACAGCGCCTCGCTGGCCGTGCACGCCGAGCGAGGCGTGGCCGCGCGCGCACATCCGCGCGGCGTGCGCCGGCTGCTGCAGCTGACCCTGGCCGACCGGATCAAGCAGGCACGCAAGCAACTGCCGGTGCAGGCGAAGACCGCCCTGCTGTATGCGGCGATCGAATCGGCGGCGCCCCGCGGCAATCACGGCGACAGCCTGCGTGCCGACCTGGTCGACGGTGCCTTCGATGCGCTGGTGGTCGATGGCCTGGGCGACATCCGCGATCGCGCGGCCTTCGACGCCCGCCGCGAACAGGTGGCAAAGGGCCTCTTTCCCGAAGCCATGCAACGGCTGCAGCAGGCCGAGGCCATCCTCGCGCTGGTGGCCGAGGTGCGCGCCGCGCTGGACTCGAAGCTGGTGGGATGGGCCAGCGGCAACCTCGCCGACATGCAGGCGCAGCTCGCCGCACTCGTTCCACCGGGCTTCCTGCGCGACGTGCCGGCGACCGCGCTGGCCGAATATCCACGCTACCTGCGCGCCCTGGCCCTGCGCGCCGAGCGCGCCCTGCGCGACCCCGGCCGCGACCAGGCGCGGATGCTGGAACTCAAGCCCTTCGCCGACGCCCTGCAGGCGGCAGAGGTCGCCGGCCGCGCCGAAGAGCCGGAGTGGCAGGCATTGCGCTGGGACCTGGAGGAACTGCGGGTGTCGCAGTTCGCGCAGGAGTTGGGCAAGCGCGGCGGGGTGTCGCCCAAGAAGCTGGCGGCCAGGCTCGCGCGCATCGGCTGAGGCGCGCGCGCAAACGCTCCACCTGGGATATGGTGGAAGCCCGAAGACCACGCGATGACCCGACGTGCCTCCCCCCGAGCACGACAACCTGCACAAGCTGTCGCCGGAATTGCTGGACGCCGGCACGTGCGCGGCGATCGCGCCGCCCCTGCGCAAGCTGCTGCGCGACGCCATCGCCACCGGCCTGCACGGCGCGCGGGATCCGGCCCCGGTGGTGGCCGACACCCTGGCTTCGCTGGCCCTGCTCGAATCCGGCGGCGAGGTGCTGGCCGCGGCCATCCTCCATGTCGCCCCGACGCTGGCCGAGGCGCTCGCGCCGGAGCTGTCGCGCAAGCATCCCAACGTGCAGGTGCTGCTGGAGGGCCAGCGCGCCGCCAACCAGGTCTGGGCCCTGCACGCCGAACGCAGCGCGCAGGGGACAGGTAGCGAAGGCCTGCGCCGGCTGCTGCTGGCGATCGTGCGCGACCTGCGCGTGGTGCCGATCCTGCTGGCGCGGCAACTGGCGCGGCTGCGCCACGTCGGCGCGCGCCCCGAAGCCGAGCGCCGCGCGCTGGCCCAGCTCACCCGCGACATCCACGCTCCGCTGGCCAACCGCCTCGGCATCTGGCAGCTGAAATGGGAACTGGAAGACCTCGCGTTCCGCCACCTCGAGCCCGATACCTACCGCAGCATCGCCCGCCTGCTCGACGGCAAGCGCGGCGACCGCGAGCGCTACATCGAACAGGTCAAGCGCGAACTCGACAAGGCCCTGCTCGCGCACGGCCTGCACGCCGAGGTGTCCGGCAGACCCAAGCACATCTACAGCATCTGGAAGAAGATGCAGAAGAAGGGCGTGCCGATCGGCGAGCTCTACGACCTGCGCGCGGTGCGGGTGATGGTCGACGACGTCGCCGCCTGCTATGCCGCGCTCGGTGTCGTCCACGCGCTGTGGGCGCCGTTGCCCAGCGAGTTCGACGACTACATCGCCCGGCCCAAGCACAACGACTACCGCTCGTTGCATACGGCTGTGGTCGGCCCCGAGGGCAAGACGCTCGAAGTGCAGATCCGGACCTTCGACATGCATGCCCAGGCCGAACTCGGCGTGGCCGCGCACTGGCGGTACAAGGAGGCCGGCAGCGTGTCGGGCGGCGCCGGCCGCTCGGCCGCCGGCAATGCCGCGCTCGACCGCAAGATCGAATGGATGCGGCGCCTGCTAGACGCCAGGGCCGAAGGCGATGCGGGCCTGCTCGAGGAGCTCGACAGCGAGCTGGTCGAGGACCGCATCTACGCGCTCACGCCCAAGGGCGAGGTGGTCGACCTGCCGCGCGGCGCGACACCGCTGGACTTCGCCTACTACGTGCACACCGAGGTCGGGCACCGCTGCCGCGGCGCCAAGGTCGACGGCCGCATCGTGCCCCTGGACTACAGGCTGGAGAGCGGCGACCGCGTCGAGATCATGACCGCCAAGACCGGCGAGCCGCGGCGCGACTGGCTGGTGGCCGCCAACGGTTTCCTCGCCAGTCCGCGCTCGCGGGAAAAGGTCCGCAGCTGGTTCCACAAGCTCGACCGTGCGCGCAACGTGCAGGACGGCCGCGAGCTGCTGGACCGCGAACTCAAGCGCATGGGCCTGCAGCACGCGGACCTCGCGGCGATCACGCGCCGCTTCAACGCCGATACGGTCGAGGACCTGCAGGTGCTGGTCGCGCTCGGCGACGTGGGCCCGCACCAGGTGGCGCGCGCGCTGGCCGAGCACGAGCGCGCCCGCACCGAACGCGCGCCTGAAGCGCCGCTGGTGCCTCGCGTCCCGCAGCCACGACGCCCGCACCGCGGCAAGGCGTCGCCGGTGACCGTGGTCGGTGTCGGCAACCTGCTGGTGCAGATGTCGAAATGCTGCCAGCCGCTTCCGGGCGAGCCGATCCGCGGCTACCTCACGCGCGGCCGCGGCGTCAGCGTGCACCGCGCCGACTGCGCCACGTTCCTGCGCCTGGAGGCGGCCGAGCCCGGGCGCGTACTGCCGGTGGAATGGAGCGGCGGGCGCAATGGCAGCCACGAGGTCGACCTGTTGCTGGACGCGATCGACCGCAAGTGGCTGCTCAAGGACCTGACCAACCTGATCGCGCAGGAAGACGCGCACGTGCTGGACATCCATAGCGATAACGTCGGTGGCGACAGCGTCCGCGGCGGCAATGCCCGCGGCGGCCGCATGCGCTTGCGGATGCGCGTGCGCGTCGCCGATTTCGGCCAGCTGTCGCGGCTGCTCGGCAAGATCGAGGCGATCGCCGGCATCGAGCGCGCGCGGCGCGCCTAGGCGCGGGGCTTGGTCGCGACCTCGCGGAGCAGTGCGTCCAGCCGCCGTGCCAGGTGGCTCCAGCCGAACTCGGCGACGCCTTCCCGGTCCAGGCGCAGGCCCGCAAGCAGGCGTCCCTCGACGTGCAGTTGCCGCAAGCGCCGCAGTTCCGCCGCGATGGCCGACTCCGAAGGAGCGCATGCCCAGCCGCGTTGCCGCGACACGACCTCAGCCGCGACCGCGTCGCCCGGAGCGTCGCCGACATGCAGGATCGGGCGCCCGGCGCCCATGTATTCGTAGCATTTGCCCGGTACCTGGCTGGGATCCTGGTTGGCCAGGTTCACCAGCACGTCCGCCCGGCGTTGCCAGTCCAGCGCGGCCAGGTGCGGCAGGAAGCCGAGCAGGCGGACGCGGTCGGGATGCTTACGCGCGGCTTCCAGCACCTCGTCGGGGGCATGGATTGTGGCGATGTTGAGGCGCACGCCGGGCGTCGCGATGACGGCCCGCAGCAGCGCACCGGCGCTGCGGAAACTGTAGAAGCTGCCGGTGTAGAGCAGTTCGAGCGTGGCCGCTTCGCTCGCCGGGGCGTCCTGCGCTTCCGCCGGCGCGCGCGCGTCGTCGAAGCCCTGGGTGAGCACGACGATCGGGGCATGGTCGGCGCAACGGCTGGCCAGCAGTTCCTGCGCAGACGGCGTCGTGACCAGGATCGCGGAGGCGCGGCGGCAGGTGTCGGCTTCGAGCCGTTGCGCACGCCGTCGCCAGTGCGGTGGCGTGTATGGCGCCAGCACCGGATCGGCGAGGTCGGCGACCCAGCGGAAGCCGGCCTCGTGCGCGCGCAGGCCCAGCTCCAGGCTCGTGGCCGGCTCGTGCGAACTCACCACCACATCGGGCGATCGCGATGCCAGCAGCTCGTCCAGTCTCGCGCACGCATGCCGGTGCCATTCGCCGCGCAGGTCCGGAAACCAGACACGCTCGCCCAGTCGCTGCAACCAGGCCGAGACGCGGTGTTTCCAGCCGCTGCGGGACTGCATGGTACTGGTGGTGATCCCGGGCTCTCCGCCGCCTGCGGCATGCGCCCGAGTGCGACGTCGCCGCCGCCATGCCACCAGGCCGCGGACATGACCGGGATACGTGCGGTGCACGCGAACGCCGGCCGGCAGCTCCGGGAGGCCGGGCGACTGACCGCCGAGATCGATCGTCAATACGTCGATGTCGTGGCCGAGCCGGTGCAGTTCGCGGCACAGGTACGCCCAGCGCAGCGACTGCGGCGATGGGCTCGGCGGAAACTCGTAGGCGAGCAGGAGGATGCGCATCAGCGCACGCCTCCCGTCGAGCCCAGCGAGGCCCGCACTGCGTCGAGCGCGGCCGCGGGTGAAAAATGGCGCCGCACGTTGGCGCGGCCGTTGTCCGACAGCCTCCGCCAGAGATCCGGATCGCGATACAGCGCCACGACCCGGGCCGAGAATCCTGCGGCATCATCGGCAACCAGCACGTCACCGCCGTCTACCAGGTGCATGCCCTCGACCGCGCACGCGGTCGCCACCACGGGCTGGCCGTGCGCCAGGCTCAGGTTGATCTTGCCCTTGACCCCGGCACCGAAGCGCAGCGGCGCCACCGCGATCCGGCAACCATCGAGCAGCGGCGCCAGGTCCGGTACGTGGCCGTGGGCGATGACACCCGCGGAGGCGGGGACCGCCGCGGCGCCGTGGCCGGGGTCGCCGACCAGATGCAGTTCGACCTCTGGCAACTCGGCGCGGACGCGCGGGAAAATGTCGGACACCAGCCATTCCACTGCGTCGCGGTTGGGCGGATGCCTGAGGCCGCCGACGAACAGCAGGCCATGGCGCTGCTCGAACGACGCGCCTGCGGTGTCGTCCTCGATGATGTTCGACACCACGCGCACGTCCGCGCCGGGCAGGGCGGGAAGCAGGAGACCGCGCTCCACCGGGCTGACCACCCAGGTCGTGTCGGCCAGCTCGGCAAGCGCCAGTTCCCGCTTGCGCGTCGCCGCAGCGCGTCGGGCCAGGCCGCGATCGCCGCGCAGCTCCGCTTCGCGCGCTTCGCGCAGGTGATGCAGGTCCACGGTGTCGAAAACCAGGCGCGCCTGCGGCGCGATCCGGCGCAGCAGCGGCAACCAGTGCCCCGCTGCGTGATGGCGGCAGACGATGGCGGCCGCCAGCGTGCCGCGGTGGCCGCCGATCCATGCGATTGCCGCGCCGGCGTTGCCATCGACGGGAACGTGGATGCCTTCGGCGGCCAGGCGCGCGATGGCGGCAGCGTCGCTTCCGCCTTCGTCGGCGATGAACGCGACGCGGTAGCCCGCCGACACCATGGCCCGCATCAGGTTCAGCAGGCGCAGGGACCCGGAATCGCGATCGGGCCGTGGCGCCCTGCCATCGACCACGAGCACCCAGGGGCCCACTTCCCACGGCCGGGCTTCGGCCGCAGGCAAGGCACCCGTGCCGCCGGACGCGTCGCCGTCCTGGGGGCGTGCCCGGTGCCACGTGGCCTTCCAGCCCTGTTCGCGGATGCTGGCCCGGGCGCGGCGCAGCAACTGCAACTGCCGCCGGAGCCGGAACTGCAACCCAGCGAGCAGCATGGCGCTGGATTCGGTGATCGACAAACCACGTAACTCCGGCTGACTGGAAGGGAACATGCGCACGGGGCCATGCGGCCGGCTGCGCTAGACTCGGTGCATTCCCGGCATGCCGGGCCATTGTCGCATCCCCACATGCCGCGCATCGATCCCGACGACGACTACGAGAATGAGGACGAGGACACCGGCACAGGCCAGGACTGGCGTCGGCGCCTGTTGACCTGGGCCCTGGCCGCGGTCGGACTCGGCCTGGGCTTCCTCATTCCTTATGTTTTGTACCTCAACCAGCAGGTCGGCGAGCGTTTCGACCAGCTCCGCTGGCAGTTGCCCACCCGGGTCTACGCGCAGCCGCTGCGCCTGGCGCCCGGCCTGGCGATGGATGCCGCGACACTGAAGACGGAACTGGCCGCCGCGTCCTACCAGGATGACGGCGCCGGGGTACGTCCGGGTTCCTACAGCCACGAAGGCAGTCGCTGGCGCATCGCCAGCCGCGGTTTCCGGGACGTCACCGGCCAGATCGGGCCGAGCAGGATCGAGGTCGTGCTCTCCGGCGGCCGCGTGGCCGCGCTGCGCGACCTGGCGCGCGACCAGGCGATCCGCGGCGCCGTGCTCGACCCGGCGCGCATCGCCACGCTATACGGGCAGAAGCAGGAAGAGCGGCGCCTGGTCGAGCTCAAGGACGTACCGGAGCTGCTGGTCACCGGCCTGCAGGCGGTCGAGGACCGCGATTTCGACCGCCACCACGGCATCGATCTCAGCGGCATGCTCCGCGCGCTGTTCGTCACCGTCAGCTCCGGCGGCGAGACCCTGCAGGGCGGCAGCACGCTCACCCAGCAGCTGGCGCGCAGCGGCCTGCTCGGCATCGGCCAGGAACAGACGCCGGTGCGCAAGTTCAACGAGATCCTGTACGCACTGCTGCTCGAGGCCCGTTACGACAAGGGCCTGATCCTCGAGACGTATTTCAACCAGGTCTACCTCGGCCAACGCGGCAACCAGGAGATCCGCGGCATCGCCGCCGGTTCCGAATACTGGTTCGGCCGCGACCTGCGCGACCTCAACACCGCGCAGGTCGCGCTGCTGGTCGGCATCATCAAGGGGCCGTCGTGGTACGACCCGCGCCGGCACCCGGAACGCGCGCGCGAACGCCGCGATTTCGTGTTGTCCAAGTTCCACGAGACCCAGCTGATCACCGACGAGGAATTCGCCCGCGCCAAGGCCTCGCCGCTGGGCATCACCAATGCGCCCGGCAGCACCTCGGCCAACCGCTTCCCTGCCTACGTCGACCTCGTGCGCCGGCAACTGGCGCGCGATTATCCCGAGGATGCGCTGCAGGGCGCCGGCCTGGCGGTGATGACCGGCATGTCGCCGTCGGCGCAGGCGTACGCGGAAGGCGCGGTCGCGGCCACGCTGAAGTCGCTGGACGCGAAGGGCCGTCCGCCGCTGCAGGCGGGCCTTGTGATCACCGACGTGCACGAGGGCGAGGTGCGCGCGGTCGTCGGCAGCCGCGATTTCACCCGCCACGGCTTCAACCGCGCGGTCGAGGCGCAGCGCCCGGTCGGTTCGATCATCAAGCCGTTCGTGTACCTGCTCGCGCTGGCCCAGCCCGGCCGCTGGTCGCTGGCCAGCTACGTCGAGGACACGCCGGTGACGGTCACCCTGGACACCGGCAAGCGCTGGAGCCCGGGCAATTCCGACAGCCGCAGCCTGGGCACCATCCGCCTGATCGATGCGCTGGCGCGTTCGCGCAACCAGGCGACCGTGCGCGTGGGCATGCAGGTCGGGCCCGAGCGCATCGCCGACCTGGTGGGCACGCTGTCGGGCATCCGCGCGACGCCCAATCCCTCGCTGATCCTGGGTGCGCTGGACCAGAGTCCTTACGCGATGGCACAGCTGTACCAGTTCCTCGCCTCGCAGGGAGAGATCCAGCCGCTGCATGCGGTACGCGGCGTCATCGACCGCGACGGCAAGGTGGTCAACCGCTACGACAAGGATCCGGCGCCGGCGCAGGAAGGCGACGCGATCGCCGCGCGGCTGGTGACCATCGCGCTGCAGCGGGCGGTGTCGTCCGGCACCGGCAGGCAACTCGTGGCCGATGGCCTGGGACACCTGCACGCCGCCGGCAAGACCGGAACCAGCAACGACAGCCGCGACAGCTGGTTCGCCGGCTGGACCGGCGACCACCTCGCCGTCGTCTGGGTCGGCAACGACCAGAACAAGCCCACCGGCCTGTACGGCGCGACCGGCGCCATGAAGGTGTGGTCGTCGATCTTCAAGCGCTTGCCGAGCGCACCGCTGGACGTGTCCGACAAGGGCCTGGACTGGCAGTGGGTGGTGGGATCCAACACCACCGACGCCGATTGCCCGGAAGCGCAGCGCTACGCCTTCGTTGCCGGTTTCGCACCCGCCTACCAGACCTGCCACTACAGCGAGCCCGAGGAAGGCGGCGGTTGGCGCAGCTGGTTCGGCTGGGGCGATCGCGACGAGGAGCCCGAACAGGCCGAGCAGGCGCAGGAGCAGCAGCCGTGATGTCGCGCTTCCGCCTCGTGGCGATCGCTGTCGGCCTGGCATTGCTCGTCGCCGGTTGCGCAAGCGGCGGCGGCACGTTCGCCACGCCATCGGGCGTGTCGCCCGAGGCGATGGTCGCGCAGATCCGCGCCGCCGCGGGCCAGGACGACACGGAGCTCGCGGTGCAGCCGTTGCGCGATCCGATGGTCGAGGACCTGCGCGGACAGGCGTTGTCCCTGGAGCAGCAGCGGCGCTACGCGGATGCGGTGGCGGCGCTGGAACAGGCGCTGGAACTCGTGCCCGACGATCCGGCATTGCTGCAGGAACGTGCCGAGGCGGCGGTGCTGGTGGGCGACTTCGCCACCGCCACGCGACTGGCCAAGCGCGCGTGGGATTTGGGCGCGAAGGTCGGGCCGTTGTGCCGCCGGCACTGGGAGACGCTGCGCCAGTTGCGCCTGGTCGCCGGCGATGCACCGGGCGTGGTCTCGGCCCAGGTGCAGCGCGAATCCTGCACGGTCGCCGGACCCGCGCGCTACTGATGTCCCCGCACTGATGTCCGCCCTGTCCGAACGCAGCCGCGACGCGCTGGCCGAAGGCGGAGCGCTCGCCGAAGCCATCCCCGCGTTCGCGCCGCGGCCCGGGCAGCAGCGCCTGGCCGAGGCTGTCGCGGAGGCGTTCGAAGCGCGCGCCAACCTGCTGGCCGAAGCCGGCACCGGCACCGGCAAGACCTACGCCTACCTGGTGCCCGCGCTGCTGTCCGGCCTGAAGACGATCGTCTCAACCGGTACCCGCGCCTTGCAGGACCAGCTCTACCACCGCGACCTGCCGCGCGTGCGCGACGCGCTCGGCGTCGGGCTCAAGACCGCGCTGCTGAAAGGGCGGGCGAACTACCTGTGCCTGTACCGCGTCGAGCAGGCCAAGGGCGAGGCCAGGTTCGGCGACCGCGAACAGGTCTCGCATTTCCAGCGCATCGTTGCCTGGGCCGGCCGCACCCGCATGGGCGACATGGCCGAACTCGAGGGACTGCCCGAGGATTCCCCGCTGCTGCCGATGGTGACCAGCACCACCGACAACTGCCTGGGCAGCGAATGCCCGTTCTGGAACGAATGCTTCGTGGTCCAGGCGCGCCAGCGCGCCCAGGGCGCCGACCTGGTCGTGGTCAACCATCACCTGCTGCTGGCCGACCTGGCCCTCAAGCAGGAAGGTTTCGGCGAGATCCTGCCCGGTGCGCAGGCGTTCGTCGTCGACGAGGCGCACCAGCTTCCCGAGCTGGCCGCGCAGTTCTTCGGCGAAGGCCTGGGCTCGCGGCCGCTGGTGGAACTGGCGCGCGACACCATGCGCGAGTGCAAGGACGTCGCCGGTGCGCTGGCCACGGTGCAGCCGCACGCGCAGCGCCTGGAACACGCGACGCGTGCACTGCGCGTGGCCATGGACGTGCTGCCGGTGCGCGCGACTCGGGAACGCGCACGGCACCATCGAGACGTCGCCGACGCCTTCGAGGCCCTGGGCCTGGCGCTGGCGCAGCTCGCCGATGCGCTTTCGCCGCTGCGCGAAACGTCGCCCGGCTTCGACGCCTGCCACGCCCGCGCGATCGACATGGCCGCCCGCCTCGCACGCTGGACGGAGGAAGAGGAGGCGGATGCCTGTTCACCGGACGTGCTGTGGTACGAGCTGACGGCGCGGGGGTTCCGGTTGCAGCGAACGCCGCTGGACGTGTCCGGTCCGCTGCGCGAGCACCGCGAGAAGTCGCGTGCGGCGTGGGTGTTCACGTCGGCCACGCTGGCGGTAGCCGGCGGTTTCGACCACATCGCCAGGCGGCTGGGCCTGGATGCGCCGATGACGGTGCTCGAACCCAGCCCGTTCGACTGGAACCAGCAGGCGCTGTGCTACATGCCGCCGCGATTGCCGGAGCCGATGTCGCGCGGTTATACCGCCGCACTCGTCGACGCGGTGATGCCGGTGCTGGAAGCGTCGGGCGGGCGTGCCTTCCTGCTGTTCGCCTCGCACCGCGCGCTGCGCGAAGCCGCCGCGGCGTTGCGCGGCGCGCCGTGGCCGCTGTTCGTGCAGGGCGAGATGCCGCGCGCGCAACTGCTGCAGCGGTTCCGCGAATCGGGCAACGGCATCCTGCTCGGCGCCGCAAGCTTCCGCGAAGGCGTGGACGTGGCGGGCGACACCCTGAGCGTGGTCGTGATCGACAAGCTGCCGTTCGCCGCCCCGGACGATCCGGTGTTCGAGGCGCGCCTGCAGGCGGTTCGTCGTGCCGGCGGCAATCCGTTCCGCGACGAGCAGTTGCCTCAGGCGGTGATCGCGCTCAAGCAGGGCGCCGGCCGCCTGATCCGTACCGAGACCGACCGCGGCGTGCTGGTGCTGTGCGACCCGCGCCTGGTGGGCAAGAGTTACGGGCGCGTGTTCCTCGAATCGCTGCCGCCGTTGCCGTCGACGCGCGACGTTGCCGACGTCGAGGATTTCTTCGCCGAAGCCTGTTCGGCCAGCGTCAGCGCCACGTTGTTGCGCAGGTAGGCCGGTTCCACCAGTTCCGGCGCGACCGCCTCGCCGCGCGCGAACATCGGTGCCGCAAGCTTCGCCACGTCGGCCGCACGCGGCAAGGTCGTGTCGTCCACCGATGACAGCCGCCCACCCAGGCGGGTGCGCAGGACGCCGTCGGCGGCCGCGTATCCGGTGCCGACGCCCACCCAGCCGCTCCCCTCCGGGAGCGCGATCGCGCCGGGCGCGCCGACGGCTTCGGCCTGGACCAGGCGCAGGCCGTCGCCTTCGCGCGCGAATGTACCGAGGTAAACCTCGCCCATGCGCGCATCGATCGCAGCCAGGATGCGGTCGCCGGCGGCCGGCCAGGCCAGCGCCGCC
>NZ_JARUVM010000023.1 GCF_029763755.1 Luteimonas sp. 8-5
GCGCCAGCGCCAGCGCGATGCCCTGCGCCAGCGCCACGCCCAGGCGCACCCCGGTGAATGCCCCGGGGCCGCGCCCGACCGCGATCGCATCGATGGCGGACCTGGCCACCCCGGCTTCGGCCAGCAGCGCCTCGGCCCATGGCAGGGCCAGTTCGGCGTGCCTGCGCGGCGCGACGCCGAATTTCTCCAGCACCTGGCCGTCGCGCCACAGGGCCACCGAACAGGCTTCGGTCGAGGTCTCGAAGGCCAGCAGGGTCGTCATCTTGGCTCGCTTCCGGTGTCGTCGCTCATGGTGCCGCCAGGCATGAACTGCCAGGTCCGGACCACGTTGAGGATGTCGGGATCCTCCTCGGTCCGCGGCAGGGGCGGGTAGGGCTCGGCCAGGCGGGCGATGCGCAGGGCCGCGGCGTCGAGTAGGGGCACGCCGCTGCTGCGCACGATCTCGGCGCCTTCGACGCTGCCGTCGCGGCGGATGCCGACATTGATCACTACCGTCCCGCGCATCCGGCGCTTGCGCGCCTCGTCGGGGTAGTTGAGGTTGCCGACCCGCTCGACCCGGTCCACCCAGGTCCGCAGGTAGGCCGCCCAGGCGTATTCGCGGGTGCTGGCGGATACGAACTTTCGCGAGGGCCGGCGGGCGTAGAGCCGGGTATTGGCGCTGATTTCCGCGGCCAGGCGGGCCATGGCCACGTCCTGGGCGACGTGGCGGTCGCCGGGCGGGAGCGGGGTGGAGGCCGCCTCCGGCACGGTCTCGGGCTGCGGCACGCTGGGCTCACCGGCGGTGCTGCTCACG
>NZ_JARUVM010000024.1 GCF_029763755.1 Luteimonas sp. 8-5
GGGATGACGGCGGCCAGCGCGGCGCGAGCGGGATCTTCGACGAGCAGGGACGGCCGCGCTTGCCGCCCGGCGCCGGCGCCACCGCCGGCGACGCCTTGCCGCCCGGGGTGGTGTTCGAGGATATCCAGGACCTGGATCGCGCCGGCACCTGGCTCAAGCGGCCGCCGATCGACTACAAGCCGACGGCGTTCGACCGCTACTGGATGCCCGGCGGCACGCTGCTGGAGGAGTGGGTGAGGCGCGGCATCCGCGAGGTGCAGATCGCCATCCCCGGCACGTCGAAGAAGATCCGTTGCGTGGTGTCGCTGCTGCAGCTGGGCGGCGGCTGCGGGATCACCGATCCGGACATGCAGGACCAGGAAGCCGAAGCCCGGCCTCCGCCGGACGTGCCGTGGAAGCCGGAGCTGCAGGAGAACTGATCAGTGCGGGCTGAGGTCGCGCAGCTGCGTCGGCTGCGAGGCGAAGTACGCCGCCAGGTCCCGGATCTGCTCGTCGGTGAGGTCGCGCGCCTGCTGCGACATCAGCGCGTTGCTGCGGTCGCCGCTGCGGTACATCTGCAGCGCGTGCACCAGATAGTCGCGGTACTGGCCGCCCAGCTTCGGGTAGGTGGCGTCGATCGGCGCATTGCCGCCGGCACCGTGGCAGTCGATGCAGCTCTGGCCGGTGGCGGCGCCCTTGGTGTTGGCGAGCTGTTCGCCCGCGGCCGGGTTGCCGAGCGAGTCGTTGCCCTGCGAGCTGCAGCCGGCCAGCAGGCCGATGGCCGCGACCAGGGCGGTTGCGATGAGTGCGTTCTTCATGGGGCGGCTCACTTCAGGCTCGACAGGTAGGCGGCGATGTCGGCGATGTCCTGAGCCGAGAAGCTCTCGGCCTGGGCCTGCATCGTCGGGTGCTTGCGGCTGCCCTGCTGGTACTCGGTGAGCGCGTTGACCAGGTAGGGAGCGGCCTGGCCGCCGATCTTCGGCACGTGGTAGTTCGGGTAGGCGTTCTTGTAGCCGGTGACGCCGTGGCAGCCCTGGCAGGTGAAGGTGAGCTGGTGGCCGCTCTCGGCGTTGCCGACGGGGGCGGCGGACTCCTGGGCCCAGGCGCTGGCACTGGCCAGGCACAGGCAGGAGGCAAACAACAACGATCGGATCATCGGCTTGTCCGCAGTCAAGGGTGTTCGGAAGGTGCGCACTGCAACGCGGCGGCGCGCAATCGCATCAGTATAGCCACCTCGCCACGCCAACCCCAAGGCGGGGAACGATCCGGCCGGCCCGGGGTCATCAGGTCGGTCAGGCATGACGTCACCATGACCTCTGGCGGATATCGTTGCGCCGCCGGGTGATATACCTTCATACAACACCACATGACGAGCCCCCACCGATGACCCGCAAGACCCCTGCTGCCCGCCCGCTGCGGACCGCCCTTTTGCTGTGCCTGCTGACCCCCGGCGTGCTCGCGCTGGGCGCCTGCAAGGTGGAAACCGGCCCTGCTGCGGACGCCAAGGCGGCGACCAAGGACGGCGAAGGGGCGGACAAGGCTGCCGAGGCGGTACCGGTGGAGGCCGCGAAGGTCGAGCGCCGCTCGATCGCTGCCAGCTATGGCGGCACCGCGGCGCTCGAAGCGCGGGCCGATTCCCAGGTGGTAGCCAAGACCTCGGGCGTCGCCCTGGAAGTGCTGGTCGAGGAAGGCCAACGCGTGCGCGCCGGCGACGTGCTGGTGCGCCTGGACTCGGCCCGCGCCGAACTCCAGGCCGCGCAGAGCGAGGCGCAGATGCGCAAGCTCCAGGCCAACTACGAACGCTCGCTCAAGCTGGCCGAGCAGAAGCTGATCAGCGCCAACGACATCGACCAGATCAAGTACGACCTGGAGAACGTGCGCGCCGCCAATCGCCTGGCCAAGCTGGAGCTGTCCTATGCGGCGGTCAAGGCGCCGATCTCCGGCATCATCGCCTCGCGTTCGATCAAGGCCGGCAACTTCGTCCAGATCAACACCCCGATCTTCCGCATCGTCGACATCGACCAGCTCGAGGCCACGCTCAACGTGCCCGAGCGCGAACTGGCCACGCTCAAGGCAGGCCTGCCGGTGCAGCTGCAGGTCGACGCGCTGCCGGGCAAGACCTTCAAGGGCACGGTCGACCGCGTGTCGCCGGTGGTCGACGCCGGCAGCGGCACCTTCCGCGTGATCTGCGCGTTCGACAGCGCCGGGCAACTGCAGCCGGGCATGTTCGGCCGCCTGCGCATCGATTACGACCGCCGCGCCAACGCGCTCGCGATCCCGCGCAGCGCACTGATCGAGGACGACGCCAAGCCGTCGGTGTTCGTGGTGCGCGACGGCAAGGCGCAGCGCGTGTCGCTGACGCTGGGCCACATCGAGGGCGCGTGGGCCGAGGTCCGTGAAGGCCTGAAGGAAGGCGAACAGGTCGTGGTGGCGGGCAAGACCGCGCTGCGCGACGGTACCCAGGTGCAGGTCCTGGCCCAATGAAAACCAACGGATTGGTCGGATTCGCAATCCGGCGCCGCGTCACCATCGCGATGACGACGCTGACCTTCGTGCTGTTCGGGCTGATCGCCCTGGGCGACCTGAAGGTCAACCTGCTGCCGGACCTGAGTTATCCCACGCTGACCGTGCGCACCGAGTACACCGGTGCGGCGCCGGCCGAGATCGAGACCCTGATCACCGAGCCGGCGGAGGAAGCGCTGGGCGTGGTCAAGGGCCTGCGCAAGCTCAAGTCGATCTCGCGCACCGGGCAGAGCGATGTCGTGCTCGAGTTCGCCTGGGGCACGGACATGGACCAGGCGAGCCTGGAGGTGCGCGACAAGATGGAGTCGCTGCAGTTCCCGCTCGAGGCCGAGGCGCCGGTGCTGCTGCGCTTCAACCCGTCGACCCAGCCGATCATGCGCCTGGTGCTGTCGCCCAAGGCGTCGGTGGACGAGGACGAGGCGATCCGCCAGCTCATGGAGCTGCGGCGCTACGCCGACGACGACCTGAAGAAGAAGCTCGAGCCGGTCGACGGCGTGGCCGCGGTCAAGGTCGGCGGCGGCCTCGAGGACGAGGTCCAGGTCGACATCGACCAGCGCAAGCTGGCCCAGCTCGACATCCCGATCGAGACCGTCATCAGCCGGCTGCAGCAGGAAAACATCAACATCTCCGGCGGGCGCCTCGAGGAAGGCTCGCAGCGCTACCTGGTGCGCACGGTCAACCAGTTCGCCAGCATCGAGGAAATCGCCAACATGCTGCTGACCACGCGCAGCGCGCAGGGCGGCGACAGCGGCGCGGACGAAGTGGCGCGCGTGGCCGCGGCGTCGGGCGACGCGGCGGTGATGGCGGCGGCGATGGGCGCGCGCGGCGGCGGTTCCGCTGGCCCGGCCAACGGCATGCCGGTACGGCTCAAGGACGTGGCCGAGGTCCGCCAGGGCTACAAGGAGCGCGAGGCGATCATCCGCCTCGGCGGCCACGAGGCGGTGGAGCTGGCGATCTACAAGGAAGGCGACGCCAACACCGTGGCCACGGCCGATGCGCTGGAAGCGAAGCTGGCCGAGATCCGCGAGCACCTGCCGCCGGACATCGAGCTGACCACCATCGAGGACCAGTCGGTCTTCATCCGCCACGCGATCAGCGACGTCAAGGTCGACGCGGTGATCGGCGGCCTGCTGTCGATCCTGATCATCTTCCTGTTCCTGCGCGACGGCTGGAGCACGTTCGTGATCGGCCTGTCGCTGCCGGTGTCGATCATCACCACGTTCTTCTTCATGGGCCAGTTCGGCCTCAGCCTCAACGTGATGTCGCTCGGCGGCCTGGCGCTGGCCACCGGCCTGGTGGTCGACGATTCGATCGTGGTCCTGGAATCGATCGCCAAGGCGCGCGAACGCGGGCTGGGCATCATCCAGGCCGCGCTCCAGGGCACGCGCGAGGTCAGCATGGCGGTCGTCGCCTCGACGCTGACCACGATCGCGGTGTTCCTGCCGCTGGTCTTCGTCGAGGGCATCGCCGGTGAGCTGTTCCGCGACCAGGCGCTGACGGTGGCACTGGCCATCGGCATTTCCCTGGCCGTGGCCATGACCCTGATCCCGATGCTCGCCTCGCTCAAGGGCAGGGCGCCGCTGGGCTTCCCGGAAGAACCGCCGCATCCGCGCTGGGAGCCGGAGAAGCGCTGGCAGAAGCCGGCCGCGCTGGCCGGCCGCGGTTTCGGTGCGCTCGTGCGCGGCGCGTTCTTCGGCGTGGCGTGGCTGGTGATCCGCATCTGGCGCGGCCTGGTCGCCGTGGTCGGCCCGGTGATGCGCAAGGCCAGCGACCTGGCGATGGCGCCGTACCACCGTGCCGAAGGTGGCTACATGCGCCTGCTGCCGGCCGCGCTCGGACGTCCGACGCTGGTGCTGGGCCTGGCCGCTTCCGCCTTCGTGGCGACCATGCTCGTCGTTCCGCTGCTGGGTGCGGACCTGATCCCGCAGCTTGCGCAGGACCGCTTCGAAATGACGGTCAAGCTGCCGCCGGGTACGCCGCTGGCCAGGACCGACGCGCTGGTGCGCAAGCTGCAGGAGCAGCACGCCGGCGACGAAGGCATCCACGCGCTGTACGGCGTGAGCGGCACCGGCACGCGCCTGGACGCCAGCCCGACCGAGAGCGGCGAGAACATCGGCAAGCTCACCGTGGTGATGGCGGGCGGCGGCAGCCGCGAACTCGAGGCGCGGGAGACGGAAAAGCTGCGCGCGAGCATGCAGGGCAACTCCGAGGCGCAGGTGGACTTCGCCCGCCCGGAACTGTTCAGCCTGTCGCCGCCGCTGGAAATCGAGATCCAGGGCCAGGACCTGGAGACGCTGCAGAAGGCCGGGCGCAAGCTGGCCACGATGCTGCGCGGCAATGCCCACTACGCCGACGTGAAGTCGTCGGTAGAGCAGGGCTTCCCCGAGATCCAGATCGTGTTCGACCAGGAACGCGCCGCAGCGCTGGGCCTGACCACGCGCCAGATCGCCGACGTGGTGGTCAAGAAGGTGCGCGGTGACGTCGCCACCCGCTATAGCTTCCGCGACCGCAAGATCGACGTGCTGGTGCGGGCGCAGGAATCGGACCGCGATTCGGTCGAGAGCATCCGCCGCCTGATCGTCAATCCGGGCAGCGGCGCACCGGTTGAGCTGTCGGCGGTGGCCGACGTGGTCGCCACCACCGGTCCCAGCGAGATCCATCGCGCCGACCAGACGCGCGTGGCCATCGTCTCGGCCAACCTGCGCGACATCGACCTGGGCGCCGCGGTGCGCGAGGTTGAGGCCATGGTCGCGGCCGATCCGCTCGCGCCCGAGGTCAGCATGCACATCGGCGGCCAGGGCGAGGAGCTGGGCGAATCGCTGCGTTCGCTGCTGTTCGCCTTCGGCCTGGCGATCTTCCTGGTCTACCTGGTGATGGCTTCGCAGTTCGAATCGCTGCTGCACCCGTTCGTGATCCTGTTCACCATCCCGCTGGCGCTGGTCGGCGCGGTCCTGTCGCTCCTGCTGACCCGCTCGCCGGTTTCGGTGGTGGTGTTCATCGGCCTGATCCTGCTGGTGGGCCTGGTGGTCAAGAACGCGATCATCCTGATCGACAAGGTCAACCAGCTGCGCGAGGCCGGCGTGGCCAAGCGCGAGGCGCTGGTCGAGGGCGCGCGTTCGCGCCTGCGCCCGATCATGATGACCACGCTGTGCGCCATGTTCGGCTTCCTGCCCCTGGCGCTGGCGTTCGGCGAGGGCGCGGAGGTGCGCTCGCCGATGGCGATCACGGTGATCGGCGGCCTGCTGGTATCCACGCTGCTGACCCTGGTGGTGATCCCGGTAGTGTACGACCTGCTCGACCGCCGTCCCGACGCGGACTACGTCGAGCGCGGCCGCCGCGCCATCGACGACGCCGAGCTGGCCGCCGAAGTGCTCTCGCACGACGACGATCCGCTGTCGGCCTCCGATCCCCGCCACGCCTGAGCCCGCACGATGAACGTTACCGAGTTCAGCATCCGCAGGCCCGTCACCACGATCATGTTCTTCGTGTCGATGGTGGTGATCGGCCTGATCGCGGCGGTGCGCTTGCCGCTGGAGTCGTTCCCCGAGGCGACGGCGCCGTTCTTCTACGTGCAGCTGCCGTACGCGGGCTCCACGCCGGAGGAGGTCGAGCGCAACCTGGTGCAACCGGTCGAGGAAGCCATCGCGACCATGCCCGGCATCAAGTCGATGAACGCTTCGGCCGATGCCAACGGCGGCGGCGTGTTCGTGCAGTTCAGCGACTGGAGCCGGGACATCGCGATCGCGGCATCGGAGGCGCGCGAGCGCATCGACGCCATACGCGACCAGTTACCCGACGACTTCCGCCGCTACTTCGTCCACCGCTGGAGCTCCAGCGACGAGGAGGCAGTGGGCCTGCGCCTGATCAGCGACGAGGACCTCACCACGCGCGGCGACCTGATCGACGCCGTGCTCAAGCGCCGGCTCGAGCGGCTCCCGGGCGTTGCACGCGTCGAAATCGAGGGCGTTCCGGACCTCGAGATCGAAGTGGCGATCCGTCCCGAGCGGCTGGATGCGCACGGCATCGGCCTGGACGAGTTGGTCAGCCGGCTGCAGTCGGCCAATTTCTCGGGGTCCGCCGGCGAGATCACCGACAACGGGCGGCGCCTGCGCGTGCGGCCACGCGGCGAACTGGCGGACTTGCAGGAACTGCGCGACCTGCCGCTGGGCAACAAGGGCGCGCGCCTGTCCGACATCGCCGACGTGAACATGCGGCCGGAACGCATGGACTACGTCCGCCAGGTCGACGGCAAGCCGTCGGTGGGCGTGGACATCTACAAGGAGCGCAACGCCAACGTCGTCGACCTGTCCCGCGACGTGCGCGCCGAGGTCGAACTAATCCGCAAGGACCCGGCGATGCGCGGCATCCGCATCGACGTGACCGACGACCAGGGCAAGGAAGTGACGAGTTCGCTGGCGGCCCTGGCCGAGGCCGGGGCCATCGGCCTGATCCTGTCGATCGCCGTGCTGTTCTTCTTCCTGCGCCACTGGCCGTCGACCCTGATGGTGACGCTGGCGATCCCGATCTGCTTCATCATGACCCTGGGCTTCATGCATTTCACCGGGGTGACGCTCAACATCCTGTCGATGATGGGCCTGCTGCTGGCGGTCGGCATGCTGGTCGACAACGCCGTGGTGGTGGTCGAGAGCATCTACCAGGAACGGGAGAAGTACCCCGACCAGCCGCGCCTGGCGTCCATCGTCGGCACCCGCCACGTGGCGATCGCGCTTTCGGCCGGCACCCTGTGCCACTGCATCGTGTTCCTGCCGATGATGTTCGGCGAGAAGAACATCATCACCATCTACCTGTCGCAGCTGGCGATCACCATCTCGGTGTCGTTGCTGGCTTCGTGGCTGGTCGCGGTCAGCCTGATCCCGATGCTGTCGGCGCGGATGAAGACGCCCCCGGCGGTGACCTCGAGCGACGGCCTGATCCCGCGCCTGCAGGAGCGCTATGGCCGCTTCCTGCGCTGGACCCTGGAGCATCGCGGCTGGGCCGTGGCCGGCATCGTCGCCATCTCGCTGCTGAGCGCGATACCGATGAAGCTGGTCAAGTCCGACTCGGGCGACGAGGAGGACCCGAGCGAGATCAACCTGTTCTACCAGTGGCACGGCTCCTATTCCAAGGAAGAGATGGGCAGCGAGGTGGCCAGGATCGAGCGCTACATCGATGCCAACCGCGAGCGCTGGGGCGTGGAACGGATCTACTCGCGCTACAGCGAGCAAGGCTGGGCGCGCACCGAGATCAACCTGGACTCGCAGGACCCCGAGAAGACCGCGAAGCTCAAGGAGGAGATCCGTGAAAACCTGCCGAAGTCGGCGCGCGCCAATATCGGCATCGGCTGGCAGAGCGGGGACGGCGACGAGAAGGGCGTGGAGTTCAGCCTGCTGGGCGAGTCCAGCCAGGTGCTGCGCGAAATCGCGGCCGACATCACGCCGATCCTGATGCGCAACAAGTCGCTGCGCGACGTGCGGGTGAACACCGGCGATAGCAGCAGCGAGCTGAAGGTGCGGGTCAACCGCGAACGCGCGGCGGCCTTCGGCTTCAGCGCCGAACAGGTGGCGCAGTTCGTCGGCCTGGCCTTGCGCGGCTCGCCGCTGCGCGAGTTCCATCGCGGCGATGTCGAGATCCCGGTGAACGTGCGCTTCGCCGGTGCCGAACATTTCGGCGCCGCGGACCTGGAGTCGTTCACGGTGCGGGCCTCGGACGGCCGCAGCGTGCCGCTGCTGGCGATGGTCGACGTGGACGTGACCCGGTCGGCGGACTCGATCGACCGCATGAACCGGCAGACCATGCTCAAGATCGAGGCCGGCCTGGCGGCGGACGCGACCATGCAGGACGCCAGGAAGGCGATCGAGGAAACGCTCGCGAGCGTGCAGTTCCCGCCGGGTTACGGCTACACCTTCGAGGGCGGCGGCTTCGGCATGCAGATGGACATGGACAAGACCATGTTGCGCAACGTCGCGATCGCGCTGGTGCTGATCTTCATCGTCATGGCCGCGGTGTTCGAGTCGCTGCTGTTCCCGATGGCGATCATGAGCGGCGTGCTGTTCTCGGTGTTCGGCGTGTACTGGCTGTTCTGGATCACCGGCACGGCATTCAACATCATGGCCTTCATCGGCATCCTGGTGCTGATGGGCGTGGTGGTGAACAACGGCATCGTGCTGATCGAGCACATCAACAACCTGCGCCGTCGAGGCATGTCGCGCACCGAGG
The DNA here is from genome assembly GCF_029763755.1 of Luteimonas sp. 8-5. Classification (GTDB taxonomy): domain Bacteria; phylum Pseudomonadota; class Gammaproteobacteria; order Xanthomonadales; family Xanthomonadaceae; genus Cognatiluteimonas. The sequence goes on from NZ_JARUVM010000024.1 coordinate 8,719, forward strand.
CCTTGGTGATGGGCGGGCGCGAGCGCCTGCGGCCGATCCTGATGACGATGGGCACGGCGATCCTGGCGATGGTGCCGATCGCGCTGTCGTCCACGCAGCTGGCCGGCGAGGGCCCGCCGTACTACCCGATGGCCCGCGCCATCGCCGGCGGCCTGGCGTTCTCCACCGTGGTGAGCCTCCTGTTCCTTCCCACCATCTACGCCCTCCTGGACGACATGAGCAACGGCACCTCTCGCCTCATCGCCAGGGCGAAGGTCAGACGCACACGCAGGACGCGGATCAACGCGGATCTACAAGCCGATCAACGCGGATAGAGCCAAGGCGGAATGGGTCCAGGCACGGCGCCCACCAGTCGCCTGGATCCACTAGCGCCCTATCCGCGTTGATCCGCTTTTCAATCCGCGTAAATCCGCGTCCCGCGGTTGGCTTTGCTCTAGGCCAGGAGCTTGCCGAGGAGGCGGGCGCCGCCGAGCCAGACGCCGATGGCGGTGCCCATGCTGGTGAGGAAGAAGTTCAGCAGCAGGCGGGCGACGCGGTTGCGCCACCAGCCGCGGATCGTCGCGGCGTCGTCGCGCAGCGCCATGAAGTCGCCGTGCGTGGGCTTGCGGATCCACGCTTCGACCAGCGCGCTGATCGTGCCCGATGCCAGGGCCGGATGCAGCGGCGTGATCGGCGAGGAAACGAACGCCGCGAGCATGCTCAACGGATGGCCGCCGGCGATGGCGCAGCCCAGCGCGCCGAGCGTGCCGGTGAGCAGGATCCAGTACAGCAGCAGGTCGGCACCGACTTCGACTCCGCCGTGCCAGAAGCCCCAGGCGAAACCGCCCAGGACGAACGCTGCCAGGGCGATGGTGAACCACGGGATCGACTTCTTCTCCGCGACCGATTCGAGGTCGGCGCGGACCACGTCGGGTGCCACCTGGTCTTCGCGCAGGTGCGCCGCCAGCCCCTGCAGGTGGCCGGCGCCGACCACTGCCAGGACTTCGCGTGCGCTGGAGGCGGGATCGGCGGCGATGGCGCGCAGGTTCGCGGCCATGTAGCGGTCGCGCTCGGCGATCACCACGTCGTACAGCGCGGGGCTGCCGCTGGCGAACTCGCCGAAGCTGGCCTCGAGCATGTCGCCTTCCTTGAGCTTCTCGATCTCGTCCGCACCGAGGTCCTCGTCGCCGACGAACAGCGTGGTCATCAGCCCGGCCGCGAGCTTGGCCCGTCCCCACCAGCCCAGGCGCCGCGAGGCGCGCTTGAAGGTCAGGCCGACGTCGCGGTCGATCAGCCGCAGGTCCAGACCGCGCGCGTTCGCTTCCTGCGCGGCGGCCTTGAGCTCGGCGCCCGGTTCGATGCCGAGCTGCTCGGCCAGGCGGCGCTGGTAGGCCGCCAGCCCGAGGTTGGCTGCGAACAGCGCGGTGCGGCCGGAGCGGATCACCTGGACCACGTCCATCCGCGCCAGTGCGTCGGGATCGGTCAGCGATTGCAGGCGGTGCGGATCGAGCTCGACCGCGATGGTGTCGTAGTCGCCGCCGTCGATCGCCGCGCGCACGGCGTCGACGCTGCTGTGCGAGACGTGGGCAGTGCCAAGCAGGGTGAAGCGGACGCCATCGCGTTCGATGATGGCATGCGGCTGGCCGGAAAGGCCGGGGAAAGCGTCGGTCATGTGGGGACTCACGGGGAGTCCCGCAGGATACCCGCTCAGGCCAGTCCGTAGGGCAGGTTGGGGCTGGACACCACGCGCTCGCCGACGTTGTCGCCTTGCAGGAAGCGCAGTGTCGCGGCGATCACGCCGGCATCGTCGACGATGCGGTTGTGGCCCAGGCCGACGGTGCTGAGCAGGCGCGAGCCGTGCCAGGCGCGGGCGTAGCACTCGCCGTCGGACCATGGCACTTCCCGGTCCTCGAGGTCGTGCACGATCAGCGCCGGGCGCGCGATCAGCGGCGCGTTGTGGTGCGCCTGCAGTTCGCGCACATCGAATCCCATCGCCTGCTCGAAGCGGGCGAACATGCGTCGCCCAAGGCGCTGGCCCAGCCACACCACTCGCGCGAAGCGCTCGACCGCGGTCAGCGGATCGGCCATCGGCGCGATCAGCACCGCGCGTTCGGCATGCAGTCCCCGCGCCAGGGCGAGCGCGGTGGCCGAGGCGCCCAGCGAGTGGCCGATGACGGCCGCCGCCGGTCCGAAGCGCCGGCCGACCGCCAGCAGGTGGCAGGTGAAGTCGGGCAGGGTGGTGAGCCTGCCGCCGCTGCGCCCGTGCCCGGCCTGGTCGAACGCGACCACGGCGTAGCCTGCCGCGCGCAGCGTAGGCAGCCATGGCGCGATGCGGGTGCCATGGCTCGACCAGCCGTGGGCGAACAGCACGTAGGGCTGCCGCGACGGATCGCCCCAGGTGTAGGCGTGGATGCGGGTGCCGTCGATGTCCAGGTCGTGTTCGACTGCGTCCAGGGTGGGCGCCAGGCGCGCCCGCGTGCGCGAGCTGCCCATGGGTTGGCAGAACAGGTCGCCAGCGCGGCGCGCAGCCTGCTCGGGGGCCAGCAGTCGCTGGATCAGGAATTGCAGGCGGATGGCGTACAGCAGCAAGGTCTTGCGCATGGTCTGCTCACGGTGCGTTGCTGGCGATCCAGCGTTCGGTGGCGGCGTCAGCGTGGCGGCGCGCGAGTTCGTGGCCGAACAGGCCCGACTCGTGGTTCAGCGCCAGGGCGATGGCATAGAGCTCGAACACGCACTGGCCGGTGTCGTCGCGGCGCAGGTGGCCGCATTCGATCGCCTGCTCGATGGAGCGGCCCAGTACCTCGCGCCACCGCTCCTCATTGCCCAGCACCCGGTCGCGAACGGCGCCGGGGCGGTCGTCGTACTCGGTCACCGAACCGAGCAGCACGCAGTTGCCATCGTTGCGGTGCACGAAGTCGAACCAGTGCTGCATCACCGCGCGCAGCCGGGGCAGGCCGCGCGGTTGGGCCAGGGCCGGCACCAGCACCGCTTCGCCGAAGCGGTTGGCGGCGAGATCCAGGACCGCCAGCTGCAGGTCCTCGCGTGAGCCGAAGTGGGCGAACACGCCGCTCTTGGACATGCCCACGGCCTGGGCGATGTTGCCGATGGACAGGCCCTCGAGTCCGGCGCAGCGGGCGATCTCGTAGGCGCGCTCGACGATGGCCTCGCGGGTCGCGGCGCCTTTTGCGGTAGGTGCGGGAATGGCGTTCATGGCCGCACAATAGCACGACCGTTCGTTCCTTTGCCGACCGTTCGTCGGCAGGACCCAGCCCTTAGTCGCGGTAGCGCTTCACCAGGTCGCCATAGGCGTCGATGCGGCGATCGCGCAGGAACGGCCAGATCCGGCGCACGTGCTCGCTGCGCTCGAGGTCGACCTCGGCCAGCAGTACCTCGGCCGCGTCGGTGGAGGCTTCGGCCAGGAACTCGCCCTGCGGACCCAGCACGTGGCTGGAGCCCCAGAAGTCGATCCCGGAGCGACCCACCGGCGAGGGCTCGTGGCCGACCCGGTTGCACGACAGCACCGGCAGGCCGTTGGCCACGGCGTGGCCGCGGTGGCTGAGGATCCATGCGTTGCGCTGGCGGTCCTTCTCGGCCTGGTCGTCATCCGGATCCCAGCCGATGGCGGTCGGGTAGAGCAGCAGTTCGGCTCCGGCCAGCGCCATCAGGCGCGCACCTTCCGGGTACCACTGGTCCCAGCACACCAGCACGCCGAGGCGGCCGACCGAGGTGTCGATCGGGTTGAAGCCCATGTCGCCCGGGGTGAAGTAGAACTTCTCGTTGAAGCCCGGGTCGTCGGGGATGTGCATCTTGCGGTACTTGCCGACCAGGCTGCCGTCGCTCTCCAGGACCACGGCGGTGTTGTGGTACAGCCCGGCGCCGCGGCGCTCGAACAGCGAGCCCACGATCACCACGCCGTGCTTCCTGGCCAGTGCGCCCAGGCGCTCGGTGCTGGGGCCGGGAATCGGTTCGGCGAGCCCGAATTCGCCCACGTCCTGGTGCTGGCAGAAATAGGCGCCGTTGTGCAGCTCCTGCAGCAGCACCAGGCGCGCTCCGGCCTTGGCGGCCTCGGCCACGCGCTGCTCGATCACCGCCAGGTTGGCCTCGGCGTCGCCATGGTTGCGCTCCTGGACGAGCGCGACGGGAAGGGTTTTCCGGCTCATTCCGCGATTATCCCCTGTGGCACCTGCATGGTGAGGCAATGCAGGCTGCCGTTCTGCCAGATCAGCGCGCGGCAGGGTACCTGTACGATCTCCCGATCCGGGAACGCCTGCGCGAGCACGCCGGCGGCGAGACCGTCGGCCGGGTCGCCGTAGGCCGGCACCAGCACCGCGCCGTTGACAATCAGGAAGTTGGCGTAGCTGGCGGCCAGGCGGCGCCCGTCGTCGACGATGGGCTGCGGCCAAGGCAGCGGGAACAGGCGGTAAGGCTTGCCGTCGCGGGTGCGCAGCGTGGCCAGCTCGGCGGCCATCGCCTGCAGCTCGGCGTAGTGCGAATCGGCCTCGTCGTCGCAGGCCTGGAACACGATCGCGTCCGGGGCCGCGAAGCGCGCCAGGGTGTCGATGTGGGCGTCGGTGTCGTCGCCTTCCAGATAGCCGTGGTCGAGCCACAGCACGCGCTCCTGGCGCAGCCAGGTCGCCAGCTTCGCCGAGAGGTCCTCGCGGGCCGCATCCGGGTGGCGCTCGTGCAGGCACTGCCAGGTACTCAGCAGCGTGCCCTGGCCATCGACGTCGATGGCGCCGCCTTCCAAAGCAAAATCAATATTTTGCCGTGCAGAGTTCGAGAAGAATCCCATCTGGTGCAAGCGCTCGACCAAGCGGTCGTCCTGCGCCGCCTCGAACTTGCCGCCCCAGGCGGTGAAGCGGAAATCCAGCAGGCAGGCGCCGCCGGGCGAGACCAGGGTGATCGGCCCGCTGTCGCGCAGCCAGGTGTCGTCGTAGGGGACCGTGGCGAAGATGACCCGGCCCATGTCGATCCGGGCCGAGGACAGGCGCGCGCGGGCATAGGCCTCGATGTCGTCGTCGGCCACGCACAGCAGCACGCGCTGGAAGCGGGTGATGGCCGCGACCAGGGCGATGTAGGTCTCTTCGACGTCTTCCAGGCGTTCGGCCCAGTCGGTACCGGCGTGCGGCCAGGCAAGCAGGATCGCCGCCTGGGGCTCCCATTCGGCCGGCAGGCGGGCATCGTCCCGATTGCAGTGCGTCATGGCGTGGGCTTGGGTCCGATCTCGTTGGGGCCGGCCTTGGCCAGGACCGCGTCGATGACCTTGTCGCCCTCGAAGTACACGGTGAAACCCGGGTAGCTCCAGCGGTTGATGACCGGCCAGGCCGAACTCTGGCCGCCGCGCGGTTCCAGCCGGCTGGCCGGTTCACCGTAGCGGGCCTGGACCTGGGCCATGGACAGGCCGCGTGCGGGCAGGGCGGCGCTGGGTTCCTGCTGGACGCGTTCGATCAGCAGGGTGTCGCCGGCCGGAGTTGCGGCACAGGCGATGCCGGCGGCACCGGACAGGGCGAGCAGGGCGATGATCTGGAGGCGCATGGCAAGGTCCTCGTGGATGGTCGGCCGATTGTAGAGCGGTGTGGCCCCGAGGGAGCGGCGGAAGCCGCGAAGGCGGTCACAATCGCGGCTTCACAAAATCGCGGCTTCCGCCGCTCCCACCAAGCGTCGCCCACGAAAAAGGCCGCGTTTCCGCGGCCTTCCTGGGCGACCTGCGCGAAAACTCAGCGCTGGCGAGCCTTGAAGCGCGGGTTGGACTTGCAGATCACGAAGATCTTGCCGCGGCGGCGGACCACCTTGCAGTCGCGGTGACGATTCTTCGCCGACTTCAGGGAGGACAGGACCTTCATGATGGAACCTCGGCAACGGTTGATTGATGGAATGGGTTGGATCAAAAAAGGCGCCTGAAGCGCCAGCCGCCCATTCTAGCCGGGATTTCCCCTGCCATTCAAGTGTTTGCACCGGTTTGCCGCGTGCCCCGGCTACAATCCCCCGATGACAGACAGCAACCCGACTCCGGACCCGGCCGCCCCGGTCCTCACCATCGACGGTCCTTCCGGTTCCGGCAAGGGCACGATCAGCCGCCTGGCGGCCACCCGGCTGGGCTGGCACTACCTGGATTCCGGCGCACTTTACCGGGCCGTGGGCGTGGCCGCCGGCTGGGCCGACCTGGACCTGGACGACGCCGGCGCCCTGGTGCGCTGCGCCTTCGATTCGGACATCGCCTTCCGCGAGGCCGCCGACGGCGAGCTTCGGGTGCTGGTCAACGGCCACGACGCCACCGACGAGCTGCGGACCGAGACAGCCGGCGCCGCCGCCTCGGCGATCGCCGCCATCCCCGAGGTCCGGGCCGCGCTCCGGGACCGGCAGCGGGCCTTCCGCCAGCCGCCGGGCCTGGTGGCCGACGGCCGCGACATGGGCACGGTGATCTTCCCGGACGCTCGCTACAAGGTCTTCCTGACCGCCAGCGCCGAGGAAAGGGCAGAAAGGCGCTATAAGCAGTTGAAGGAAAAAGGGGTTTCCGTTACATTGGCCGGTCTGCTACGGGAGATCCTTGCCCGTGACGCCCGCGACGCGAGCCGCGCGGTGGCTCCGTTGCGACCGGCCGAAGACGCCGTGCGCATCGACACCACCGGGTTGCCCATCGACGCGGTCGTGGAACAGGTGCTCGCGCTTGTCCGGTAGAGCCGGCCCATGCCGGTTGTTGTCGATCCATCCAACCCTTCCATCCACCCCAACCCCTGGCAACTGCAAGCCCGCACGCGCCAACTGAGAAAAACATGACCGTAGCTACCGAATCCTTCGCTGAACTGTTCGAACAGAGCCAGGCCCACATCGCCAAGCTCAAGCCCGGTGCCATCGTCACCGGCACCGTGGTCGACGTGCGCTCCGACGTGGTCGTCATCAACGCCGGCCTGAAGTCCGAGGGCATCGTCCCGATCGAGCAGTTCCGCAACGACGCCGGCGAGATCGACGTGGGCATCGGCGACACCGTCAAGGTGGCGCTGGACTCCCTCGAGAACGGTTTCGGCGAGACCGTGCTGTCGCGCGAGAAAGCCAAGCGCGCCATGGTGTGGGACGAACTCGAGGAAGCCCTCGAGAAGAACGAGACCATCACCGGCCGCATCAGCGGCAAGGTCAAGGGCGGCTTCACCGTCGACATCAAGGACGTCCGCGCATTCCTGCCCGGTTCCCTGGTCGACGTGCGCCCGGTCCGCGACCCGGTGTACCTGGAAGGCAAGGAGCTCGAGTTCAAGCTCATCAAGCTCGACCGCAAGCGCAACAACGTGGTCGTTTCCCGCCGTGCGGTGGTCGAGTCCGAGCATTCGGAAGAGCGCGAACAGCTGCTCGAGAAGCTGGTCGAGGGCGCCGTGCTCAAGGGCGTGGTCAAGAACCTCACCGACTACGGCGCGTTCGTGGACCTGGGCGGCATCGACGGCCTGCTGCATATCACTGACATGGCCTGGAAGCGCGTGCGCCATCCGTCCGAAGTCGTGGAAGTGGGCCAGGAGCTCGACGTCCGCGTGCTCAAGTACGACCGCGAGCGCAACCGCGTCAGCCTCGGCCTGAAGCAGCTGGGCGAGGATCCGTGGGACAACATCGCCCGCCGCTACCCGGCCAACACCCGCGTGTTCGGCAAGGTCTCCAACGTCACCGATTACGGCGCGTTCGTCGAGATCGAGCCGGGCGTCGAAGGCCTGGTGCACGTGTCGGAGATGGACTGGACCAACAAGAACGTCAACCCGTCCAAGGTGGTGCAGGTCGGCGACGAGGTCGAGGTCATGGTCCTGGACGTGGACGAGGAGCGCCGCCGCATCTCGCTGGGCATCAAGCAGGTCACTTCCAACCCGTGGGAGACCTTCGCCGCGATCCACAAGAAGGGCGACAAGGTCGAGGGCCAGATCAAGTCGATCACCGACTTCGGCATCTTCATCGGCCTGGACGGCGGCATCGACGGCCTGATCCACCTGTCCGACATCAGCTGGAACTCCACCGGCGAGGACATCGCGCGCAACTACAAGAAGGGCGACACCCTGGAAGCCGTCGTGCTTGCGGTGGACCCGGAGCGCGAGCGCATCTCGCTGGGCGTCAAGCAGCTCGAGCAGGACCCGATGGGCCAGTTCCAGGCGACCAACGCCCGCGGCTCGATCGTCAAGGGCACCGTCAAGGAAGTGGACGCACGCGGTGCGACCATCGACCTGGGCGACGGCGTCGAGGGCTACCTGGCCGCGCGCGACATCGCCCACGAGCGTGTCGAGGACGCGAGCCAGAAGCTCAAGGTCGGCGACGAGATCGAGGCCAAGATCGTCGGCACCGATCGCAAGAGCCGCCTGATGCAGCTGTCGATCAAGGCCAAGGACGAGGCCGAGACCCAGGAAGCCCTGGCCGAGTACAACAAGTCCTCGGCGGACGCTTCCAGCGGTACCACCAAGCTCGGCGCGCTGCTGCGCGAGCAGCTCGAGAGCAAGTCCGAGTAAGCAACATGCAAGGCACGCGGCCCGGCAGCAATGCCGGGCCGCGCGCTGCGCAAGCAAGGTACGGCCCGACGCGACGAAATGACCAAGTCCGAACTGATCGAGATCCTCACGCTGCGGCAGGCCCACCTCAAGGCCGACGATGTCGACCTGGCGGTGAAGTCGCTGCTGGAGATGATGGGCGCGTCGCTGGCCCAGGGCGAGCGCATCGAGATCCGCGGTTTCGGCAGTTTCTCCCTGCATTACCGTCCGCCGCGCACTGGCCGCAATCCCAAGACCGGCGACGCCGTCGCGCTGCCCGGCAAGCACGTTCCCCACTTCAAGCCCGGCAAGGAGCTGCGCGAGCGCGTCGCCAATGCGATGCCGCGGGCAGCCGAGGACTGATGCGACTGCTGCGCGTCCTGGTCGGTTTCTTCTTCCTCGCCGCCGGCCTGGCCGTCGGTGCACTCAATCCGCAGCCGGTCGCCGTCGACCTGGGCTTCGCGACCCTGCACGCCACCCTGGGCGTTGCGATCCTGGTGGCCCTGCTGGCCGGCGTGATCGCAGGCGGCCTGGTGCTGGCCGTGAGCGTGGTCCTGCCGTTGCGCAACCGCCTGCGCCGCCGGGGACCATGAGGCATGGCTTTCCTCGACCAATGGATCTGGTTCGTCCTGTTGTTGCCGGCCGCGGCGCTCAGCGGCTGGGTCATCGGCCGCCGCGGCGGCGAGCGGCATAGCGACAGCCAGGTCAGCAAGCTGTCCACCACGTACTTCCGTGGCCTCAACTACCTGCTCAACGAACAGCCGGACAAGGCGATCGAGCTGTTCCTGCACATCGCGGAGCTGGACAAGGACACGTTCGAAACCCAGGTTGCGCTGGGCCACCTGTTCCGCCGCCGCGGCGAAGTCGACCGCGCGATCCGGCTGCACCAGGCGCTGGTGCAGCGCCCCGACCTGACCGACCAGCAGAAGGTCCAGGCGCTGCTGGCGCTGGGCGAGGACTACATGAAGTCCGGCCTGCTGGACCGGGCCGAAACGGTGTTCACCGACCTGGCGCGCATCGACCAGCGCGCACCGCAGGCCCTGCGCCACCTGATCGCGATCTACCAGTCCGAGCGCGACTGGAGCAAGGCGATCGAGAACGCGAGCCGCTTCGAGGCAGTCACCGGCGAGCCCATGGGCAAGCTCATCGCCCAGTTCGAGTGCGAGCTCGCCGACCGCCATCGCGTCGCCGGCGATATCGATGCCGCGCGCGCCTCCATCGCCCGCGCCTACGCCGCCGACTCGACCTCGGTGCGCGCCGGCATGCTCGAAGGCCGCATCGAAGTCGATGCCGGCAACGACGTCGCCGCGATCCGTGCCTTCGAACGCGCCGCGCGCCACGACCCCGATTACCTGCCGGACCTGCTGCCGGCGCTGCTGGCCTGCTACGCACGCGTTGGCGATACCACCGGCGCGCGCGCCTTCCTGGCCGAGATGGCCGAGCACTACCGCGGCATTTCGCCGGTGCTCGCGCTGGCGCGGCTGGTCGAATCCGCCGAAGGCGTCGGCGCCGCGCGCGCCTACCTGGCGCAGCAGCTCAAGGACCGTCCGTCGGTGCGCGGCGAGGCCGCGCTGATCGACATGACGCTGCTCGAGCAGGCCGATCCGGTCGCGACCCTGCACGACCTCAAGCACATCACCGACCAGTTGCTGGTGCGCAATCCCAGCTACCGGTGCAGCCGATGCGGTTTCGGCGCGCGCAGCCACCACTGGCAATGCCCGAGCTGCAAGGAGTGGGGCACGGTCAAGCCGCTGCTGAACTACGCGGTGGTCTAGCGCCATGTGGTGGTACCTGACGATCGGCGCCTTCGCCACCGGCCTGGCCGGCACCTGGCTGGCCAGGCGCTATGCGTTGGGCCGCGACATGCTGGACGAACCCGGCGAGCGCCGCAGCCACGCGTCCGCCACGCCGCGCGGCGGCGGCATCTCGATCGTGGTGGCGATGCTCGCGGTGCTGGCCTGGCTGGCCTGGCGCGTGCCAGGGCAGGGTGGATTGCTCGCGGCCATCGGTGGCGGCCTGGCGCTGGTCGCCGGGATCGGCTGGGCCGACGACCATCGCCCGCTTCCGCCCGCGCTGCGCCTGGTCGTGCATGCGCTGGCCGCGGCCCTGCTGGCATGGGCGGTGCTGGCGCTCGGGGCAGGGGCAGGCAAGGCGGCAGTCGCGTTCGTGGCAGCCCTGGTCCTGGTCAACGTCTGGAACTTCATCGACGGTATCGACGCGCTGGCCGCGAGCCAGGCCATGCTCGCTGCCCTGGGCTTCGGCCTGCTGGCAGGCAGTGGGACGGTCGCGGTGCTGGGCATCGCGCTGGCCGCGGCCTGTGCCGGGTTCCTGCCGTTCAACCTGCCCAGGGCGAACATCTTCCTCGGCGACGTCGGCAGCGGCGCGCTGGGATACCTGCTGGCCGTGCTGGTCGCGCTGTTGCTGGTTGCGGGCAGCTGGCAGCAGGCGCCATTGCTGCTGCTGCCGCTGGTGGCCTGCGGCGTGGATGCCACCCTGACCCTTGCCCGGCGGGTGCTGCGCGGCGAGCGCTGGTGGCAGCCGCACGTGCAGCACGCCTACCAGCGCTGGGCCCGCCGCAGTGGCCATGCCGTCGTGGCTTTCGCGTTCCTTGCGTGGACGGCCGTTGAAGTCGCATTCATGCTTCTGGCTGACGGCAGCGCGTCGATCGTTATCATGTGCTCCGCCGGAATCTCCTGCCTGGCCGCATGCGCCGTCTGGTTGCGCCTGCAACAGTCCAGGGAATCCACGCCAGGAGAGCGTCAATGACGGACTGGAAGCAACGCGTCGCCACCAACCTGCCGCGCACCGCGGTGGTGCTGCACGACCTGGCGATGGTCTGGGTGGCCTGGATCGGACTGCACCTGGTGCGGTACGCGATGCGTTCGGAGCCGTCGCCGATCGCCGCCTGGTCGGCCGAGATCGCGCTGGTCCTGCTGGCCCAGGGCCTGGTGTTCTGGCGGGTCGGCCTGTACCGCGGCGTGTGGCGCTTCGCCAGCGTTCCCGACCTGGTCAACATCCTCAAGGCCTGCCTGTTCGGCCTGATCGCGATTTCCGTCAGCCTGTTCATCTACAACCGCATGGACCAGGTCTCGCGCACGGTGCTGCTGTTGTATCCGTTCGTGCTCACCGCGCTGCTGGGCATGCCGCGCCTGTTGTACCGCGTGTGGAAGGACTACCAGCTGTCCCGTTCGGAGGAAGCCGGGCTGCGCGTGCTGATCCTGGGCGCCGGCCGTGCCGGTGAAGCCCTGGTGCGCGACCTGCACCGCACCGGTTCCTACCAGCCGGTGGGCTTCCTCGACGACGCGGCCACGCTGCGTGGCAGCTACCTGCAGGGCGTGCCGGTACTGGGCCGCATCGACGAGGTCGAACGCATTGCCCGCGAGACCGCCGCCCGCCTGCTGGTGATCGCGATGCCGTCGCTGGATGCGGCCGCCATGCGCTCGGTCGTGGCCGCCTGCGAGAGCACCGGCCTGCCGTTCCGCCGCGTGCCGCGCCTGGACGACCTGCTCGAGGGGCGCTCGCTTCCCGGCGAACTCAAGGAAGTGGCGATCGAGGACCTGCTCGGCCGCCAGCCCGTGACCCCGGACTGGAAGGCGATCCGCGGCTGGCTGGGCGGGCGCAGCGTGCTGGTCACGGGCGCCGGCGGCTCGATCGGATCGGAGCTGTGCCGGCAGTGCGCCAAGCACGGCGCGCACCAGGTCGCGCTGGTCGAGATCGACGAACTCGCGCTGAGCATCGTGACGGCCGAACTGCAGCGCGACTATCCGCAGATCCGCTGCGTGCCGGTGCTCGGCGACTGCGGCGATCCGGCGGTGATGCGCCATGCGATCGCGCTGTCGCAGCCCGAGGCGGTCTTCCATGCCGCTGCCTACAAGCAGGTGCCGCTGCTGGAAGCGCAGCTGCGCGAAGCGGTACGCAACAACGTGCTGGCCACCGAGACCGTGAGCGCGGAAAGCCACCGCGCCGGCGTGGGCAGCTTCGTCCTGATCTCCACCGACAAGGCCGTCGATCCGGTGAACGTGCTGGGCGCCACCAAGCGCATGGCCGAGAAGGTCAGCCAGGCCCAGGCGCTGGCCGAGCCGCATGCGACCCGCGCGGTCACCGTGCGCTTCGGCAACGTGCTGGACTCGGCCGGCAGCGTGGTGCCGCTGTTCCGCAAGCAGATCCGCAACGGCGGGCCGGTGACCGTCACCGATCCGGAGGTCACTCGCTACTTCATGACCATTCCGGAAGCCTGCCAGCTGATCCTGCAGGCGGCGGCGATCGGCTCGCAACACGCGATCTATACGCTGGACATGGGAGAACCTGTCGCCATCAAGGATCTGGCGGAACACATGATCAGGCTGGCAGGCACGCAACCCGGGCGCGACATCGCCCTCGTCTACACCGGCCTGCGGCCGGGTGAGAAACTGCACGAAACCCTGTTTCACGCCGACGAACGCTATCGTCCGACCGTGCATCCCAAGATCCAGCAGGCCGAGGCCCGCGGGATCATGGCCGAACGCATCGTCGGCATCACCGCGCGCATGCGCGAGGCCACGGCTCGCTACGACCTGGAAGAACTGTCGGTACTGCTGCGCGAAGCCGTGCCCGAGTTCGATCCGGCCAAGGCCGACGAGTCCTCGGTCGGGCGCGGCGCCGTCGTGGCGTTCCCCGTGCGCGGCAACAGGGCCAGCTGATGGCGGCCGCAGCGAACCGCCGCATCCGCAAGGCTGTCTTCCCTGTCGCCGGCCTCGGCACCCGCTTCCTCCCGGCCACCAAGACGGTGCCCAAGGAGATGCTGCCGATCATCGACAAGCCGCTGATCCAGTACGCGGTGGACGAGGCGATCGAAGCCGGTTGCGACACGCTGGTGTTCATCACCAACCGCTACAAGCACGCGGTCGCCGACTATTTCGACAAGGCCTACGAGCTCGAGCAGAAGCTGGAGCGATCCGGCAAGCAGGAACTGCTGGAACTCGTGCGCAACGTGCTGCCTTCCGGCGTGCGCGCGATCTTCGTCACCCAGCACGAGGCGCTGGGCCTGGGCCACGCGGTACTGTGCGCCAAGCCGGTGATCGGCGACGAACCGTTCGCCGTGTTGCTGCCCGACGACCTGATCTGGACACGCAAGGGCGTCAGCGGCGCGCTGAAGCAGATGGCCGACGTGGCCCAGTCGGCCGATGCCAGCGTCATCGCGGTCCAGGACGTGGCGCCGGAGAAGACCGGCAGTTACGGCATCGTCGCCACCGAGGGTTTCAACGGCCGCACCGGCAGGATCACGGCGATGGTCGAGAAGCCCGACCCGGCCGAAGCTCCCAGCACCCTGGCGGTGGTCGGCCGCTACGTGCTCTCGCCGCGGATCTTCGAGTTGCTGGAAGCGACCACGCCGGGCGCCGGCGGAGAGATCCAGCTCACGGATGCGATCTCGGCGCTGCTGCGCGAGCAGGTGCTGGCTTACCGGTTCCAGGGCACGCGCTTCGACTGCGGCACCCACATCGGCCTGATCGAAGCCACCATCCGCTACGCCCTGGACCACGAAAAGCTCAGCGACCCCGCGCGCGAAACCATGACCCGCGCCCTCGCCGAAATGGGCGTCATCGACCTCGACTGAGTCGCGCCTGGAGCCTCTTTTGACGCGGATCAACGCGGATGAAAGAGCCGATCAACGCGGATAAGGCAGTAGTGGCTCCAGGCGATCTGCTACGGCGCCCACGAACCCACTCCTGCCTTTGCTTGATCCGCGGTTATCCGCTTTTTCATCCGCGTTGATCCGCGTCCTGCGGTTGCGGTTCAAAGAGCTTCGAAGATGCCGGCGGCGCCCATGCCGGTGCCGATGCACATGGTGACCATGCCGTACTTGAGCTTGCGGTGGCGCATGCCGTGGACGATGGTCGCGGTGCGGACCGCGCCGGTGGCGCCGAGGGGATGGCCCAGTGCGATCGCGCCGCCGAGCGGATTGACCTTGTCGGGGTCCAGCTCGGAGGTGCGGATCACCGCGAGCGCCTGCGCCGCGAATGCCTCGTTGAGCTCGATCCAGTCGAGCTGTTCCTTCGACAACCCGGCCTGCGCCAGCGCCTTCGGGATGGCGGCGATGGGGCCGATGCCCATCACCTCCGGACGCACGCCGGCGACCGAGAACGAGACGAATCGGGCCAGGGGCGTCAGGCCGTAGTCCTTGATCGCCTGTTCGGAGGCGACCAGCACCGCGCCGGCGCCGTCGGACATCTGCGAGGAATTGCCCGCGGTGACCGAACCGCCGAACTGGCCGTTGCGAAACACCGGGCGCAGCTTCGCCAGGCCCTCGGGGGAAGTATCCGGACGCGGACCTTCGTCGGTATCGACCAGCGTCTTCTTCAGGCGGATGGTGTTGCCGGCCAGCTCGGGCAGGCGCGCGACCACTTCCAGCGGCGAGATCTCGTCGCGGAACTCGCCGGCGTCGATCGCGGCCAGGGCCTTGCGGTGCGAGGCCAGGGCGAACGCGTCCTGGTCCTCGCGCGAGACCTTCCATTCCTCGGCGACCTTCTCGGCGGTGATGCCCATGCCATAGGCGATGGCGACGTGGTCGTTGCGGAACACATCCGGCGACAGCGCGACCTTGTTGCCCATCATCGGCACCATCGACATCGACTCGGTGCCGCCGGCCAGGACCAGGTCGGCGTTGCCCAGGCGCACCTGGTCGGCGGCCAGGGCCACGGCCTGCAGGCCGGACGAGCAGAAGCGGTTGATGGTCTGTGCCGCGATGGTGTCGGGCAGGCCGGCCAGCAGCACGCCGATGCGCGCCACGTTCATGCCTTGCTCGCCTTCGGGCATGGCACAGCCGATGATCGCGTCCTCGATGCGCGAGGTGTCGATGCCCGGCGCCTGCGCGACCACGCTGCGCAGCACGTGCGCGAGCATGTCGTCCGGGCGGGTGTTGCGGAAGACGCCGCGCGGGGCCTTGCCGACGGGAGTGCGCGTTGCCGCGACGATGTAAGCGTCCTGGATTTGGCGTGACATGGTCTTCAGTTCCTCAGCGGCTTGCCGGTCTTCAGCATGTGCGTGATGCGTGCCTGGGTCTTGTCCTGCTGCGCAAGCGCGACGAAATGCTCGCGCTCCAGGCGCAGCAGCCAGTCCTCGTCCACCAGCGCGTTGCGGTCCACCTCGCCGCCGCAGAGCACGGTGGCGATGCGGCTGGCGATCTCGTAGTCGTACTCGCTGATGAAGCGGCCCTCGAGCATGTTCACCAGCAGCATCTTGAACGTGGCGATGCCGACATCGCCGGCGACGCGCACCTGGCGCGCGGGCAGCGGCGGGCGATAGCCGCGGTCGGCCAGCGCCAGCGCCTGGCCCCTGGCGATGTGCAGCAGTTCGTGGGCGTGGAACGCGACCACGTCGTCGGGTCGCAGCAGCCCGAGTTCCTTCGATTCAACGGCCGAAGCCGAGGCCTTGGCCATGGCGACGGTCTCGAACACCTTCTTCAGCTGCTCGAACACGTCGCCGCTGGCGCCCGCGGCAGCGGAAGCGCGCACGGCCAGTTCCTTCAGGCCGCCGCCGGCGGGCAGCAGGCCCACGCCGGCCTCGACCAGGCCGATGTAGCTTTCCAGGTGGGCGACGGTGCGCGCCGCGTGCATCTGGAATTCGCAGCCGCCGCCGAGCGCCAGGCCGCGCACGGCCGCCACCACCGGCACCAGCGAGTACTTGATGCGCTGGCTGGTGGCCTGGAAGTTGGCGACCATCGCCTCGAACCCGGCGACGTCGCCGGCCTGGAGCAGGCCGAGCGCACCGGCGAGGTTGGCGCCCGCGGAGAACGGCTCCTGCGGCTGCCAGACCACCATCGCGCGAAAATCGCGTTCGGCCACGTCGATGGCCTGTTGCAGGCCGGCCATCACCTGATCGTCGACGGTGTGCATCTTGGTCTTGAACGAGGCCACCAGGACGCCGTCGCCGTCGTGCCAGGCGCGAATGCCTTCGTTCTCGAACACGGTCTCGCCCGGATCGGCTCGCTCGCCCAGCAGCGGGTCGGGGAAGCGCTGGCGCTGGTAGACGGGCAGGGCCGAGCGCGGCAGCTTGGCGTTCTTGACCGGGCTGAAGCTGCCCTCGGCGCCGTGCACGCCCTCGCGGCCGTCGAACACCCAGTCGGGCAGCGGCGCGTCGCTCATCGCCTTGCCGGCGACGATGTCCTCGGCGATCCAGTCGGCGACCTGCTTCCAGCCCGCGGCCTGCCAGGTCTCGAACGGGCCGAGCTTCCAGCCGTAGCCCCAGCGGATCGCCAGGTCGACGTCGCGCGCGGTGTCCGCGATCGACGCCAGGTGGTAGGCGCTGTAGTGGAACAGGTCGCGGAACACCGCCCACAGGAACTGTGCCTGCGGGTGTTCGCTGCCGCGCAGCGCGGCGAACTTCTTCGCCGGATCCTTTTCCTTGAGCATGGCCGCGACTTCCGGGGCCACTTCGCCTGCGCTGGCACGGTAGTCCTGCGCCTGCAGGTCGAGCACCAGGATGTCCTTGCCTCGCTTCATGTAGATGCCGGCGCCGCTCTTCTGCCCCAGCGCGCCCTGGGCCACCAGGGCCTCGAGCCAGCCCGGCGCCTTGAAGTGCCGGTGCCACGGATCGTCGGGCAGGGTGTCGGCCATGGTCTTGATGACGTGGGCCATGGTGTCCAGGCCGACCACGTCCGCGGTGCGATAGGTCGCCGACTTGGGCCGGCCGATCGCCGGGCCGGTGAGCGCGTCGACGGCGTCGAAGCCAAGGCCGGAGGCAGCGGTGTGGTGCATGGTGGCCAGGATCGAGAACACGCCGATGCGGTTGCCGATGAAGTTGGGCGTGTCCTTGGCCCGCACCACGCCCTTGCCGAGGTGCGTGGTGAGGAAGGTTTCCAGCGCGTCGAGGATCGCCGGATCGGTGCCGCGCGCCGGGATCAGCTCGGCCAGGTGCATGTAGCGCGGCGGGTTGAAGAAGTGCACGCCGCAGAAGCGCGGACGCATGGCTTCGGGCAGCACGTCGGCCAGGGCGTTGATGCCCAGGCCTGAGGTGTTGCTGGCCAGCACCGCGTGCGGCGCCACGTGCGGGGCGATGCGCTTGTACAGGTCCTGCTTCCAGTCCATGCGCTCGGCGATCGCCTCGATCACCAGGTCGCAGCCTTCCAGCAACGCCAGGCCGGTGTGGTAGTTCGCCGGGACGATGGCGCCGGCCAGGGCCTTGCTGGCGAGCGGGGCGGGAGAGAGCTTTCCGAGGTTGGCGATGGCCTTGAGCACCACGCCATCCGGATTGCCGTCCTTGGCCGCCAGGTCGAACAGCACCGTGTCGACGCCGGCGTTGGCCAGGTGCGCGGCGATCTGCGCGCCCATCACGCCGGCCCCGAGGACCGCTGCGCGCCGTACAAGCAATTTCTCAGACATATTCGCTATCTCTATGAATTTAAATAGTTGCAGCTTCAGGAAGTGAAGCCAGCCGCGGCAAAGCGGATCAGTTCGCGGGCGGCGCGCTCGCGGTGCGCGGCCTCCGTGGTGCCGGCAGGGCGCTTGATCATTCCGAAGTCGGCCATTGCGTAGGTCAGCGCCCCGGACAGGAAGTCCAGGCGCCAGTACAGCTGCTCCTTGGGCAGGTCCGGGAGGCAGCCGGCGATGGCTTTGGCGAACTCGCGCGGCACGTGCCCGTACTGGTCGGACAGGAACTTGCGCAGGCTGTCGTTCTTCTCGGCGTAGGCCCGGGCGATCACCCGGATGAAGGCGGCGCCGCCATGGCGGTCCAGGGCCAGCGACAGCGCGGGCTCGACGAAAGCCGCCAGCACCGGCTCCAGCTCGCCGGGCTGCTGTTCCACGGCCTTCGCCAGGCGCTCGAGGCGGCGGGCGCTCATCTCGTCCATGCGCCGGCGGAAGACCTCGTTGACCAGGTTCTCCTTGCTGCCGAAGTGGTAGTTGACCGCCGCGATGTTGACGTCGGCCCGGCTGGTGACCTGGCGCAGCGAGGTCCCCGCGAAGCCGAACTGGGCAAACAGTTCCTCGGCGGCGCCGAGGATGCGGTCCTTGGTGGAGAAGGCAGTGGTCGCCATGGTGCCGAAGGCCCTAATCAAACGATTGTTTGATGCTACGCCCTGGCCGCAGGCAACGTCAAACCGCGTGCGCGGGGGAATGCAAAGTTGCCGGCCAATGCAGTAGAATTACCGCAGCCATGTCGGCTAAACCCGCGTTCCTACGCGGGTTTTTCTGTTATCCTCGGGCGCGGGACCCTGCCGATGGCGGGGAGTTTTCGCGACCCGCCTTTTCCGGAGAGTGTCCAAATGGCGCTGGAGCGCACCCTGTCGATCGTCAAGCCCGATGCCGTTGCAAAGAACGTCATCGGCGAAATCTATTCGCGTTTCGAAAAGGCCGGCCTGAAGGTCGTTGCCGCGAAGATGAAGCACCTCTCGAAGCAGGAAGCCGAAGGCTTCTATGCCGTGCATCGCGAGCGTCCGTTCTTCGCCGCGCTGGTCGAGTTCATGATTTCCGGCCCGGTGATGATCCAGGTGCTGGAAGGCGAGGGCGCGGTGCTGAAGAACCGCGAACTGATGGGCGCCACCAATCCGAAGGAAGCGGCGGCCGGCACCATCCGCGCCGATTTCGCCGATTCGATCGACGCCAACGCCGTGCACGGTTCGGACTCGCAGGAGAACGCCGCGATCGAGATCGCGTATTTCTTCCCGGCCACCGACGTCTACGCACGCTGAGCCGATGATGGAACGCGCGGGCGACGCCATGGCAACGCAGTCGAAGACAACTGGCCTGACCAATGTCTTCGACTTCGACCGTGCGTCGCTCGAGCGGTTCTTCGAAGAGGAGCTGGGCGAGAAGAAGTTCCGCGCCCACCAGGTGATGAAGTGGATCCATCACCGCCACGCGACCTCGTTCGAGGAAATGACCGACCTTGGCAAGGCGCTGCGCGCCAGGCTCGAGGAGCGGGCGGTGGTGCATGCGCCGCTGGTCATGTTCGACAAGGCCTCCACCGACGGCACCCACAAGTGGCTGCTCGGCATGGATCCGAAGAACGCCATCGAAACGGTGTACATCCCGGACAAGGGACGCGGCACGCTGTGCGTGTCCTCGCAGGTGGGCTGCGCGCTCAACTGCACGTTCTGCTCCACTGCCACCCAGGGCTTCAACCGCAACCTGTCGACGGCCGAGATCATCGGCCAGGTCTGGGTCGCCGGCCGCCACCTGGGCAACGTACCGCACGGTCGTTCTGGTGAAGGCGGGCGCCGCCTCACCAACGTGGTGATGATGGGCATGGGCGAGCCGCTGGCCAATTTCGACAATGTCGTGCGCGCGATGTCGATCATGCGCGACGACCTCGGCTACGGCCTGGCCAACAAACGCGTGACGCTGTCGACCGCCGGCATGGTGCCGATGATCGACCGACTCGGCGAGGTCAGCGACGTCTCGCTGGCCGTGTCGCTGCACGCCCCGTTCGACGAGCTGCGCAACCAGCTCGTGCCGCTGAACAAGAAGTATCCGATCGCCGAACTGATGGACGCCTGCGTGCGCTACGCGCTGCGCAAGCGCGGCACCTCGGTGACGTTCGAGTACACCCTGATGAAGGGCATCAACGACCAGCCCGAGCATGCGCGCGGGCTGGTGGCGTTGATGCGCGACTTCGACCGCCGCGTGCAGATGAAGGATGCGGCCAAGGTCAACCTCAGCCCGTGCAATCCGTTCCCGGGCACCCGCGTCGAGCGCCCGGACGAAGACGCGATCCGCGCCTTCCAGAAGCAGCTCAACAACGCCGGCATGATCGCGCCCGTGCGGCGCACGCGCGGCGACGACATCGACGCGGCCTGCGGCCAGCTCAAGGGCCAGGTCATGGACCGCACGCGGCGGCAGGCGGAGTTCCGGCGATCGCTCGAGGCAGGCCGGCTCGAATCCGGCGAGGGGGCACCCAGGGATGCGGCGGCCTGAGGCGAACGCCATGCGCCACCTGGTCGCCGGCCTGGTGCTGGCGGCCCTGCTTGCCGGGCCGCTCGCCGGCTGTTCCCGCCTGACCTTCGTCAAGGCCGACCCGAACCGTGGCGACTACATCCAGGTCGCGCCGGACTACAAGGTGCGCGAGGGCAAGGACGAGCAACGCCGGACGCTGGCGCTGTCGCTGGCTGCCGCCGCTACCGAAGCGCTGCAGGCCGGCCGCCTGGGCCAGGCCGAGGCCGAAGCGAAAAAGGCGCTGGACAACGATCGCGAGTCGTCCGAGGCGCACACCGTGCTGGCCCTGGTCGCCGAGCGCCGGGGCGACGCGAAGGCCGCCGGCAAGCACTACGAAGAGGCCGTGAAGCTGGCGCCCGGGCGCGGCGCCACGCTCAACAACTACGGCGCCTGGCTGTGCGGCAACGGCCGCGTCGCCGAGTCCCTGCCGATGTTCGACAAGGCCCTGGGCGACCGCGCCTACCGCACCCCGGAAGTGGCCCTGGCCAATGCCGGACGCTGCCGGCTGATGGCCGGCGAGGGCAAGCTGGCCGAGCGCTACCTGCGCCTGGCCCTGAAACTGGACAAGGACAATCCGGTGGCCCTGGCGGGGATGGCCAGGTACTCCTACGACATCGGCGACTACATGCAGGCGCGCGCCTTTTCCGAGCGCCGGCTGGCAGCTGCCGCGGCGACGCCGGAAGTCTTGCTACTGGCGTCACAAATCGAGCAGAAACTGGGCGACATGGCTGCGTCCGCGCACTATGTTCAGAGAATGAGGAACGAATTTCCTCAGTCGCAGACTCCCCGGGGGGGTGTGGGTCAGCAATGAATGCGAACGATATCGAGACCGGCGGAAAGCACGGCGCCGGCGAGCAGCTGCGCAAGGCGCGACGGGCGGCAGGCCTGAGCCAGGCCGATGTGGCGGCGCGGCTGAAGATGCCGCTGCGGGTGGTGCAGTCCCTCGAAACCGAGGACTGGTCGCGGCTGGGCGCACCGGTGTTCGTCCGTGGCCAGCTGCGCAGCTATTCGAAGCTGCTGGGCCTGACCATCGAACCGGTGGTGGAGGCCGCAGGCGTCGAGCCGGTGCGTCCGCCGACGCTGACCCCGCGTACCTACGTGGCGCCCTGGCAGCGCTTTGCCGAGCAGGCCGCGCGCCGTTTCGTCTACATCGTCATGACCGTCGCCATCGCCATCCCGGTGTGGCTGGCGACCCGGCCGCACCTGGACGTCGTGGCCCACGAAGGCGCGCCGCTGGATGCGCCGGCCACCGACGCCACGCGCTCCCCGGCGCCGGCCGAACCGGCGACCGATCCGCATCCGCTGGTGGCGTCGCTGGCACCGATCCCGGCGCGCGCCCCGGCGCTGTCGCTGCGCTTCAGCGGCGACAGCTGGGTCGAGGTGATGGACGCCGACGGCAGGATCCTCGAGCAGGCGCTGCTGCATGCCGGCGACCGCCGCAACTACGACGCCGGCGAAGTGGGCGGCATGGTCCTGGGCAACGCCTCCGCCGTGGAGGTCCGCCAGCAGGGCCGCAAGGCCGATATCGCCCCGTTCCTGCGCGCGAACGTCGCACGCTTTACGGTATCCTCTGACGGATCCCTCGCGCCTGCCGTGGACTGACGTCACTGCCGTCGCGGGGTCCCTCCTTCCCCACACGGCAGTTGCATGGCAATCGACGACCTTCTCGACGAACACGAACAGGGCGAACGCGTCCGCTCCTGGCTGCGCGCCAACGGCGCCGGCATCCTCGGCGGCATCGTCCTCGGCCTGGCCCTGATCTGGGGCTGGCAGTGGTGGCAGCAGCAGCGCAGCGGCAAGCAGATGCAGGCCGGCGCCGACTTCCTTGCGGCCACGAGCGCGCTCGAGCAGGGCGCGACGGACAAGGCCAAGGCCCACCTCGAGGCGCTGCCCGAGGGCGCCTACGCCACGCTCGGCGCGCTCTCCCTGGCCCGGAGCCAGGTCGAAGCGGGCCAGCGCGACGAAGCTATCGCGACGCTGCGCGCAATCAAGGCCGACGATCCCGCGCTGGCCGAAGTGGCCGTGCAGCGCCTGGCCCGGCTGCTGATCGACACCGGCAAGCCGAAGGAAGCGCTGGCTGCCCTGGCTGGCCTCAACGAAGATGCCGGCACGCTCCAGGTCCGCGGCGACGCCTACGCAGCGCTCGAGCAGGACGAGCAGGCGCGCGAGGCCTACACCCGTGCGCTGGCGCTGATCGAGGTCGGCTCGCCGCAGCGGAACATGGTCGAGCTCAAGCTCTCCGACGTCGGCGGCGACGTGGCGGCGACGGAGGCCGGCAGCTGATGGCACCCGCACGCACCCGCGCCCATGCGGCGCCGAAATTCCTCCTGGTGCTTGCCTGCGTGGTCGCGCTGGGCGGATGCAGCACGGTCAAGGGCTGGTTCACCGACAAGAGCAAGAACATCGCCGAACCGTCCGAACTCGTCGACTTCACGCCCACGGCCAAGCCGCAGCGGATGTGGTCGGTCAACGTCGGCAAGGGCGAAGGCCGCCTCGGCTCGCGCCAGGCGCCGGCCATCGCCGACGGCCGGGTCTACGCTGCCGACCTGGAAGGCGGCGTGGGCGCGTGGGACCTGCAAAGCGGCAAGCCCGCGTGGCGGGTCGAGTCCGAGCTGCGCCTGTCCAGCGGTCCCGGCGTGGGCGATGGCATCGTGGTCGTGGGCAGCCTGGAGGGCGATGTCGTCGCCCTCGAAGCCGCCAACGGCGCGCAGAAGTGGACGGCAAAAGTCGGCACCGAGATCCTCGCCGCGCCCACGGTGGGGCAGGGATACGTGCTGGTGCGTTCCATCGACGGCCGCGTCACCGCCTTCGACTCCGCAAGCGGCGAGCGCCGCTGGTTCTGGGAGCGCG
Source organism: Luteimonas sp. 8-5 (assembly GCF_029763755.1). Lineage (GTDB taxonomy): Bacteria > Pseudomonadota > Gammaproteobacteria > Xanthomonadales > Xanthomonadaceae > Cognatiluteimonas. Next base: position 31,943 of record NZ_JARUVM010000024.1, read on the forward strand.
AGACCCCGACGCTGACCGTGCGCGGCAACGCCTCGCCGCTGCTGGGCCCGGGCCTGGCGTTCATCGCCAGCGACGACGGCAGCCTGTCGGCGGTCACGCTCTCCACGGGGCGGCTGCTCTGGGAGCAGGCGATCGCACTGGGCGAGGGCCGCACCGAGCTCGATCGCATGGCCGACGTCGACGGCATGCCCTCGCTCGACGAGGTCGTGCTGTTCGCCACCAGCTACAAGAAAAAGACCATGGCCATCGACGGCACCACCGGTCGGCCGATCTGGGTGAACGACTCCGGCGGTCCCGGCAGGACCGGCGTGTCCGCCGACCGCGTCGTCGTCGCCGATCCGCAGGGCACCGTCTGGGGCCTGGGCAAGTTCGACGGCAGCGGCCTCTGGCAGCAACCAGCACTTGCATACCGTCGCCTCGCCGGCGTCGCGATCCAGGGCGACTACGCCGTGGTCGGCGACTACCAGGGTTACCTGCACTGGCTGCAACTTTCCGATGGCGCCCTGGCGGCGCGCGTCGAAGCCGCCGACGAGGCCTTCCGCGCTGCGCCCGTGGTCGCCGACGGCGTCCTCGTCGCCCAGGCCAGCGATGGCACCATGAGCGCCTGGCGCCTTTCGCCCTGACCGGAGGGCCGGTCCGCCGGCCCGCACAACCTACATGTTGCCTCTCGTCGCCCTCGTCGGCCGGCCCAATGTCGGCAAGTCGACCCTGTTCAACGCGTTGACGCGCACGCGCGACGCGCTGGTGCACGACGCGCCCGGCGTGACCCGCGACCGCAACTACGGCGTGTGCCGCCTGGACGAATCGCGTCCCTTCGTCCTGGTCGACACCGGCGGCATCGCTGGCGACGAGCAGGGCCTGGCCGGCGCCACCGCGCGCCAGTCGCGCGCCGCGGCCGAGGAGGCCGACCTGGTGCTGTTCGTGGTCGACGGCCGCGAAGGCGCCTCGGCGCTGGACGACGAAATCCTCGCCTGGCTGCGCAAGGTGTCCACGCCGGTCTACCTGGTCGTGAACAAGGTCGACGGCATCGACGTGCAGCAGGCGCGCAACGAATTCGCGCGCTACGGCTTCAAGGACGTCTTCGCCGTGTCCTCGGCGCACCGCCAGGGCCTGGACACGCTGCTCGCCTCGATCCTAGCCGCGCTGCCGGAGGACGGCGACGCGCAGGTGCTCGACAACGACCCGGAGCGGATCCGCATTGCCTTCGTCGGCCGCCCCAACGTCGGCAAGTCGACCCTGGTCAACCGCATCCTCGGCGAGGAACGGATGATCGCCTCCGACGTGCCAGGCACCACGCGCGACTCGATCGCCGTAGACCTGGAACGCGACGGCCGCAAGTACCGACTGGTGGACACCGCCGGCATCCGGCGCAAGTCGAAGGTCGACGAAGCGGTCGAGAAGTTCTCCATCGTCAAGACCCTGCAGGCGATCGAGCAGTGCCAGGTCGCAGTGATCATGCTCGACGCGGGCGAGGGCGTGACCGAACAGGACGCCGCCGTGCTCGGCGCCGTGCTCGATGCCGGCCGCGCGCTGGTGATCGCGGTCAACAAGTGGGACGGGCAGAGCGACTACCAGCGCAAGCAGACCGAATCGCTGCTGGTGCGCAAGCTGTCCTTCGTCGATTGGGCCGAGGCGGTGCGCATTTCCGCGCTGCACGGCTCCGGCCTGCGCGAACTGTTCAAGGCCGTGCATCGCGCGCATGCGTCGGCCACGCGCCAGTTCAGCACCGCCGAGGTCACGCGCGCGCTGGAAACGGCGATCGAGTCGCACCCGCCGCCGGTGGTGCGCGGCCACGCCGCCAAGCTGCGCTTCGCCCATCCGGGCGGCGAGAATCCGCCGACCTTCGTCGTCCACGGCAACCGCCTGCGCACGCTGGCCGAGAGCTATCGCCGCTACCTGGAAAACTACTTCCGCAAGCGTTTCAAGCTCGTCGGCACGCCGGTGCGCTTCGTGTTCAAGGAAGGCGACAACCCGTACAAGGACAAGAAGAACGTCCTGACCGATCGCCAGGTCGCGAAGAAGCAACGGCTGATCCGGCGCGCCAAGCGGAGCAAGTGACGATGGACGTGCCGGGCGGGGTGACCCTCGGCCTGCTCGCCGGCGGGCGCGCCACGCGCCTGGGTGGCATCGACAAGGCCTGGCTGTCGCGCGACGGCCTGCCACAGGTGCAACGCTGGCAACGACGCTTTGCCGGCGAAGTCGATGCGATGCTCGCCAGCAGCAATGGCGACGAGGCGCCGTATGCGGCGCTCGGCATCGCCGTGGTCGCCGACCGCGTGACCGAAGCCGGCCCGCTGGCGGGGCTGGACGCACTGGCCCGCGCGTGCACCACGCAATGGTTGCTGACGCTGCCGGTGGACCTGGTCGGGGTCAACGAGCGCCTGCTGCCGAGCCTGTACGCCGCGGCGGGCGACCATGGCAGCATGGCCCGCGACGACGACGGCCCACAGCCGCTGGTTGCGCTGTGGCTGGTGAAACGGTTGCGCGGCGCGGCCGTGGCCGCGCTGGCGGAAGGGGCGCTCGCGATCCACGCGTTGCAGGCGCGGCTGGGCATGCACGAAGTCCGTTTCGAAGGCGTGCGCTACGGCAACCTCAACACGCCGGCCGACCTGCAGGCCGCGGGAGTGCTTGTTCCATGATCGCCTTCGACGAAGCGCTGGCCATCGTCGCCGACGTCGCCGCCGCGCACCGGTTGCCGGTGGAGGCGCGCAGCCTGTCGCGCGCGCATGGCCACGTGCTGGCCCGCGGCGTGGCGGCGCCCATCGCCTTGCCACCGTTCGACAACAGTGCGATGGACGGCTTCGCGCTGCGCAGTGCAGACCTGGCGGCCGAAGGCGATACCGTCCTGCGCCTGGCCGGCGAGCAGTTCGCCGGGCCCTCGCTGGCCCTCGCGGTACATGCGGGCGAATGCGTGCGCATCACCACCGGCGCGCCGATGCCGGCAGGCGCGGACGCGATCGCGATCCGCGAGAACGTGCGCGTCGAGGGCGGCCACGTCATCGTTCCATCCGGCGCGTCGCGCGCCGGATTGCACGTGCGCCGCGCCGGCGAGGACGTGCGTGCCGGCGACCAGGTGCTGCAGGCCGGATGGACGCTGACGCCATCGCGCGTCGCCCTTGCCGCCGCGCTCGGCATCGACACCCTCGAGGTCGCACGCCGGCCGACGGTGGCTGTGTTCACCACCGGCGACGAGTTGGTCGAGCCCGGCATCCCGCTGCAGCCGGGACAGATCTACAACTCCAACCGCGAACTGCTGATGGGCCTGTTGCGCGCGGACGGGATCGAACCGGTGGCCTGGCCGACCTTGCCCGACGATCGCGGGCGCATGGCTTCGATGCTGCGCGATGCCGCCTCCAGTTTCGACGTGGTGGTGACCTGCGGCGCGGTGTCGGCCGGCGAGAAGGACCACCTTCCGGGCATCGTGCGCGAAGACGGCCACGTGCATTTCTGGAAAGTGCGGATGAAGCCCGGCATGCCGTTGCTGTTCGCGCAGATCGGCGAAGCCCGGATGCTGGGGCTGCCGGGCAACCCGGTATCGGTGCTGGCCACCTGGCTCACCTTAGGGCGCGCGCTGGTAGACGGGCTGCAGGGCAGGGCGGAACCGCGTCCGCGCTGGCAGGCGCGGATGGCCACGGCGTTCGCCAAGCGCAATGCGCGCCGGGAGTTCCTGCGCGGGCGCCTGCTGCCCGGCGCGGACGGCATCCTGCTGGTCGAACCCAATCCCGCGGACGGCTCGCACCGGCTCGCCGCCGCGGCGCGCGCCGACGCGCTGCTGGTGCTGCCTGAAGGCGAACGCAACTTCGAACCCGGCGACATCGTCGAGGTGTTGCCGATTCCCGGATAATGCCGGTCATGGCAAACGTCGACGGCATCCGCGAGATCGCGCCAGAAGAGGCCTTGCGGCGCCTGCAGGCAGGCGCGGTGCTGGTCGACGTGCGCGGCGACCACGAACGTGCGCTGGGCATGGCACAGGGTGCGCTGGGCGTGGTCCGCGAACAGCTCGAAGCCGCGCCGGCCGCCGTAGTGCCCGATCCGGACGCCGAAGTGCTGCTGATCTGCCAGTCCGGACGCCGTTCGCTCCTTGCTGCCCAGGCGTTGCACGCACGCGGCTACCGCAACCTAGCATCGGTGCGCGGCGGAACCACGGCTTGGGCGGCCGCAGGCTTGCCGATGCTGCGTCCGCAGCTCGACCCCGATTTCGAGGAACGCTATTCGCGCCACCTGCGCCTGCCCGAAGTCGGGCTGCAAGGGCAGCAGCGACTGGCTGCCTCGCACGTGCTGATCATCGGCGCCGGCGGACTCGGATCGCCCGCCGCGTACTACCTGGCGGCCGCGGGCGTCGGCCACCTGCGCATCGCCGACGACGACGTGGTCGAACGCAGCAACCTGCAGCGCCAGATCCTGCACACGGACGCGGCCATCGGCATGGCCAAGGTCGACTCGGCCTCCGCGAGACTGGCGGCGCTGAACCCGCGCATCCGGATGGAGACGGTGCGCGAGCGCGTCACCAGCGCCAACATCGAGCGCCTGCTCGACGGCATCGACCTGGTCCTGGACGGCGCCGACAACTTCCCGGTGCGCTACCTGCTCAACGATGCCTGCGTGAAGCTCGGCAAGCCGCTGGTGTACGGCGCCGTGCACCGCTTCGAAGGCCAGGTCTCGGTGTTCGACGCCGGACGCGCGCGCGGCAGCCTGCCTTGCTATCGCTGCCTGTTCCCGGAACCTCCGGCCGCCGCCGATGCGCCCAACTGCAGCGAGGCAGGGGTGCTGGGCGTGTTGCCAGGCGTGGTGGGCATGCTGCAGGCAACCGAAGCGATCAAGCTGCTGCTGGACATCGGCACGCCGCTGTCCGGCCGGCTGCTGCATTTCGACGCATTGGCGATGCGCTTCCGCGAAACCCGTCTCGCCCCGGATCCCGGCTGTGCCGTGTGCACGCCGGGTCGACCTTTCCCCGGATACATTGACTACGTGAAGTTCTGTTCGGGTTGAGTCGTCCCGCCGGGTAGGCAATGCATGGGCAGCGACATCCGACATCGATGGTTGCTGGCCTTGCTGACGATCGCCCTGGCCGGCTGTGCCCGGGCAGAACCTGCCTGCGGCGCGGACGCGCGTGCCGGTGAAGGCAGTTTCGCCGCCGGCATCGCCGCGGCGGCCTGCGCCGAGAACGCACTCTGGTATTCCCCGTTCATCGATGCCGACGGCCGCCTGGCGAGCATGACGGTCTCCGAGGTCGAGACCGCAGCGCTGGCCGACGGCAGCACGCCCGCGTGGACGCGCGTCGCCGAGTACTGGCGCGGTTCTGGACTGATGCCGGAAATGGCCTCGTATCCAGGCGCCGGCGAATGCGCGCGGGCCACCCCGGAAGCCTATCCATCGCCATCGTGCCGCGCGTTTCTCGCCGACCGGCCGTGGTCCGCCGCGTTCGTGTCCTGGGTGATGGTGCGCGCGCGGCTGCCCGGTTTCCGCCCCTCGACCAGCCACCTCGATTTCGTCCGCAGCGCCTGGCGGGGTGGTGGCAACGCCTACGTGCTCGCCGATCCGGAGCGCCACGCGCCCGCAGCCGGCGACCTGCTGTGTTTCGTCCGCGGCAACGGAGCGCCACGCGGGCATGCGGGCCTCCTTGCGTTCCTGGAGGCCGGCAGCGGCGACGGCCTGCCGATGCACTGCGACATCGTCGTGGGGCATGCGCGCGGCGGCCAGGACCTGTATCTCGTCGGTGGCAACGTGCTGCAGGGCGCGACGCTGCGCATCCTGCCGCTCAATCGCAAGGGCCTGCTGTGGTCGTTGCCGCGCGGCTCGACCGCGACCTGCAGCCCCGGCCAGCAGGAGACGTGCAGTTTCAACCGCCAGGACTGGGCGGCGCTGCTGAGGTTGCGGCCGCAGGCCGAGCTGGAAGCGCTAGCCGGAGGCTGATGCCTCGTGCTTGCCCTTGGGGCGCCGCTTGGTACGCGGATCCAGTTGCACGCCGAGCACGGCGTGGCAGTGGATGCAATTGAAGGTGAGGATGCGCGCCTTGCTGTCGCCATCCACGACGCCGACGATTTCCTCGACGTTGACGTGCAGCACGCGATGGCCGCACTTGCCGCATTGACCCTGGATCGCCATGCCTGTTCCCCCTTGGCTGGAAGACCGTGTCCGGTCGCCCGGGGTTATCGGCGATAATCCCGTATTCCGACTGTAACGCAGCGACCTGCCCACCGCATGACCCAGCCCACCGCCAGCGCCAGGATCCTCGATGGCAAGCGCATCGCCGAGGACCTGCTCGACGGGCTGGCGGCCCAGGTCCAGGCGCGGATCGCCGCCGGCAAGCCGCGCCCGGGGCTGGCCGTGGTGCTGGTGGGGCAGGATCCGGCGTCGGCGGTCTACGTGCGCAACAAGCGCCGGGCCGCAGCCAAGGTCGGCATCGAGGCGCACGACTTCGACCTGCCGGCCGGGACCAGCGAGGCCGAACTGCTGGCCTTGATCGACCGCCTCAACGCCGATCCGGCGATCCACGGCATCCTGGTGCAGCTGCCCCTGCCGGGCATCGACGACGCCAGCCGCCTGATCCATCGCATCGATCCGCGCAAGGACGTCGACGGCTTCCATCCGGAGAACGTCGGCCATCTGGCCCTGCGCCAGTTCGGCCTGCGCCCGTGCACGCCGCGCGGCATCACCACGCTGCTGGCCTATACCGACCGCCCCGTGCGCGGGCAGAGCGCCACCATCGTCGGGGTCAGCAACCATGTCGGCCGGCCGATGGCGCTGGAGCTGCTGATCGCCGGCTGCACCACCACCAGCTGCCACAAGTTCACCCCGCCGGCGGTGCTGGAGGCCGCGGTGCGCGGCGCCGACATCCTGGTGGTGGCCGCGGGCAAGCCCGGGCTGATCCCCGGGGAGTGGGTCAAGCCCGGCTCGGTGGTGATCGACGTGGGCATCAACCGCCTGGACGACGGCCGCCTGGTGGGCGACGTGGGCTTCGAGGCCGCGGCCCGGCGGGCCAGCTGGATCACCCCGGTGCCCGGCGGCGTGGGGCCGATGACCGTGGCCACCCTGATGCAGAACACGCTGGAAGCAGCCGAGGCCGCCGACGCGTTACAATGACGCGCTTCACCTCCTCCGGAATCGGCCATGCTCCGCATCCAGGCTGAAGCGCTGACCTACGACGACGTTTCCCTCGTCCCCGCGCACTCGACGGTCCTGCCCAAGGACGTCTCGCTCGCCACCCGCGTCTCCCGCGACCTGCGCCTCAACCTGCCGCTGCTGTCGGCCGCCATGGACACCGTCACCGAATCCCGCTTGGCCATCGCCATGGCCCAGCTCGGCGGCATCGGCATCATCCACAAGAGCATGAGCGTCGAGCGCCAGGCATCCGAGGTCGCGAGGGTCAAGACCTTCGAAGCCGGCGTGATCAAGGAACCCTTCACCGTCGGGCCCGAGACCACCATCGGCGAAGTGCTCAAGCTCACCCGCGCGCGCAACATCTCCGGCGTTCCCGTCGTCGACGGCGACGGCCACCTGGTGGGCATCGTCACCGGCCGCGACATGCGCTTCGAGAAGAAGCTCGACGATCCGGTGCGCCACATCATGACCAAGCGCGATCGGCTGGTCACGGTGAAGGAGGGCGCCACCGACGACGAAGTGCTCGGCCTGCTGCACAAGCACCGCATCGAGAAGGTGCTGGTGGTCAACGACGGTTTCGAACTGCGCGGCCTGATCACGGTCAAGGATTTCCAGAAAAAGCAGGACAACCCGAACGCGGCCTACGACGCGCACGAGCGCCTGCTGGTCGGCGCCGCGGTCGGCGTCGGCGGCGACACCGAACAACGCATCGAGGCACTGGCCGCCGCGGGCGTGGACCTGCTCATCGTCGACACCGCGCACGGCCACTCGCAGGGCGTGATCGACCGCGTGGCCTGGGTCAAGAAGCGCTTCCCGCAGGTGCAGGTGGTCGGCGGCAACATCGTCACCGGCGACGCCGCGCTGGCGCTGATGGACGCGGGCGCCGACGCGGTCAAGGTCGGCATCGGCCCCGGTTCGATCTGCACCACCCGCATCGTGGCCGGGGTGGGCGTGCCGCAGGTCACCGCGATCTCCATGGTCGCCGAAGCCCTGCAGGACCGGATCCCGCTGATCGCCGACGGGGGCGTGCGCTATTCGGGCGACATCGGCAAGGCGATCGTCGCCGGCGCTTCCACGGTGATGGTCGGCGGCCTGTTCGCCGGCACCGAGGAATCGCCGGGCGAAACCGAACTGTTCCAGGGCCGCAGCTACAAGAACTACCGCGGCATGGGCTCGCTCGGCGCCATGGAGAAGGGCTCCAAGGACCGCTACTTCCAGGACGCCTCGGACGCCGACAAACTGGTGCCCGAAGGCATCGAGGGCCGCGTGCCGTACCGCGGCCCGCTCGGCGGCGTGGTCCACCAGCTCGCCGGCGGCCTGCGCGCGACCATGGGCTACGTCGGCTGCGCGACCATCGAGGAAATGCGCAAGAAGCCGACGTTCGTGAAGGTGACCGCCGCGGGCACGCGCGAGAGCCACGTCCACGACGTCCAGATCACCAAAGAACCGCCGAACTACCGGGCAGGCTGAATGACCGACATCCATAGCGACAGGATCCTCGTCCTCGACTTCGGCGCGCAGTACACGCAGCTGATCGCGCGCCGGATCCGCGAACTGGGCGTGTACTGCGAAATCTGGGCCTGGGACCACGACCCGGCGGAAATCGCGGCCTTCGGCGCCAAGGGCATCATCCTGTCGGGCGGCCCGGAATCGACCACGCTGCCGGGTGCGCCGAGTGCGCCGCAGCAGGTATTCGACTCGGGCCTGCCGTTGCTGGGCATCTGCTACGGCCTGCAGACCATGGCCGTGCAGCTCGGTGGTCGCACCGAGGCAGCCGACCAGCGCGAATTCGGGCACGCCACGGTCGAGCTGGTCGCGCCGGATTCGCTGTTCGAAGGGCTCAAGGACCATCCGGGCTCGCCGCCGAAGCTGGACGTGTGGATGAGCCACGGCGACCACGTCTCCGAGGCGCCGCCGGGCTTCACCGTCACCGCGCGCACCGACCGCATCCCCGTGGCCGCCATGGCCAACGAGGACAAGCGCTGGTACGGCGTGCAGTTCCATCCCGAGGTCACCCACACCCGTTCCGGCCAGGCGCTGTTGCGTCGTTTCGTGGTCGACATCTGCGGCTGCGACACGCTGTGGACGCCCGAGCACATCATCGAGGACCAGGTCGCGCGCGTGCGCGAGCAGGTCGGCAGCGACCAGGTCATCCTCGGCCTGTCCGGCGGCGTCGATTCCTCCGTGGTGGCGGCGCTGCTGCACAAGGCGATCGGCGACCAGCTCACCTGCGTGTTCGTCGACACCGGCCTGCTGCGCTGGCAGGAAGGCGACCAGGTGATGGCGATGTTCGCCGAGCATATGGGCGTCAAGGTCGTCCGCGTCGATGCCGCCGACCGCTACTTCAAGGCACTCGAAGGCGTCTCCGACCCCGAAGCCAAGCGCAAGATCATCGGCAACCTGTTCGTCGAGATCTTCGACGAGGAAGCCGGCAAGCTCGCCAACGCGAAGTGGCTGGCGCAGGGCACGATCTACCCGGACGTGATCGAGTCGGCCGGCAGCAAGACCGGCAAGGCCCACGTCATCAAGAGCCACCACAACGTCGGCGGGCTGCCGGAGCACATGAAGCTCGGCCTGGTCGAACCGCTGCGCGAGCTGTTCAAGGACGAGGTCCGACGCCTGGGCGTGGAGCTCGGCCTGCCGCACGCCATGGTCTACCGGCATCCGTTCCCGGGTCCCGGCCTGGGCGTGCGCATCCTGGGCGAGGTGAAACGCGAATACGCCGAACTGCTGGCCCGCGCCGACCACATCTTCATCGAGGAGCTGCGTGCGGCCGACCTCTACGACAAGGTCAGCCAGGCGTTCGCGGTGTTCCTGCCGGCGAAGTCGGTCGGCGTGGTCGGCGACGCCCGCGCCTACGAATGGGTCGTGGCGCTGCGCGCCGTCGAGACGATCGACTTCATGACCGCCCACTGGGCGCACCTGCCGTACGAATTCCTCGGTAAGGTATCAAACAGGATAATCAACGAGTTACGAGGCATTTCTCGCGTAGTCTATGACATAAGCGGCAAACCCCCCGCTACGATCGAGTGGGAGTAGAGCCTTCTCGCCACGGATGAACACGGATAGACACGGATAAGGCAGATGCAAAAACTCAAGGGTTTTATCCGTGTGCATCCGTGTTCATCCGTGGCAGAGATGCTTCCGCAATGAACGTCGCAGACGAAGCGTGGATGCAGCGGGCGCTGGGGCTGGCGGAGCGGGCCGAGCGGGAGGACGACGAGATCCCGGTGGGTGCGGTTGTCGTCGACCCTGGTGGCGAGGTCCTCGGCGAGGGCTGGAACCGCAACATCACCGAGCACGATCCGACCGCGCATGCCGAGATCGTCGCCATGCGCCAGGCAGGCAGGGCGCTGGGCAACCACCGCCTGGTCGGCTGCACCCTCTTCGTGACCCTGGAACCCTGCGCCATGTGCGCCATGGCCATGGTCCATGCCCGCCTTGCAAGGGTGGTCTACGCCGCCGCCGACCCCAAGACCGGGGCTGCGGGCAGCGTGTTCGACCTGCTGGGCGATCCGCGCCACAACCACCGCGTGGAGGTGGTCGGCGGGGTTATGGCGGCGGAGGCGGGGACGCGGCTGAGCAACTATTTCAGGCGCAAGCGGGGCAAGCCGCCGGTATCATGAGGGCATGAATGGAAGCGAAGGCCGCCTGATCTGGATCGACCTGGAAATGACCGGGCTCGACACCAACCGCGATTCGATCCTCGAGATCGCCACCATCGTCACCGACTCCCAGCTCAACGTGCTGGCCGAGGGACCGGAGCTGGCGATCGCGCATCCGCTGGCCACCCTCGAGGCCATGGACGACTGGAACCGCCGCCAGCACGGCAAATCCGGCCTGTGGCGCAGGGTGCTGGAAGAGGGCGTGGGCATGGCCGAGGCCGAGGCGCGCACGCTGGCCTTCGTGCAGAAGTGGGTGCCGGCGAACTGCTCGCCGATGTGCGGCAATTCGATCTGCCAGGACCGGCGTTTCCTGCACCGGCAGATGCCGGCGCTGGAGCGCCATTTCCACTACCGCAACCTGGACGTGAGCACGCTCAAGGAACTGGCCCGCCGCTGGGCCCCGCAGGTCCTGGCCGCCGTGCACAAGGAAGCCGCGCACACCGCCCTGAGCGACGTCCGCGACTCCATCGACGAACTCCGCCACTACCGCGCCCACATGGGCGAACTCGCGGGTCTCTGAAGGTTCTTTTTGACGCGGATCAACGCGGATCGGGAAAGCGATCAACGCGGATACAGCAGTAGTGGGTTCATGCGGAGCGCTGCATCCACGAGAAACCACTCCCGCTGTATCCGCGTAAATCCGCCTTTCAAATCCGCGTTGATCCGCGTCCTGCGTTTAGCCGCCGGCCTTGGCCTTGGCGAGGGCGAGCCAGGTGTCGACGACGGTGTCGGGGTTGAGGGAGACGGACTCGATGCCCTGTTCCATCAGCCACAGGGCAAGGTCAGGGTGGTCGCTGGGGCCCTGGCCGCAGATGCCGACGTACTTGCCCATGCGCCGCGCGGTCGAGATCGCCATCGACAGCATCTTCTTCACCGCCGGGTCGCGCTCGTCGAACAGGCCGGCGACGATCGCCGAATCGCGGTCCAGGCCCAGGGTGAGCTGGGTCATGTCGTTGGAACCGATGGAGAATCCGTCGAAGATCTCCAGGAACTCCTCGGCCAGCAGGGCGTTGGAGGGGATCTCGCACATCATGATGATCTTGAGGCCGCCGTCGCCCTGCACGAGGCCGTTCTCGCGCAGCACCTCGATGACCTTGCGGCCCTCGTCGAGCGTGCGCACGAACGGGATCATCACCCACAGGTTGTCCAGGCCCATCTCCTCGCGCACGCGCTTGACCGCCTGGCACTCCAGCGCGAAGGCGTCCTTGAACGACGGATCGACGTAGCGGCTGGCGCCGCGGAAGCCGATCATCGGGTTTTCCTCGTGCGGTTCGTAGCGGCTGCCGCCGACCAGGTTGGCGTATTCGTTGGACTTGAAGTCCGACAGGCGCACGATCACCGGCTTGGGCGCCACCGACGCGGTGATCGTGGCGATGCCCTCGGCCAGGCGGTCGACGTAGAACTCGACCGGGCCGGCGTAGCCGGCGATGCGTGCGTCGATCTTCTGCTTCGTGGCCGCGTCCTGGCGGTCGTACTCGAGCAGCGCCTTGGGATGCACGCCGATGTGGCTGGCGATGATCATTTCCAGGCGGGCCAGGCCGATGCCGGCGTTGGGCAGCATGCCGAAGTCGAAGGCACGGTCCGGGTTGGCCACGTTCATCATGATCTTCAGCGGCGCCGGCGGCATGTTGCCGAGGTCCGTGGTGGTGCGCTCGAAGGGCAGGGTGCCGGCATAGATGTAGCCGGTGTCGCCCTCGGCGCAGCTCACCGTCACTTCCTTGCCGTCGGCGATGCGGTCCAGCGCGTCGCCGGTGCCGACGACTGCAGGAACGCCCAGTTCGCGGGCGATGATCGCGGCATGGCAGGTGCGCCCGCCGCGGTTGGTGACGATGGCCGAGGCGCGCTTCATCACCGGTTCCCAGTCCGGGTCGGTCATGTCGGCGACGAGCACGTCGCCGGGCTGCACGCGGTTCATGTCGTCCAGCGAACGCACCACGCGGGCGACGCCGCTGCCGATCTTCTGGCCGATGGCGCGGCCTTCGGCCACGACCTCGCCGCGCTGCGAGAGGTTGTAGCGCTCGATCTGGGTGGCGTGGCCGCGCGACTTCACCGTCTCCGGGCGCGCCTGCAGGATGTACAGCTTGCCGCTGTTGCCGTCCTTGCCCCATTCGATGTCCATGGGCCGGCCGTAGTGCTGCTCGATCACCAGCGCCTGCTTGGCCAGTTCCTGCACGTCGGCATCGGAAATGGAGAACTGCGAACGCAGGTCCGCCGGGGTTTCCTCGGTGCGCACGCGCTCGCCGGGCTGGTCCGAATAGACCATGCGCAGCTGCTTGGCGCCCAGCGAGCGGCGCAGGATGGCCTTGCGCCCGTCGCGCAGGGTGGGCTTGTAGACGTAGAACTCGTCGGGGTTGACCGCGCCCTGGACGACCATTTCGCCCAGGCCGTAGCTGGCGGTGATGAACACTACGTCGCGGAAGCCCGACTCGGTGTCCAGGGTGAACAGCACGCCGGACGCGCCGACGTCGGAACGCACCATCAGCTGGATGCCCGCCGACAGGAACACGTCCTCGTGCTTGAAGCCGTGGTGCACGCGGTAGGCGATGGCGCGGTCGTTGTACAGGCTCGCGAAGACTTCCTTGACCTTGCGCACGACGTCGTCGGCGCCGGTGACGTTGAGGAAGGTTTCCTGCTGGCCGGCGAACGAGGCGTCGGGCAGGTCCTCGGCGGTGGCCGAGGAGCGCACCGCGACCGCAACGTCATTCCCACCTGAAGCCGGCCCGCCGCTCTCGGCGCACAGCTTCGCGTAGGCGTCGCGGATGTCGCGTTCCAGCGCCGGCTGCAGCGGGGCATCGATGACCCAGCCGCGGATCTCGGCACCGGCGGCGGTGAGGGCAGGGACGTCCTCGACGTCCAGGCTGGCCAGGCGGTCGTAGATGCGCTGGTGCAGCGTGTTGTGCGCCACGAAGTCCTTGAAGGCATCGGCCGTGGTGGCGAAACCGCCCGGGACCGAAACGCCGAGGCCCGAGAGTTCGCCGATCATCTCGCCTAGCGAGGAGTTCTTGCCGCCCACCTGGGCCAGGTCGGAAAGGCGCAGGTCCTGCAGCCACAGGATGTTGTTGCTGGGGGCTTGGTCGCTCAAGGCGGGGAACTCCGGGGGGTTTGGGCTATTTTAGCAACCCCGTCCCGTCTTCGGAGCCTGCATGCCCGACCTGCGCCCGGTCTTCTACGTATCCGACGGTACCGGCATCACCGCCGAGACCATCGGCCACAGCCTGCTGACCCAGTTCGCGGACGTGCGTTTCGTCACCGACCGGATTCCCTTCGTCGATACCGCCGAAAAGGCCCGGGCGGCCGCGGACGAAATCCGCCAGGCCGGCATCGACCATGGTTTCCGCCCTGTGGTGGTCAATTCCTGCGTGGATCCGGCGCTCAACGCCATCCTGGCCGAGAGCGGGGCACTGATGCTCGACGTGTTCGCGCCCTTCATCGAACCGCTGGAGCGCGAGCTCAACATGCAGCGCCAGTCGCAGGTGGGCCGGGCCCACGGCATGGTCGACTTCGACGCCTACCACCGCCGCATCAACGCCATGAACTACGCGCTGGCGCACGACGACGGGGTGAGCATGGACTACAGCGAGGCCGACCTGATCCTGGTCGGCGTGTCGCGCGCGGGCAAGACGCCGACCTGCGTGTACCTGGCCCTGCACCACGGCGTGCGCGCGGCCAACTATCCGCTGACGGAGGACGACCTGGACGGCGACCGCCTGCCGGCGAAGCTGCGCCCGCACCGGCACAAGCTGTTCGGGCTGACCATCGACCCGGTGCGGTTGCAGCAGATCCGCCAGGAGCGTCGTCCGAACTCGCGCTATGCCCAGCTCGACACGTGCAAGCGCGAAGTCGCCGCAGCCGAGGAAATGCTGCGCAACGAAGGCATCCAGATGCTGAGCACGACCCACGCTTCGATCGAGGAGATCTCGAGCCGCGTGCTGGAAGTGCTGGGGCTCAACCGCGAGATGTTCTAGCGGCCGGAATCCCAAACGTAGGCCGGTTGCCCGGTTTCGTCAATGCTGCCCGGATCGGGTTGCGTTGTGTAGCATCGGGCCATGTCGCAGGTACTTTCCCAGGCTGCACGGATTCCGCGGATCGGCCGTTTCGGCTGGCTGATGGGACTGTATGCGGAGAACCACGCGCTGCTGGTGCGCCTGTTCGAGCCGGGCGACCTGCCGGTGGGCCGTTACCGCTCCAGTATCGGCGACGGCCTGGACCTGCGCCTGGACGTGATCGAGCAGCACGCCTACACCACGGAACTGCGCCTGACCTACGCGTTGCGCGATCCGGTCACCGGCGAACCCGATCCTTCGGCCTGGCTGCGTGTCTACCACGATGCGCGCCAGGTCGAGGCCACGCACTGCTACGTCGGCAGGCGCTGGCAGGACGTGCTGGGCATGTACCCGCCGGCCGCGCGCGTGGTCGACCACCGCCTGCGCATGAACACCTTCCTGGGCAAGTGGCTGCACTACCTGGCCGAGGGCGGTCATGGCGTGGCGACCCTGCAAAAGACAACGGGCCCGACCTTGGTCGAGCCCGCTGCCTGATCACGTTGCATGCCTGAACTGCGTGTTGCAGTGACGCGAATTGGCGTCCCCACGGGGATTCGAACCCCGGTGTCCACCGTGAAAGGGTGGTGTCCTAGGCCTCTAGACGATGGGGACGAGAAACCTCTTTCCGTACTGTATTCCGGTGAAGGAATTGGTGGAGCCAGGCGGGATCGAACCGCCGACCTCCTGCATGCCATGCAGGCGCTCTCCCAGCTGAGCTATGGCCCCACGCGCCGGAAAGCGGGCAAGTTTAGCGGTGCCTTTGCGGCAGTGCAAGAGGACCGACGCGCCACCTGCACGCAGCGCATCCCCGGGCAGGGTTAAGCTGCAGACATGAGCGAAACCCAGGGAGCGTTCGCGCCGTTCCGGCACCGCATTTTCCGCTCGGTGTGGATCGCCACCCTGGCTTCGAGCTTCGGCGGGATGATCCAGGGCGTCGCCGCCGCCTGGCTGATGGTGGCGCTGGCCGCCTCGGCGCAGATGGTGACGCTGGTGCAGGCATCCATCGCGCTGCCGATCGTGATCCTGTCGCTGGTGGCCGGCGCCCTGGCCGACGCGTTCGACCGGCGCCTGCTGATGCTCGCCGCGCAGGTGCTCATGCTGGTGGTGTCCACGGTGCTGGCGGTGTTCGCCTGGCTCGACCTGGTCACGCCCTGGCTTTTGCTTCTGTTCACTTTTCTCATCGGCTGCGGCGCGGCCATCAACGCGCCGGCCTGGCAGGCGTCGGTGGGGGCCATGGTCCCACGCCGCGACGTGCCTTCGGCCGTGGCCATGAACTCCATGGGGTTCAACCTGGCGCGCAGCCTCGGCCCGGCCATCGGCGGCGTGATCGTCGCGGTGGCCAGCGCCGCGACCGCGTTCGCGATCAACGCCATCAGCTACATCGGCCTGGTCGTGGTGCTGGCGCGGTGGCGGCCGGAACCGGAACCGCGGCTGTTGCCGCGCGAACCGCTGGGGCGCGCGATCGCCGGCGGCGTCCGCTATGTGTGGATGAGCCCGAACATCAGCTACACGCTGGTGCGCGGCTTCGTCACCGGCGCCGGGGCGAGCGCGGTTTCCGCATTGATGCCGCTGATCGCGCGCGACAACATCGGTGGCGGGCCGGCGGTCTACGGCCTGTTGCTCGGCGCGTTCGGCGTCGGTGCGGTCGGCGGCGCGTTCTGGTCGCACCGGCTGCGCATCGCCTTCAACAACGAGTTCATCGTCCGTTGCGCGCTGCTCGGTTCGGCGCTGGGCATTGCCGTCACCGCGTTCAGCACCTGGATGGCGCTGACCATGCTCGCGATGGTGCTGTGCGGCGCGGGCTGGGTGCTGGTGGTGTCCATCCTCAACGCCACCGTGCAGATGTCGGCGCCGCGTTGGGTGGTGGCACGCGCGTTGTCGCTGTACCAGATGGCGACCTTCGCCGGCATGGCCGGCGGCGCCTGGTTGTGGGGCTACGTTACCGAGGGCAGCACCCTGGCCGCGGCGTTGCTGGCCGCCGCGGCGGTGCAGGTGGGTTGCGCCGTGCTCGGCCGCTGGTTCCCGCTGCCCGAGACCGAGGAAATGGACCTCGACCTGGCCGAGTTCCGCGAGCCCGACCTGGCGGTGCCGGTCACCGGGCGGACCGGGCCGGTGATCGTGTCGATCGAATACAGGATCGCCGAGGTCGACGCGGCGGCGTTCCTCTCGGCCATGACCGACCGGCGCCGGGTGCGGCGCCGCAACGGCGCGCGTGGCTGGTCGCTGATGCGCGACCTGGGCGACCCCGAGCTCTGGGTCGAGCGCTACCGCAACCCGACCTGGACCGAATACCTGCGCCACAACCAGCGTTTCACCCGCGATGACGCCGCCATCGGCCAGCGTATCCGCGCGCTGCACCAGGGCCCGGAGGGGCCGCGGGTGCGGCGGCTGATCGAACGCCAGCCCGGCTTCGCGCCGCATGCGGCCGCGCCGGATTCGGGGGAATGGGTGGCGCCGGTGATCGATCAGTCGCGGCTGTCCTGACTGGCGGACGTTTGGGGTAAAGTGCCGCCATGTACCAGCGCGACCTGGTGTTCCGCCTGTTGCTGGCCGTGGCGATCGTCCTGAACGGGATGGGCGCCGCGGTCGCGGGCGCATCGCACGATCACGCACCGCCATGCCATGGCGACCATGCCATGACGGAGCAGGCCATGGCGGAGCAGGCCATGGCGGAGCACGTCATGGACGACATGCCGCAACCGGACCATCGTCAGCCCCCGGCGCAGGATTGCTGCGAAGCAGGGCAGTGCGCTTGTGCATGCATGCAGCCGGTCCAGGCGCCGCCTCCGGCCGGGATCGCCGCCTCCGCGCCCCCAGGGGTGCCGGTTGCCAGCCCGCCTGCGTCGGGCCGCTGCGGTCCGGCCCTTCCGCATCCCATCCGACCTCCCATCGGCTAAGCGGTCCTTCGGCGCATGGGCGCCGATCCGCACGCGCGCCCTTCGTGGCGCCGCCTTCTGCCGTGCGCGTCTTGGCGCACCGGCGCGAGATCCGGGAGCTTCACTCGATGTCATCCGATCATTCCATCCGTCGCGACGGCCTCGCCACGCCGTCGAGACGCCGTTTCGTCCAGGGCCTGGCCGCCGGCGGGGCGATCGCCGGCCTCGGCCTCTGGCCGCGCACGGGCTGGGCATTGCGTTCGCCCGGCCAGTCGACGGTGCTGTCCGGCACCGAGTTCGACCTCGCCATCGGCGAAACGCCGGTGAACATCACCGGCCGCCTCCGTCCCGCGGTGACGGTCAACGGTTCGTTGCCCGCGCCGCTGCTGCGCTGGCGCGAGGGCACCACCGTCAACCTGCGGGTGAGCAACCGGTTGCCGTCGGGCTCCATCCATGGGCAACAGACTTCGATCCACTGGCACGGCATCCTGCTGCCCGCCAACATGGACGGAGTGCCCGGGCTGAGCTTCGACGGCATCGGCCGCGGGGAAACCTACCACTACCGTTTCGCCGTCAACCAGGCCGGTACGTACTGGTATCACAGCCATTCCGGGTTCCAGGAGCAGGCCGGGCTCTACGGGCCACTGATCATCGATCCTGCCGGGCCCGAGCCGTTCGCATTCGACCGCGATTACGTGGTGATGCTGAGCGACTGGACCGACCTGGACCCGGCCGCGCTGTTCGCGCGGCTGAAGAAGATGCCCGGGCACGACAACTACTACAGGCGCACCGTCGGCGACTTCATCCGCGACGTTTCCGACGACGGCCTGCGTGCGACCCTGGCCGACCGCGGCATGTGGGGGCGGATGCGGATGACGCCGACCGACCTGTCCGACGTCAATGGCAATACCTATACCTACCTGATGAACGGAACCACGACGCCGGGGAACTGGACGTGCCTGTTCCGCAGCGGCGAGAAGGTGCGGTTGCGCTTCATCAACGGCTCGTCGATGACCCACTTCGACGTGCGCATCCCCGGCCTGAAGATGACCGTGGTCGCCGCCGACGGACAGAACGTGCACCCGGTGACGGTGGACGAGTTCAGGATCGCCACGGCGGAGACGTTCGACGTAATCGTCGAGCCGGCCAGCCAGGACGCATTCACCATTTTCGCCCAGGACATGGGGCGGACCGGCTTCGTCGCCGGCACGCTGGCGGTACGCGAGGGGCTGCGTGCACCGGTGCCGGCCGTGGATCCCCGCCCGATCCTCACGATGGCGGACATGGGCCATGGCGGCATGGACCACGCTGGCATGGATCACGGCAGCATGGACCACTCCGGCCACGACATGGGCAGCGCGGCCAGCATGCAGCAGCATCCCGCCAGCGAGACCGGCAATCCGCTGATGGACATGCAGACGATGACGCCCGCGCCGAAACTGGAAGATCCGGGAATCGGGTTGCGCGACAACGGCCGCAAGGTGCTGAGCTACGCAATGCTGCGCAGCCTGTTCGAGGACCCCGACGGCCGCGACCCTGACCGCGACATCGAATTGCACCTGACCGGGCACATGGAGAAGTTCGCCTGGGGTTTCAACGGCCGGAAATTCTCGGAGGCCGAACCGTTGCGCTTCAACTACGGCGAACGGCTGCGGATCGTGCTGGTCAACGACACGATGATGACCCATCCGATCCACCTGCACGGAATGTGGAGCGACCTGGAGGACGAGGGCGGCAATTTCCACCTGCGCAAGCACACCATCGACATGCCACCGGGCACCAGGCGCAGCTATCGCGTTCGCGCCGACGCACTGGGCAGCTGGGCGTACCACTGCCATCTGCTCTACCACATGGAGGCCGGAATGATGCGGCAGGTGAGGGTGGACGAATGAACATGATCGGACCCGCCGCCGCGCTCGGCCTGGCACTGACAGTGTCGCCCGCAATGGCGCAGCACCATGGGCACCACCAGCAGCACACACCCGCAGCAGGACAGTCGCCGGGGCATGCGCCGGTCCCGCCCGTTACCGATGCCGATCGCGCCGCGGCCATCGCCCCTTACGACGGCCATCTCGTCCACGACAACGGCATCTTTTCTTACTGGCTCGTCGACCGGCTGGAAGGGTGGTCGGCGGATCCCGGTACCGGCATCGGCTGGGAAGTACAGGGCTGGGCAGGCACCGACCTCGACCGCCTGTGGGTACGCAGCGAGGGCGAACGCATCGATGGCCACCTGCATGGCGCCGACCTGGAGTTGCTGTACGGACGCAGCGTCGCGCCGTGGTGGGACGTGGTGGTGGGCGTGCGCCACGAAGCCATTCCGGGGATGCCCCGGGATTTCGCGGCCATCGGCGTGATGGGGCTCGCGCCCTACAAGTTCGAGGTCTCCGCGACCGCCTACATCGGCACCGGCGGGCAGACTGGCGCGCAGCTGGAAGTGGAATACGAAACCCTGGTCACCAACCGGTTGATCCTGCAGCCGCGGATCGAGGCGACCATCCATGGCAAGGACGATGGGCGACGCGGCATCGGCTCGGGCCTGGGAACCGTGGAAGCCGGCTTGCGGCTGCGCTACGAGATCGACCGACGGTTCGCGCCCTACGTCGGCGTGGTCCATGAGCGCGCGTTCGGCGGAACCGCCGACCTGCGTCGCGCCGGCGGCGAAAGCATCGACGACACCCGCGTTGTCGCCGGCGTGCGTTTCTGGTTCTGATACGACCGACGACCGAGGAGAATCGCAATGAAAAGCATGTCGCTGGCATTGATTGCCATGGCTGCCCTGCTGCTGCAGGGCTGTACGGAATCCATCGCCGCACAGACGCAGGCCGGCACCGAGCCGCTGCCGCACGTCCTGGTGCACAAGAACGAGTACTGCGGCTGCTGCAACGGCTGGGTCGAACACATGCGCAAGGCCGGTTTCCATGTCGAGGTCCGCAATGTCGACAACATGGATCCGGTGAAGACCCGCGTCGGGGTGCCGGCGGGGAAGGGGTCCTGCCACACGGCCGAGGTCGGTGGTTATTTCATCGAGGGCCACGTGCCGGCGGTCGACATCAAGCGCCTGCTCTCCGAACGACCCGACGCCAAGGGGTTGGTCCTGCCGGGGATGCCGCTGGGTTCGCCGGGCATGGAAACGCCAGACGGCCGCAGCGTTCCATATACCGTCGAACTGGTCGGTCCCGGGGGCGAAACGACGCCTTACGCCAGCCATTGAGGTCCGGGCTTGACCCTTGACCATGGTCCAGGGTGCAGACTGGCGCCATGAAGATTGGAGAGCTGGCCCGCATGGCGGGCGTCCCCATCGATACGGTGCGCTACTACGAGCGGCAGGGCCTGTTGCCCGAGCCGTCACGCACCGCATCGGGCTACCGCCGGTACGGACACGACGACGTGGGCCGGCTGCGCTTCGTGCGCCGCGCCAAGGCGCTGGGCTTCACCCTGGAGGAGATACGCGACCTGCTTGGATTGTCCGCGCGGCGCGAAGGCGACATGGCCGGCATGAAGGCCGCGGCGATCCAGAAGCTGGCCGACATCGACGACAGGCTCGCAGAGTTGCAGCGCATCCGGGCCGGACTCAATGCGCTGGTCGCATCGTGCCCGGGCCACGGCGCGCTCGAGCACTGCCCGATCCTGGACGCGCTGGCGGACGAACGACATGACTGACCACCATCACATCGATCCGGTCTGCGGCATGACCGTGGACCCGGCGAAGACACCGCACCACGCCACCCACGACGGTGTCGAATACCACTTCTGCAATCCGCGCTGCCGCGAGAAGTTCGTCGCCGACCCTGGCCGCTACCTGTCGCCCCGCGAACCGGAGCCGCCCGCACCGGCAGGCACCATCTACACCTGTCCGATGCATCCGGAAATCCGCCAGGAAGGTCCGGGTACCTGCCCGATCTGCGGCATGGCGCTCGAGCCGGAGATGCCATCGCTCGACGACGACGAGAATCCGGAGCTGGTCGACTTCCGCCGCCGCTTCTGGTGGACGCTGCCGCTGACGGCAGTGGTGTTCGTGCTGGGCATGTTCGGCCAGCATTTTTCCTGGCTCGATGCCGGGACCCGCACCTGGCTGGAGTTCGTGCTGGCCACGCCGGTAGTGCTGTGGGCGGCCTGGCCGTTCTTCGAACGCTGTGTGCAGTCGGTACGCAACCGCAGCCCGAACATGTGGACGTTGATCGGCATCGGCGTCGGCGCGGCCTACCTGTACAGCGTCGTCGCCACGCTCGTGCCCGGCCTGTTCCCGGAGTCGTTCCGCGAACACGGACGGGTGGGCGTGTATTTCGAGGCCGCGGCCGTGATCGTGTCGCTGACCCTGCTCGGGCAATTGCTGGAGCTGCGCGCGCGCTCGAAGACCTCCGCCGCGATCAGGGCGCTGCTCGGGCTGGCGCCGAAGACCGCGCGACGCATCGGCCGCGACGGCAGCGAACAGGACGTTCCCCTGGAACACGTGCACGTCGGCGACCGTTTGCGCGTGCGCCCCGGCGAGAAGGTGCCGGTCGACGGCGTGGTGGAGGAGGGCAGCTCCAGCATCGACGAGTCCATGCTCACCGGCGAACCCATGCCCGTGCGCAAGGCCGTCGGCGACAAGGCGATCGGCGCGACCATCAACGGCACCGGCAGCCTGGTGATCCGGGCGGAGAAGGTCGGTTCGGCGACCGTGCTGGCGCAGATCGTGCAGATGGTGGCGCAGGCGCAGCGTTCGCGCGCACCGATGCAGCGCATGGCCGACAAGGTCGCGTACTGGTTCGTCCTGGCCGTGCTTGCGGTCGCGATCGCCACGTTGCTGGCCTGGGGCCTGTTCGGCCCGGAACTGTCATGGACTTACGCGGTGCTCAACGCGGTGTCCGTGCTGATCATTGCCTGTCCGTGCGCCCTGGGCCTGGCCACGCCGATGTCGATCATGGTCGCCAGCGGTCGTGCGGCACGCGCCGGCGTGCTGTTCCGCGACGCCGAGGCGATCGAGCACCTGCGCGGCGTCGACGCGCTGGTCGTCGACAAGACCGGTACGCTGACCGAGGGCCGGGCGGCGTTCCGTGACGTGCAGGCCGCACCGGGCATCGACCCGGCGCGGGTGCTGCAACTGGCCGCGAGCCTGGACCAGGGCAGCGAGCACCCGCTGGCCGAGGCCATAGTCGCCGAAGCCCGCCAACGCGGCCTGGCGCTGGATCCGGTGGAGGATTTCGACTCGGTGACCGGGCAGGGTGTGCGCGGCACCGTCGCTAACCGTTCGCTGCTGCTGGGCAACGCTGGCCTGATGACCGACGCCGGGATCGACGTGGCGGCTCTGGACGCGCGGGCGGAGGTTTGGCGGGAGGCCGGAGCCAGCGTGATGTTCCTGGCCGCCGATGGCCGTGCCCTGGGCATCCTGGCCGTGGCCGATCCGGTCAAGGCCGGCACGCCCGCGGCGCTGGCGGCATTGCGCGCCGACGGCGTCCGCATCGTCATGGCCACCGGCGA
>NZ_JARUVM010000025.1 GCF_029763755.1 Luteimonas sp. 8-5
CGGGTACCGGCGCCGCGCAGGGCTTCCAGTTCGCCGGACAGCGCGTCGCGCTGCGCGGCCAGCCCTTCAGGCGCGACGCGGTGCTTGCGCGACAGGTCGTGCAGCCGCGCCAGGCGGCGGTCCAGCTCCTCGAACGTGGCCGGGTCGATGTCCAGGTCCGAACGCACCGTGTCGAGCAGTGCCAGCGCCTCGTCGAGCTGGATGGCGGCAGAATCGAGCATGGCGTCGACCTCCTCCAGTCGCGGCTCGTGCTCGGCCTGGCGGGCGAGTTCGGCGCGCACCTGCTGCAGCATCCGTGCCGGCGAACCGGCTTCGTCGCCGCCCAGCCGGGCCGCGGCGTTCTCGCACGCGGCGATCAGGGCCGCGGCATGGGCCTGGCGCCGGTGCGAACCGGTCAATTCGACAATCGCCGCCGGCTCCAGCGATTCGCGCTGGAGTTCGCCCAGTTGGTGCTCGAGCCAGGCGATGCGCTCGCTCACGTCGCCCTTGCGCGACAGTTCGTCGCGCTCGCTCTGCAGGGTGCTCCAGGCCCGTGCTGCGTCACGCACGGCCTGCAGTTGCGGTTGCAGGCTGCCGAAGGCATCTAGCAGGTCGAGCTGGCTGGCCCGGGAGAGCAGGGCCTGGTGCTCGTGCTGGCCGTGGATCTCGACCAGGGTCGCAGCCAGGGCGCCGAGCTGGGCCAGGGTCGCCGGACGCCCGTTGATCCAGGCGCGCGAACCGCCGTCCGCGCGCAGCGTGCGGCGCAACTGGCATTCGTCGCCGTCGTCGAACTCGGCCTCGCGCAGCCATTCCAGCGCCGCGGGCGCGTCGCCCAGGTCGAATTCGGCGGCCAGTTCGGCCCGGTCCGCGCCATGGCGGACCATGCCGCTGTCGGCGCGCAGCCCGGACAGGAAACCCAGGGCATCGACCAGCAACGACTTGCCGGCGCCGGTTTCACCGGAAATGACGGTCAGGCCGGGCCCGAACTCGAGTTCGGCGGCAGCGACGACGGCGAAGTCCCTGATCGTGAGGCGGGTCAGCATACCAATAGCGTAAGCGGTCGGCGTCGCAAACGCTGCGCCGGCGCCGCTTGCGACCGTCCGTCTCCTTCCGGGACGCGGCCCGCCGCGCTTGCGCCCCGGCGCCGGGGGCCTTATATCCGCTGCATGCCCCGCACGACCGCCACCGCCAAGGAACTGGATCCGCGCGCGCGCCAACTGCTGCGGACACTGATCTCGCGCCATATCCGCGACGGCGAGCCGGTGGGTTCGCAGACCCTGGCCCGGCATTCCGGCCTGGCGGTGAGCCCGGCCACGATCCGCAACATCCTGGCCGACCTGGAGGAGATCGGGCTGCTGGCCTCGCCGCACACTTCAGCCGGACGGGTGCCGACGGCGCAGGGCTACCGCGTGTTCGTCGACTCCCTGCTGCAGTTGCGGCCGCTGCCCGAGGGCGAAATGGCGCGGCTGCGCGAGGAACTGCCGGCAGGTACCGGGACCCAGGCGTTGCTTGGCAGTGCATCGGAGCTGCTGTCGGCGATGAGCCATTTCGTCGGCGTGGTCAGCGTGCCGCGGCGCGAGCAGTTCGCCTTCCGCCACATCGACTTCGTGCCGCTGGACGCAGGACGGGTGCTGGCGATCCTGGTGTTCGCCGACAACGACGTGCAGAACCGCATCATCCAGACGCGGCGCCCCTACGACGCAGGCGAGCTGGAGCGCGTCTCCAACTACCTGAACCGGCATTTCGCCGGCCGGCCGGTTGCCGAGATCCGGGCGACCCTGCTGCGCGACCTGCGCGCGGCCCGCAACGAGATGGAGAGCCTGCTGGCCCACAGCGTGGAGCTGGCCGAGCAGGCGCTGGGCGGCGATGCCGACGGCGCGCTGGGCGAGGGCATGCTCAGCGAAGGTATGGTCCTGGCCGGGCAGACGCGGCTGATGGGCGTGCAGGAGCTGTCCGACCTCGAGCGCCTGCGCGAACTGTTCGAGGCCTTCGCCCGCAAGCGCGAGATCCTGCAGCTGCTCGAGCGGACCGTGCAGGCGCCGGGCGTGCGCATCTTCATAGGCGAGGAGACCGGCCTGGCCCCGCTGGAGGGCATGTCCCTGGTGACCGCGCCCTATGTCTCCGGCGACCGCACGCTCGGCGTGCTGGGCGTGATCGGACCGTCGAGGATGGCTTACGACCGCGTGATTCCCGTGGTCCAGGCCGCTGCCGAAGTGCTGGGTGCCGCCCTGAAATCCTGAGCAAGGCTTGAACCGCGCCTGCCAGGCCCCATACCAGCCTGCGGTGCGGCCTGGCCGCGAAGGAAGCAGCAGCATGACCAACAAACCCGATGTCGATGCCGGCACCGAGCAGGAAGGCCTGGCCGAAGACACGCACCCGCTGGCCGCCGAGGTGGAGGCGCTGCGGGCCGAGATCGAGCAGCTGCGCGGCGAGTCGCTGCGCGAGCGCGCCGACCTGGACAACCAGCGCAAGCGCATGGCCCGCGAACTCGAGGCCGCGCGCCGCTTCGCCAACGAGCGCCTGCTCGCCGACCTGCTGCCGCTGTTCGACAGCATGGAAGCCGGGCTGGCGGCGGCTGCCGAAGGCGACCCCCTGCGCGCCGGCCTGGAGCTGACCCTGCGCCAGCTGCACCGGATCGCCGAGGCCAACGGCCTGCAGGAGATCGCGCCGGTGCCCGGCGACGGCTTCGATCCCGAGCGGCACCAGGCCATGAGCATGGCCGCCGCGCCCGGCGTCCCCGCCGGCCACGTCGCGACCCTGTTCCAGAAGGGTTACGTGCTGAACGAACGCCTGCTGCGCCCGGCCCTGGTCGTGGTGGCGGAATAGCTCTTGAACTGAACGCATCGACCCCCAATTCCATTACATCGGCGCCCGGCGCCACCAGACAACGATTTCGAGAGGGAGCAACACCATGGGCAAGATCATCGGCATCGACCTCGGCACGACCAATTCGTGCGTCGCGGTCATGGATGGCGGCAAGGCGCGGGTCATCGAGAACAGCGAAGGCGACCGGACCACGCCGTCCGTCGTGGCCTGGACCAAGGACGGCGAAGTCCTGGTCGGCGCCTCGGCCAAGCGCCAGGCGGTCACCAATCCCAAGAACACCTTCCACGCGGTGAAGCGCCTGATCGGCCGCAAGTTCACCGATGCCGAGGTGCAGAAGGACCTGGGCCTGGTCCCGTACGCGATCGCCCAGCACGAGAACGGCGACGCCTGGGTGGCGCTGGCCGACGGCAAGAAGCTGGCGCCGCAGGAAGTCTCGGCCAAGGTGCTGGAGAAGATGAAGAAGACCGCCGAGGCCTTCCTCGGCGAGACCGTCACCGAGGCGGTGATCACCGTCCCGGCCTACTTCAACGACTCCCAGCGCCAGGCGACCAAGGACGCCGGCCGCATCGCCGGCCTCGACGTCAAGCGCATCATCAACGAGCCCACCGCGGCCGCGCTGGCCTACGGCATGGACAAGAAGGGCGGCGACCGCAAGGTCGCGGTCTACGACCTCGGCGGCGGTACCTTCGACGTGTCGATCATCGAGATCGCCTCGGTCGACGGCGAGATGCAGGTCGAAGTGCTGTCCACCAACGGCGACACCTTCCTCGGCGGCGAGGACTTCGACAAGCGCGTCATCGACTACCTGGTCGACGAGTTCAACAAGGACCAGGGCATCGACCTGCGCAAGGATCCGCTGGCCCTGCAGCGCCTGAAGGACGCGGCCGAGCGCGCCAAGATCGAGCTGTCCAGCTCGCAGCAGACCGAGGTCAACCTGCCGTACGTCACCGCGGACGCCTCGGGTCCGAAGCACCTGAACATCAAGCTGACCCGGGCCAAGCTCGAGGCGCTGGTCGACGACCTGGTGAAGAAGACCATCGAGCCGTGCCGCGTCGCGCTCAACGACGCCGGCCTGCGCGCCAGCGACATCAGCGACGTGATCCTGGTCGGCGGCCAGACCCGCATGCCGCGCGTGCAGCAGGCGGTGGGCGAGTTCTTCGGCAAGGAGCCGCGCAAGGACGTGAACCCGGACGAGGCCGTGGCCATCGGCGCCGCGATCCAGGGCGGCGTGCTCGCCGGCGACGTCAAGGACGTGCTGCTGCTCGACGTGACCCCGCTGAGCCTGGGCATCGAGACCCTGGGCGGCGTGTTCACCAAGATCATCGAGAAGAACACCACCATTCCGACCAAGGCCTCGCAGACCTTCAGCACCGCCGAGGACAACCAGTCCGCGGTCACCGTGCACGTGCTGCAGGGCGAGCGCGAGCAGGCCCGCTACAACAAGTCGCTGGCCAGGTTCGACCTCACCGGCATCGAGCCGGCGCCGCGCGGCATGCCGCAGGTGGAGGTGTCGTTCGACATCGACGCCAACGGCATCCTGCACGTGTCGGCCAAGGACAAGAAGACCGGCAAGGAGCAGAAGGTCGAGATCAAGGCCGGTTCGGGCCTGAGCGACGAAGAAATCCAGCGCATGGTCCAGGACGCGGAGGCCAACCGCGAGGAGGACCGCAAGTTCCACGAGCTGGTGCAGGCGCGCAACCAGGCCGACGGCCTGATCCACGCCACCCGCAGCGCGATCAAGGACAATGGCGACAAGGTCGGCGGGGACATCATCGGCCGCGCCGAGGCTGCGATCGCCGACGTCGAGACGGCGATGAAGGGCGACGACAAGGCCCAGATCGAGGCCAAGTCCAAGGCGTTGGAGGAAGCGGGCCAGGCGCTGTTCGCCGCGGTCGCGGCCGCCGCGCAGGGTGGTGCCGAAGGCTCTGCCGGCGAAGGCGGCCAGGCGAGCCCCGAAGACGTCGTCGATGCGGAATTCACCGAAGTGAAGGACGACGACCAGAAGTCGTGAGCCCGGAAGGGGATTCGGGGACCGGAGGGGCGGGTAGATCCCGCTCCTTCGACCTGTCCGAGCAGGCAGAGAATGCATGAGCAAGCGTGACTACTACGAAGTCCTCGGCGTCTCCCGCAGCGCCTCGGACGACGAGCTGAAAAAGGCCTACCGGCGCTGCGCGATGAAGCACCACCCGGACCGCAACCCGGGCGACGCCGCCGCGGTGGAGGCGTTCAAGGAGTGCAAGGAGGCGTACGAGGTGCTGTCGGATGCCGGCAAGCGCCGCATGTACGACGCGCACGGCCACGCTGCTTTCGAGCACGGCATGGGCGGTGGCGGCGGCCCGGGGCCGGGCTTCGCCGACATGGGCGACATCTTCGGGGACATCTTCGGCAACATTTTCGGTGGCGGCGGTGCCGGGCGCGGGCCGCGCCGAGGCGCCGACATCGGCTACGTCATGGAACTGGACCTGGAAGAGGCCGTGGCGGGCGTCGAGAAGCGCATCGAGGTGCCGAGCCTGGCGCCGTGTGCGCCCTGCAACGGCTCGGGTTCGGCCGACGGCAAGGTCGAGACCTGCGGCACATGCCACGGACGCGGGCAGGTGCGCATGCAGCGCGGCATCTTCACCATGCAGCAGCCGTGCCCGCACTGCGGCGGACGCGGGCAGGTGATCGCCAATCCCTGTGCGTCGTGCCACGGCAATGGCCGGGTGGAGCAGGAGAAGACGCTGTCGGTGAAGATCCCGGCAGGCGTCGACAGCGGCGACCGCATCCGTCTTGCCGGCGAGGGCGAGGCCGGCCCGGCGGGGACGCCGCCGGGCGACCTCTATGTCGAGGTGCGGGTCAGGCCGCACGAGATCTTCGTGCGCGACGGCGACGACCTCCATTGCGAGGTGCCCATCCGCATCTCGCAGGCGGCGCTGGGCGACGTCATCCGCGTGCCGACGCTGGACGGCGAGGTGGAACTGCGCATTCCCGCCGAGACCCAGACCGGCAAGCTGTTCCGCCTGCGCGACAAGGGCGTCAAGTCGGTGCGCAGCCGCGCGCCGGGCGACCTGTATTGCAAGGCGGTGGTCGAGACCCCGGTCAACCTCAGCACCGAGCAGCGCGAGCTGCTGGAGAAGTTCGAGGCGACCTTCGTCGGCGAGGGCGCGCGCCGCCATTCGCCCAGGGCCAGCACCTTCCTCGATGGCGTCAAGGGCTTCTGGGACCGCATGGTCTCCTGATAGCCTGCGGGGCATGGACGCTCCCCTCCGCCTGCTGGTTCACGGTGCTTCCGGCCGCATGGGCCAGGCGTTGCTGCGCCTGTGCGCGGAGGAGCCTTCGCGGTTCACCGTCGTGGCGGCGGTCTCGCGGCGCCCCGCGCAGCGCGTGGTCGACGGGGTGCCGCAGTTCGCCGCCAGCGAACTGCAGGGCGCGCCCGCCTTCGACGTCGCGATCGACTTCAGCCTGCCTGTAGCGTTCGACCCGATCCTGGCGTTGTGCGTCGGCCGCAAGGCGGCGCTGGTGTCCGGCACGACCGGCCTGGAGCCAACGCAGCGTGCCGCGCTGGACGAGGCGGCCAGGTCGATTCCCTTGATCCAGGCCTCGAACTTCAGTCTCGGCGTGGCCGTGCTGTCCGACCTGGTGGAGCGCGCCGCGCGTGCGCTGCCGGGCTGGGATTGCGACATCGTCGAAGCGCACCACGCGCGCAAGGTGGATGCGCCTTCCGGGACCGCGCTCACGCTGGGCGCCGCGGCCGGGCAGGGCGGTGCGGAGCCGCGCTACGCCTCCCTGCGCGCCGGCGACATCGTCGGCGAGCACATGGTGCAGTTCACCGGCGCCGGCGAGCGGCTGGAGCTGGCGCATCGCGCCGGCAACCGCGACATCTTCGCCCGTGGCGCGCTGCATGCGGCTTCACGCCTGGCCGGGCGCGATCCGGGCCAATACCGGCTGGCGGACCTGCTGTAGAACCGGTATCATTCCCGCTCGCCTGATACCACTCGCCTCCGGACGGTTCCGCACCGTGCCGGCGGTTTTTTGCAACCCCACGTAGGCGAATCCCGTGACCCAGCCCGCAATCCTTGCGCTCGAAGACGGCACCGTGTTCGAGGGCGAATCCGTCGGCGCGCCCGGCCTTTCCGTCGGCGAGGTGGTGTTCAACACCGCCATGACCGGCTACCAGGAGATCGTCACCGATCCCTCGTATGCGCGGCAGATGGTGACGTTGACCTATCCGCACATCGGCAACACCGGCTGCAACGCCGCCGACGACGAGTCGCGGCAGGCGTGGGCAGCCGGCCTGATCGTGCGCGACGTGCCGCGCCGCCCCTCGAGCTGGCGCAACCAGGTCGCTCTGCCTGACTGGCTGCGCGAACGCGGCGTGGTCGCGATCAGCGGCATCGACACCCGCAAGCTCACCCGCCTGTTGCGCGACCGCGGTTCGCAGAACGGGGCGCTGGTCGCGGGCGATGCCATCGACGTCGACGCGGCGATCGAGGCCGCCCGCAAGTTCCCCGGACTCAAGGGCATGGACCTGGCCAGGGAAGTGAGCGTGCGCGAGCCGTACCGCTGGAACGAGGGCCGGCTCGACCTGGACCGCAACGCATTCGCCAGCGGCGGCGGCCGTTTCCATGTCGTCGCCTACGACTTCGGGGTCAAGACCAACATCCTGCGCATGCTGGCCGAGCGGGGCTGCGACCTCACCGTGGTCCCGGCGCAGACGCCGGCATCGGAGGTGTTCGCGCTCAACCCCGATGGCGTGTTCCTGTCCAACGGCCCGGGCGATCCGCAGCCCTGCGACTACGCCATCGCCGCGACCCGCGAGTTCATCGCGCGCAAGCTGCCGCTGTACGGCATCTGCCTCGGCCACCAGCTGCTGGGCCTGGCGGTCGGCGCCGACACGGTGAAGATGAAGTTCGGGCACCACGGCGCGAACCACCCGGTCATCGACACGGAGACCGGGCGTGTGCTGATCACCAGCCAGAACCACGGCTTCGCCGTCGACGAGTCGACCCTGCCGGCGAACGTGCGCGTCACCCACCGTTCGCTGTTCGACGGATCCAACCAGGGCATCGCGCTCACCGACGCGCCGGCGTTCTCGGTCCAGGGCCACCCGGAAGCGAGCCCGGGGCCGCACGACGTCGCGTACCTTGTCGATCGATTCATTGCCTCGATGGGGACCGGGGACCCGGGACCGGGGACCGGGAGGGTTGCATGAGCGCGAGCCATTTCCGCGAGTTGGACGTTTGGCAGCTTTCGATGGAGTTGACCAGGCGGGTTTACGAGCTGACTGCGAGGTTCCCGCGCGAAGAGCGGTATGGCCTGGCGTCCCAGCTTCAACGCGCTGCGGTTTCGATCCCTTCCAACATCGCTGAAGGCAATGGTCGCCGCTCAACCCGCGATTACGCGCGGTTCGTGGCAATCAGCTGTGGCTCGGTAGCCGAGCTTCAAACCCAACTGCAGCTGGCGTCCGATCTCGGCCTCGCGAGCGAGGATGCGGTCGCTCCGATCCTGGAGACAAGCGAGGCCGTCGGGCGCATGTTGTATCGGCTTCACCAGTCGCTCCACGCGCGACTCGAATCCCGGTCCCCGGTCCCCGGTCCCCGGTCCCGTATTTCCGAACCTCTCGAGGACTACGCCTGATGCCCAAGCGCACCGACATCAAGACCGTCCTGATCATCGGCGCCGGCCCGATCGTGATCGGCCAGGCCTGCGAGTTCGACTACTCCGGCGCGCAGGCGTGCAAGGCGCTGCGCGACGAGGGCTACCGGGTGGTGCTGGTCAACAGCAACCCGGCCACGATCATGACCGACCCGGCGATGGCCGACGCGGTCTACATCGAGCCGATCAATTGGCAGTCGGTCGAGAAGATAATCGCCAAGGAGAAGCCCGACGCGCTGCTGCCGACGATGGGCGGCCAGACCGCGCTCAACTGCGCGCTGGACCTGGCCGACAACGGCGTGCTCGAGCGCCACGGCGTGGAACTGATCGGCGCCTCGCGCGACGCGATCCGCATGGCCGAGGACCGCGAGCTGTTCCGCGTGGCCATGGGCGAGATCGGTCTGGAATGCCCGAAGGCCGAGGTGGCGCGTTCGTTCGAACAGGCGGTGGAGATCCAGGCCCGGGTCGGCTACCCGACCATCATCCGCCCGTCGTTCACCCTGGGCGGCACCGGCGGCGGCATCGCCTACAACAAGGAGGAGTTCGAGGAGATCGCGAAGCGCGGCCTCGAGCTGTCGCCCGTGCACGAGATCCTGGTCGAGGAATCCGTGCTCGGCTGGAAGGAATTCGAGATGGAGGTCGTTCGCGACACCGCGGACAACTGCATCATCGTGTGCTCGATCGAGAACCTGGACCCGATGGGCGTGCACACCGGCGACTCGATCACGGTCGCCCCTGCGCAGACGCTCACCGACAAGGAATACCAGCGCCTGCGCGACGCATCGATCGCGGTGCTGCGCAAGATCGGCGTCGACACCGGCGGTTCCAACGTCCAGTTCGGCGTCAACGCGCAGACCGGGCGGGTGGTGGTGATCGAGATGAACCCGCGCGTGTCGCGTTCCTCGGCGCTCGCCTCCAAGGCCACCGGCTTCCCGATCGCCAAGGTCGCCGCCAAGCTCGCCGTCGGCTACACGCTGGACGAGTTGAAGAACGAGATCACCGGCGGCCTGACCCCGGCGTCGTTCGAACCCAGCATCGACTACGTCGTCACCAAGATCCCGCGCTTCGCGTTCGAGAAGTTCCCGGCCGCGGACGCGCGGCTGACCACGCAGATGAAGTCCGTGGGCGAAGTGATGGCCATCGGCCGCACTTTCCAGGAGTCGTTGCAGAAGGCGCTGCGCGGGCTGGAGATCGGCAAGTCCGGGCTCGACCCGACCGGCCTGGACCTGGTCGACGAGGGCGGAATGGCCACGCTGCGACGCGAGGTCAAGGAAGCCGGGCCGGAGCGGATCTTCTACCTGGCCGATGCGTTCCGCGCCGGCATGTCGGTCGAGGACGTGCATGCGCTGTCCTTCGTCGATCCCTGGTTCCTCGACCAGATCGAGGAGCTGGTGGCCCTGGAGAGCGAAGTCGCCGCCGCCGGCATCGATGCGCTGGACGCACGCCGGCTGCGCGCGCTCAAGCGCAAGGGCTTCTCCGACGCGCGCCTGGCGCGCCTGGTCGGCACCGGCGAGTCCGCCGTGCGCGCGCTGCGCAAGGCCTTCGGCGTGCGCCCGGTGTACAAGCGCGTGGATTCCTGCGCGGCCGAGTTCGCGACGACCACCGCCTACATGTACTCGACCTACGAGGACGAGTGCGAGGCGCACCCCACCGACCGGCGCAAGATCATGGTCCTGGGTGGCGGCCCGAACCGCATCGGCCAGGGCATCGAGTTCGACTACTGCTGCGTGCACGCCGCGCTCGCCCTGCGCGAGGACGGCTATGAAACCATCATGGTCAATTGCAACCCGGAGACCGTGTCCACCGACTACGACACCTCCGACCGCCTGTACTTCGAATCGCTGACCCTGGAGGACGTGCTCGAGATCGTGGAGCTCGAGAAGCCGGTCGGCGTGATCGTGCAGTACGGCGGGCAGACCCCGCTGAAGCTCGCGCGTGCGCTGGAAGCCAACGGCGTGCCGGTGATCGGCACCTCGCCCGAATCGATCGACCTGGCCGAGGACCGCGAGCGCTTCCAGCAGCTGGTCGAGCGCCTGGGCCTGAAGCAGCCGCCCAACCGTACCGCGCGCAACCCGGACGAGGCCCTGGCGCTGGCCCGCGAGATCGGCTACCCGCTGGTGGTGCGTCCGAGCTACGTGCTCGGCGGCCGTGCAATGGAGGTCGTTCATTCGGATGCCGACCTGTCGCGCTACATCCGCGATGCGGTCAAGGTGTCGGACGACTCGCCGGTATTGCTGGACCGCTTCCTCGACCACGCGGTCGAAGTCGACGTGGACGTCATCGCCGACAAGGACGGCAACGTCCTGATCGGTGGCGTCATGGAGCACATCGAAGAAGCGGGCGTGCACTCGGGCGACTCGTCGTGTTCGCTGCCGCCGTACTCGCTGCCGATGTCGGTGCAGGACCGCCTGCGCGAGCAGGTCGTGGCCCTGGCGCGTGCGCTCGACGTGGTCGGGCTGATGAACACGCAGTTCGCGGTCCAGCACGATGGCGACGGCGAGTCGACGATCTACCTGCTCGAAGTGAACCCGCGCGCCTCGCGCACGGTGCCGTTCGTGTCCAAGGCCACCGGCGTGCCGCTGGCGCGCATCGCCGCGCGCTGCATGGCCGGGATGACCCTGGCCGAGCAGGGCGCCACCGCCGAGGTCGTACCGGAATACTTCAGCGTCAAGGAAGCGATCTTCCCGTTCGCCAAGTTCCAGGGAGTCGATCCGATCCTGGGGCCGGAGATGCGCTCCACCGGCGAGGTGATGGGCGTGGGGCGCAGCTTCGGCGCGGCGTTCGCGCGTGCCGAGGAAGCCGCGGGCATCCGCGCGCCGTCGGCCGGGAAGGTGTTCATCTCGGTGCGCGACCCGGACAAGCAGAAGGTGCTGGCCGTGGCCCAGGACCTGATCCGCCGCGGCAGCACCCTGGTGGCCACCCGCGGCACCGCCGCGTTCCTGCGCGACAACGGCCTGGAATGCGAGGTCGTGAACAAGGTGATCGAGGGCCGGCCGCACATCGTCGACCTGATCAAGAATGGCGAAATCGCCTACATCGTGAACACGACCGAAGGCCGCCAGGCGATCTCGGACTCGTTCTCGATCCGGCGCGAGGCGCTGCAGGCCAGGGTGACGTACTCGACCACCGTGGCCGGCGCCAAGGCGCTGCTGCACTCTCTGGACTTCCGCGACAGCGGCCCGGTATGGTCGTTGCAGGAATTGCATGCCGAAGTCGGCAGCTGAGGAACACCAATGCAGGCACCAATGACCACCAGGGGCGCGCAACGCCTGCGCGCCGAACTGGAAGAACTCAAGTCGGTGAAGCGGCCGGCCGTGATCCAGGCGATCGCCGAGGCGCGCGCGCACGGCGATCTCAAGGAGAACGCGGAGTACCACGCCGCGCGCGAGCAGCAGGGTTTCATCGAGGGCAGGATCAAGCAGCTGGAGGCGGAGCTTTCGCACGCCCAGCTGATCGACGTGTCCAAGCTCAACGCCGGATCGAAGGTCGTGTTCGGGGCGACGGTGGTGCTGGCCGATACCGAGACCGACAAGGAAACCACCTACCAGATCGTCGGCGACCTTGAAGCCGACATCAAGCAAGGCCTGATCGCGATCTCGTCGCCCGTGGCCCGTGCCCTGATCGGCAAGCTCGAGGGCGACACCGTCACCATCGACGCGCCGGCCGGACGCCGCGAATTCGACATCGTCTCGGTCAGCTACGAAGGCTGACGGCGCCTCGCGGATGGCCACGGCGATCCTGCTGCTGCCCGCGCGCAGGCGACTGGGCGCACAGCCGTTGCCGCACTGGCTGGCGCGTGCGCTGGGCCGTGCCGATGCCGCGCCCGATGGCGGCGAGGGCGAGCGTGCGCAACTGCTGCGCCATTTCGACCTGTTGCCGCGCGGTTGGCCGGCCGCGGCGCTGACCCGCAGCCGCGATGCAAGCGATGCCGCCTCCGCGCAATGGCTGCGCGCGGATCCGGCGTGGATTCGCCCGGACATCAACGGCGCGCGGATGTTCGCCTGCGGCGAAGGCATGCAGCTCACGCAAGAGGATGTCGACGCCTTGCTCCCCGCGTTGCGCACCCTGTTCGGTGACGCCGGCTTCCCGATCGATGCCCCCGATCCGTCGCGCTGGTACCTGCGCCTGCCGGAAGGCGTGCGCCTGCCGTCGTTCCCCGATCCGGAACAGACATTGGGGGCGGACATGGTCGAAATATTCGCCGAGGCCGGCGATGCCGCCGACGCCGGCATGCGTCGATGGCGGGTGCTGCTCAACGAAGCGCAGGTGGTATTGCACAACCACCCGTGGAACGAACGGCGCGCGTCGGCCGGCAAGCCGCCGGTCAATTCGCTCTGGTTCTGGGGCGGCGGCAGGCTGCCGGACCGGGTCGCCACCGCGCACGCGCAGGTCGGCTCCGCCGACGCACTGGTGCTGTCGCTGGCGACCAACGCGGGCGTGCCTGCGCGCGCGTTGCCGTCGCGTTTCGAATCCGGAATGGACGGCCTGTGGGACCTGCGCGACATGCGCGACCTGGCCACCCTGGACGCGGACTGGCTGCAACCGGCGCATGCCGCGCTCATGCGCCGCGACATCGACCGGCTGGACCTGGATTTCGCCGACGGCAGCGCCTACCTGCTGTCGCGATCGCAACGCTGGCGCTTCTGGCGCAAACCGTCGTGAGGCGGTCGTTGCGTCGGCGAGCGCAGGCCGACTTCGACGGCAGCGACTGGGGCGACATGCCGCCATTGCTGCGCCGCCTGCATGCGGCGCGCGGTGCGCGCGGCCTCGTGGATGCGCAACCGAAACTCGGCGGCCTGTTGCCGCCCGACGGACTGCTCGGCCTCGACGCCGCGGTCGACCTGCTGGCGGCGGCCACCGCCGAAGACCGGCATATCGTGGTGGTCGGCGATTTCGACTGCGACGGTGCCACCGCCTGCGCCACCGGCGTGCGCGGGCTGCGCCTGCTGGGCGCCAGCCACGTCTCGCATGCGGTACCCAACCGCCAGGTGCACGGCTACGGCCTGTCGCCCGGGCTGGTGGAGGACCTCGTCGCGTTGCAACCGGAGCTGCTGGTCACCGTCGACCACGGCATCGCCTGCCATGCCGGCATCGCCGCGGCAAAGGAGCGCGGTTGGCAAGTGCTGGTGACCGACCACCATCTCGCCGGCCCGCAACTGCCGCCGGCCGACGCGATCGTCGATCCCAACCGGCCCGGCGACATGTTCCCCAGCAAGGCGCTGGCTGGCGTCGGGGTCATGTTCTACCTGCTGCTGGCCCTGCGCGCGCGACTGTTCGCCGACGATCCGGCTCGACGACCCGATCTGTCCGTCCTGCTGGACCTGGTTGCCGTTGGCACCGTCGCCGACCTGGTGCCGCTGGATGCCAACAACCGTGCGCTGGTGGCCGCCGGCCTGCGGCGCCTGCGCGCGAGAAGGGGATGCGCGGGACTGCGCGCCCTGATCGAAGTGGCGGGTCGCGACGAGGCGACGCTGACCGCCACCGACATCGGCTATGCGCTGGCGCCGCGCATCAATGCCGCCGGCCGCCTGGACGACATGGGCGTGGGCATCGAATGCCTGCTGTGCGAGGACCCGGGCCATGCGCGTACGCTCGCCGCCGCCCTGCATGCGATCAACGCCGAGCGCCAGGGCGTGCAGTCGCAGATGGTGGCCGAGGCGGAGCGGGCGGTGTCGACGCTGGCGCTCGATGGCGAGATGCCGGCGGTGCCGTGCCTGTTCGATCCCGGTTGGCACGCCGGCGTGGTCGGGCTGGTGGCCTCGAAGCTGAAGGAACGCCTGCATCGGCCCGTGCTGGCGTTCGCGCCGGTAGAGCCGGGCAGCGGCGACCTGCGTGGATCGGCGCGTTCCATTCCAGGCTTCCACGTGCGCGACCTGCTGGCCGCGGTCGATGCCGCGCATCCCGGTTTGCTCGGCCGCTACGGCGGGCATGCGATGGCCGCGGGGTTGAGCCTGGCCGAAGCGGCGCTGCCGCGTTTCCGCGAAGCACTGCAGGAACAGGCGGCGCGCCTGCTCGATCCGGCCCTGTTGCACGCCGAAGTGCTGACCGATGGCGAACTGCAAGCCGACGAGTTCGACATCCGCCACGCACGTTTCCTGCGCGACGGCGGGCCCTGGGGCCAGGCCTATCCCGAACCCCTGTTCGACGGTGAGTTCGAAGTGCTGCGCACCCGAGTCATCGGCGAGCGCCACCTGAAGCTGTCGCTGGCCGCCCACGGCCGGCAACTCGACGCGATCCATTTCGGCGGCGCCGGTGAACCGGCGCAGGGCCGGGTGCGCATTGCCTTCCGCCTGGAGCCGGACGGCTATCGCGGCGGCGACGCCGTCCAGCTGGTCGTCGTCCACCGCGAACCGGCCTAGCCAGTCGCGCGATACAGCCCCAGGCGGCGCGACGCCGCAATCGCGCCGAGGAACATCGTCGCGGTCGCGACCGCCACGACCGGAACCCATGCCGGACTCGCCTCGCTCCATCCCGCCGCTTCGCCAAGCCGGCCTGTGATGGCATCGATGGCCAGGTAGAACGCGCACAGCAGCGCCACCCGGGCCGCACGTTGCCAGGCGCGCCCGTCATCCGGTGGATATCCGCGCCTGGCCAGCACGCCCAGCACGATCGCCAGGCCGGCCAATTGCCCGAGGCCGGCCGGATGCAGCAGTGGCGTGAACGGTGCCAGTACGCACAGCAATCCGACTCCGGCAGCAAGCAGCCCCCATCGCTTCGGCAATAGCCAGTACGCGAGCCAAGCCGCCGCGACGCCCACCACCAGCCCTCCGGTGACGTCTGCGAGGAAATGCCGGCCCAGGTACATGCGCGAGAGGCCCATCAGCAACGGCCAGGCCAGCAACGCGATCCAGGCCGCACGCCGGCGCAGGCCGAAGAACAGCAGCACCGCGACGCACATGGCCGTGGCAGCAGAGGTGTGCCCGCTGATGAAGCCGTAGTCGGGGTCCGCGGTGGCACGCAGGGCCGCGCGCGCTTCCGGCGTGGGCAGGGCCAGGAACGAAGGCGCAGCGCCGTCGGCGACCAGGGCGCGGGGTGCTTCGAGCTTGTACAGCACCCGCGCATCGACATCGCTGGGGCGCGGCAGCTCGAACCCGGACTTGGCCGCATGCGTCGCGACACCCGCAAGCAGCAGCGCCAGCATCATCCCCAGCGTCGGCCGCAGGCGCACGCCGAAGCCCAGCACGACGATCAGGACCACGTAGAACCAGGTATGGCCGAGCTCGCTGACGCCGAGCATCAGCCAGGTGAGGAAGGGCGAGGCGAAGGACTGCAACAAGAGGTTCGGGTCTACCTGGAACAAGCGGCCTCCATGGCGCTGCGCGGGTTGGCGATGGGCGGATTGTGCCTTTTCAGCCCGAACAAGGGACGCAACCATGCAATCCGGCGGATGACGAGTTCGTGCAGCAGCACGCATCCGCCCACGGTGCCGGCCAGGACCAGGGCCGGCTCGAGCACCGGGCCCAGCCGCAGCGGCGCCAGCGCGAACACCAGCGGCACGATCAGGCTCTGGTGCAGCACGTACCACGGATACACCGCCTCGGTCGCGTAGGGCAGCCAGCCGAAGGGGCGGTCGAGCAGGATGCGCGCCCAGCCGAAGATCGCCAGCAGTGCCGACCACATGTAGAGCGCGCGTGCCGCCAGCTCGATGTGGTGCCAGGCCAGCCCGGCGATCAGTGCCGGGACCTGGTCGTCCGGCAGGTAGCGGCCGGCGGCGCGCAGCAGGAGCTCGATCGAGATCGCCAGCACCGCAATCGCCAGGGTATGGCGGCGCAACCGGACGACTTCGGCCCAGGCCGCCGCATTGCGCGCCACCAGGTAGCCAGCCAGGAACAACGGCAGGAATTCGGCGTGCTGGTACCAGTCGTCGAGCAGGGCACCCGTTTTCGGGAACAGCGGCGCCAGCCAGGCGAGCAGGGCGAAGAAGTACATCGCGGGCAGCAGCACCAGCCAGGAGCCCTTGCGTGCAGGCAGCCAGGCGCCGGCGCGGCGCACGCCCAGGCGCTCCAG
This sequence comes from Luteimonas sp. 8-5, assembly GCF_029763755.1. GTDB lineage: Bacteria > Pseudomonadota > Gammaproteobacteria > Xanthomonadales > Xanthomonadaceae > Cognatiluteimonas. The sequence goes on from NZ_JARUVM010000025.1 coordinate 16,447, forward strand.
CAGCGGCAGCAGCGCCACCAGCACGCAGGTGTAAGCCCACAAATAGGCCAGGTACCACAGGTGGTTCCAGGTGAGGCCGTACTCCGCGCCCGTCCAGCCGCCCTCCGGCCACGGCCGCAACTGCAGGTAGCGCCACAGGAAACTGCCGAAGCCGGAGTGCCAGGCGCCATTGGCCACGGCCTCGCACCAGGCCTGGACCGGGACGACGAAGAGCATGCCGAATGCCAGCGGCAACATCAGGCGCCAGGTGCGCGCGACCAGCATCCGGCCGGGCTTGCGCCCGCCGTGCATGAACAAGCCGATGGCCATGCCGGAAATCGCGAACAGCAAGGGCATCCGCCAGCGGTTGAGCATGATCATCGGCCACTGCAGCCACTCGGCCAGGTAGGCGCTCTTGATGTGGAACTCCCAGTCGGCCACGTAGGCCATGCCCACGTGGTAGAGGATCAGCAGGCCGAAGGCGAGCACGCGCAGGGCGTCGATATCGTGGCGGCGTTGTTCCATGGGTTCGCTTCTCGCGGGGCCGGGGATGCGGTCACGCTGGCCGATCGCGCGTTCCGGGGCGAGCGCGAAGTGCCGCGGTGCGGGATCGGGTGACCAATGGCGGGATCCGGGGACGAACGGGATGTGGCCGCGGCCGCCACGCGCCCTAGAATGGGGCGATGCCGACAGTCCCCACCACGGTGGCCGAACCCTGGCGCCGCTTCCTGCGCCTGCGCACCCCGATCGAACTGGCGCTTTGGGCAGTGGCCTTCCTGGTCCCGGCCGCGTTCAACTCCGTGGTCACCTGGCTCGACATCCAGCGGGCGGGGCAGGAGCTGGAACCCTGGAAGCCGGTGCTGTGGGAGGCCAGCAGCGCGGTCATGTGGTTGCTGCTGGCCCCGGCGATGATCGCGCTGTGCGAACGCTGGCCGCTGCATGCCGACACCTGGCGCCGGCGCCTGCCGGGCTACCTGCTGGCCAGCATCGCCTTCTCGATGCTGCACGTGGCCGGCATGGTGCTGATGCGCAAGGCAGGCTACCTGGCCCTGGGCGACCACTACGGACCGGACAGCCTGCCGCGCATGTTCGGCTACGAATACCTGAAGGATGTCCGCACTTTCGCCCTGGTCGTGCTGGCGTCCCATGTCTATCGCTGGTTCTGGCGCCGGTTGCAGGGCGAAGCGCGGCTGCTGGACCTGCCCGACGACCTGCCGGCGGCGTCCGCGCCGGAGCGGCCCGAACGGTTCCTGGTGCGCAAGCTGGGTCGCGAGTTCCTGGTGGCCGCCGCCGACATCGAGTGGATGCAGGCGTCCGGCAACTACGTCAACCTCCGGGTGCGCGGCCACGACTACCCGCTGCGCAGCACGATGGCGGCGATCGAGGCGCAGCTCGATCCGGCGCGTTTCGCCCGCATCCACCGCAGCCACATCGTCAACCTGGACCAGGTCGCGTCGATCGAGCCGCTGGACACGGGCGACGCCCGCGTGCACATGAAGGACGGCAGCGTGCTGCCATGCAGCCGGCGCCAGCGGGACGCCTTGCGCGGGCGGGCGGCCTGCTAGAATCGTCGGCCTTTCGCCAAACATTTCCCGGCCGATGATCGAACTCAATCCCGTCCGCCAGCGCATCGCCGACCTCCGTGGCCGGCTGGATGCGCTGAGGGGGTATCTTTGACTACGACGCCAAGGTAGAGCGTCTCGAGGAAGTCAACCGCGAACTGGAAAGCCCCGACGTCTGGAACGACGCCGAACGGGCCCAGGCACTGGGCAGGGAGCGTTCCCTGCTGGACAAGACCGTCAATGGCATCCGCACGCTGTCCGAGGGCCTGGCCGGCGCCGACGAGTTGCTGGAACTGGTCGAGGCCGAGGACGACCAGGAGACCGCCACCGCCATCACCGATGATGTCGAGCGCTACGCGCGCGGGGTCGACCAGCTCGAGTTCCAGCGCATGTTCTCCGGGCAGATGGACGCCAACCCGGCGTTCGTCGACATCCAGGCCGGCGCCGGCGGCACCGAGGCCCAGGACTGGGCGGAGATGCTGCTGCGCATGTACCTGCGCTGGTGCGAGTCGCGCGGCTGGAAGACCGAATTGCTGGAAGTCAGCGGCGGCGACGTCGCCGGGGTCAAGTCGGCCACGTTCCGGGTCGAGGGCGACTACGCCTACGGCTGGCTCAAGACCGAGACCGGCGTGCACCGGCTGGTGCGCAAGTCGCCGTTCGATTCGGACAACCGCCGCCACACCAGCTTCACCTCGGTGTTCGTGTCGCCCGAAGTGGACGACAGGATCGACATCGAGATCAATCCTGCCGACCTGAAGACCGACGTCTACCGTTCCTCCGGCGCCGGCGGCCAGCACGTCAACAAGACCGAGTCGGCGGTGCGCATCACCCACGTGCCGACCGGGATAGTGGTTGCGTGCCAGACCGAACGCAGCCAGCACGCCAACCGCGACCGCGCGATGAAGATGCTGGCGGCCAAGCTCTACGAGCTGGAGATGCAGAAGCGCAATGCCGAGCGCGACGCGGTCGAGGCGACCAAGTCCGACATCGGTTGGGGCAGCCAGATCCGCAACTACGTGCTCGACCAGAGCCGGATCAAGGACCTGCGCACCGGCATCGAGCGCTCCGACACGCAGAACGTGCTGGACGGCGACCTCGACGAGTTCGTCGAGGCCAGCCTGAAGTCCGGCCTGGAAGCAGGCGCCAAGCGAGTGGACGCGTGACATGACCGAAGACGACAACCAGCAGTCCGGGAACCACCTGATCGCCGAGCGCCGGGCCAAGCTCGCGGAGCTGCGGGCGCAGGGCATCGCGTTCCCCAACGACTTCCGCCGCGCCGACTATGCCGGCGACCTGCAGGCCGAGTACGACGGCGTCGAAGCGTTCGGTGATCGCAGGGTCGCCCTGGGCGGGCGCCTGCTGGCCAAGCGGGTGATGGGCAAGGCGGCGTTCGCGCAGCTGCAGGACGTGAGCGGCCGGATCCAGCTGTTCCTCCAGAAGGATGCGCTCGGCGACACGTACGAGGCGTTCAAGGGCTGGGACGTGGGCGACATCGTCGCCGTCGAAGGCACGCTCATGCGCACGAAGACCGGCGAGCTTTCGGTCAAGGCCGAGTCGCTGCGCCTGCTGGTGAAGTCGCTGCGCCCGCTGCCGGACAAGTGGCACGGCCTGAGCGACGTCGAGCAGCGCTATCGCCAGCGCTACGTCGACCTGATCGTGACCCCGGAAGCGCGCGACGTGTTCGTCAAGCGCTCGCGCATCATCGCCTCGATCCGCCGCTGGCTGGACGCGCGCCGCTTCCTCGAAGTCGAGACGCCGATGATGCATTACCTGGCCGGCGGCGCCACGGCACGGCCGTTCACTACCCACCACCATGCGCTCGACCTGGACCTGTTCCTGCGCGTGGCGCCCGAGCTCTACCTCAAGCGCCTGGTGGTCGGCGGCTTCGAGCGCGTGTACGAGATCAACCGCAACTTCCGCAACGAAGGCGTCAGCACCCGCCACAATCCCGAGTTCACGATGCTCGAGCTGTACGAGGCCTACGCCACGTACGAACACATCATGGACCTGACCGAAGCGATGGTCCGCGACGTCGCGGTCGAGGTGGCCGGCACGGCGCAGATGCAGTGGGACGGGCAGCAGATCGACCTGGGGCCGCGCTTCCGGCGCTGGAAGCTGGAAGAGGCGGTGCGCGAGCTCAACCCGGAGATCACCATTGCCGACTGCCGCGACCGCGAAGCGCTGGCGCGCCACTGCGCGCGCCTCGGCGTGCACGTCAAGCCGGGCTACGGCTGGGGCAAGCTGCTGCTCGAGATCTTCGAGAAGACGGTCGAGGGCGGGCTAGTCCAGCCGACCTTCATCACCCACTATCCGGTCGAGGTCTCGCCGCTGGCGCGCGAGTCCGATACCGAGCCGGGCATCACCGACCGCTTCGAGCTGTTCATCGGCGGAAAGGAAATGGCGAACGGCTTCTCCGAGCTCAACGACCCGGAGGACCAGGCCGCGCGCTTCCGCGCCCAGGTCGAAGCCAAGGCCGGCGGCGACGACGAAGCCATGCACTACGACGCCGACTACATCCGCGCCCTCGAAGTCGGCTTGCCGCCCACCGGCGGCCTCGGCGTGGGCATCGACCGGCTGGTGATGCTGGTGACCGGGTCGGCCTCGATCCGCGACGTCCTGCTGTTTCCCTACATGCGCCCCGAGCAGGGCGCCTGAGCGGGGATGGCCGATGACGGGGGCTTGCCGCGGCTGGCAGCGGCCGCCAGTATGTCGGCAGGGGCCAGGCAGGGACGACGGGCATCTCCATGGGGAACGACGCCTTGAACATCGTCATTGTCGACGACCAGACATCCGCGCGGACGATGCTCCGCCACATCCTCGAGGACATCGGGCCGGAACTCGAAGTCCACGACTTCGGCGATCCGCTCGAGGCGCTGGACTGGTGCGGCCACAACCGCCCGGACCTGCTGCTGCTCGACTACCGCATGCCCGGCCTGGACGGGCTGGAATTCGCGCGCCGCTTCCGCACGCCGCTGGCGCACCGCGACGTTCCGATCGTGCTGGTCACGGTGGTGGGCGACGAACCAGTAAGGCAGGCGGCACTGGACGCGGGCGTGATCGACTTCCTGGTCAAGCCGATCCGGCCGCGAGAATTGCGCGCGCGCTGCCGCAACCTCCTGCAGCTGCGCCAGCAGAGCGAATCTGTGAAGCAGCGCGCGTTGTCGCTGGAGCAACGGTTGCTGTCGAGCATGCACGAGATCGAGGAGCGCGAGCGCGAGACGCTGTCGCGCCTGGCGCGCGCGATCGAGTACCGCGACGCGGGCACCAGCGCCTACCTCGAACGCATGGCGCGCATCGCCGGCCTGCTCGCCGAAGCGCTGGGCCTGCCCGAGGACGAGGTGCGCACCATCGAGCTGTCCGCACCGCTGCACGACATCGGCAAGATCGCGATCCCCGACGCGATCCTGCTCAAGCCCGGTCCGCTGGAACCGGCCGAGCAGGAGCAGATGCGCCGGCATCCGCGCATCGGCCACGAGCTGCTGGCCGACAGCCACAACCGCTTCATCCAGACCAGCGCGCTGATCGCGCTGCACCACCACGAGCATTACGACGGCAGCGGCTACCCCGACGGCCTGGCCGGCGATGCCATCCCGCTGGTGGCCCGCATCGTGACCGTGGCCGACGTGTTCGACGCCCTGATTTCACCCCGCCCGTACAAGCCGGCATGGAGCATCGAGGAGGCGCTGGCCTACCTGGTGGAGCAGCGCGGGGTGCTGTTCGACCCGCTTTGCGTGGACGCGCTGGTGCGGGAAGAAGCCCGCGTGCGGGAGGTTTGCGCACGGACCTCGGTGCCTGCCGGGGCGAAACGATGCTAATGTGAAGGCGTTCAAGGTGCCTGCGCACGCCACCCAATAAGCGCCGCAGGGTGCCACCAAGGGATGCGGCTGGGCGGAAGGGGGCACCGCAGTCGCCCTGGGGGTTTGATGCGAGACCTCGTTGCCATCACCGGCCTGGGAGTCGTTTCCCCGATCGGCCTCGACGTCGCGGCCGTTGCCGACTCGCTGCGTGAAGCACGCTCGGGGATCCGCCTGGTGCACGCGCCGCCGCTGCGGCAGGGCTTTGCCGTGGGCGCGATCGACGCCTCCTTCGAGGAGGGGTTCACCAAGATCGAGCTTCCCTTCCTCGATCGCTGCCAGCAGATGGCGGTGCTGGCGGCGCGCCAGGCCGCGGCCGATGCGGGCCTCGACTCATTCGCACAGTTCGGGCAGCGGGCCGGCATCTACTACGGCAACGTCAATGGCGGCGTCTCGGCGGCGCAGGCCTGGTACCAGCAGATGCTGCTGGAAGAGAAGCAGGCGGCACGTCCCTACGCGGCCATGGCGATCATGGGCAATGCGGGCGCCGCGCAGGTAGCGATCCGCCAGCAGGTGCTGGGCCCGGTGATTTCCAATTGCACCGCATGCGGATCGTCGGGCGTGTCCATCGGCGACGCCGCGCGGGCGATCGCCGACGGCCATATCGACATCGCCATCGCCGGCGGTGCCGAGGCGCCGGTGGTGGGCAGCCTGATGGGCGTCTTCCAGGGCACCCGGGCGATGGCCGCCCCCGACCCCGAGGACGTGGGCCGCACCTGCAAGCCGTTCGCGGCCAACCGCTCCGGCCTGGTGCTGGGGGAGGGCGCGGCCTTCCTGGTGCTCGAGTCGGCCCGGCATGCCAGGGCCCGTGGCGCCCATTGCCATGCCTACCTGACCGGCTACGGCGTCTCCAGCGACGCCCACCATATCGGCATGCCGGCGGCGGAAGGCCAGGTGCGGGCGCTGCGCGCGGCCCTGGACGATGCCGGCCTGTCCCCCGCGGACATCGGGTACGTCAACGCGCACGCTACCGCGACCGGAGGTGGCGATATCATCGAAGCCACGTCCCTGCGCGAGGTCTTCGGCACCGGGCAGAACAGTGCAGCGGTGTCCTCGACCAAATCGGTGCATGGCCACTTGATCGGCGCGACCAGCGCGCTGGAACTGCTGGTCACTGTGGTGGCGATGCAGCAGTCGCTGCTTCCGGCAAGCGCCCACCTCGACGAGGTGGATCCGCGTTGCGAACTCAACCATGTCGGGCCGCGTCCGCTGACCGGACGCGCGGTCGATCACGCCCTTTCGTTCTCCTGCGGGTTCGGCGGCACCAACGTCGCACTCGTGGTTTCACGCAATCCCACCCCGCCAGTCCCTGACTAGCCACACCGGAGTCCTCGCCATGAACGCGATCGTCCTGCAGCACCCCAACGTCAATTCCCCGCGCACAGCATCGCGCATCTCCACCCAGATCCGGCGCCTTCGTGCCGATGCCCTCTGGATCACCCTCGCCAGGGACGGCGCGACCGGACTGCAGAACTTCACTCCAGCCCTTGTGCAGGAGTTCCGTGGCCTGGTGGACGAGTTGCAGGACCGTCGCGCGGCGACGCCGCTGAACTACGCCGTGGTCCAGTCCGCCGACCCGGCCTACTTCAGCATGGGCGGCGACCTGCGCTTCTTCCGGGATTGCATCCAGCGCCGCGACGCGGCCGCGCTGCGCGACTACTCGATGCGGTGCCTGGACCTGCTCGAGTCCTGGAGCGGGCGCCTGAAGGACACGACCACCTCGATCGCGCTGATCCAGGGACGCGCCCTGGGCGGCGGTTTCGAGATGGCGCTGAGCACCGACTACCTGATCGCCGAGGAGCACAGCAGCTTCGGCTTCCCGGAAATCATGTTCGGGCTGTTCCCCTGCACCGGCGCGATGGGCCTGTTGTCGACCCGCATCGGCGCGCGCCAGGCCGAGCGGATGATGACCAACAAGAAGATCTATTCCGCGACCGAGCTCTACGACATGGGCCTGGTCGACGAGGTCTGCGCCACGGGCGAAGGCGAGTTGGCGGTCGAACGCTTCATCGCCAACCATTCGTCGCGCCTGAAGGCCAGGCTCAAGGTGCAGCAGAGCCGTTGCCGCCATACCGCCCTGGACCACGCCGAAGGCGTGCGCATCGTCGAGGACTGGGTCGAGACCGCGATGTGCCTGAGTGCCGATGAACTGCGCACCATGGACATGCTGATCATGATGCAGGAGCGCGAAGCGACGGCGCCGGCGGCCCGCCAGGTCGCCGCGTAAGGCAGTCACTCAACCGGTGCTTGCGGCGTCCTGCGCCAGCAGCGACTGGCGCAATGCGTCCAGCGCGGCCAGGCTCAGGTCGGTCGTGCGGCGCAGGTCGGCGTGGCGCTCGCGCGAGCCGGCGTCGAGCTCGCGCTGGCCGATGGTCATCAGGCGGTCGGCCAGGGCGGCGAGCCTGGCGGCTCCGATACTGAGGCTGACGCCGCGCATGGCGTGCGCCTGCCGGTGCACGCCGGTCAGGTCGCAGGCGAGCAGGGCGGCGCCCAGTGCCTCGTCGATGCGTTCGATGTCCTGGACGCCCTCGGCGATCATCCGGCACAGGAATTCCGGGGTGTCGCGCACCTCGCGCAGGGTCTCGATCGCCTCGGGGTCCAGGTATTCGACAGGAACCGGGCGCAGGTGCGGGGTGGGCCGCGGCGTCGGCGGGGCGGGGGCTGCGACGGCGCTTTCCGGGAACTGGCTGGCGATGGCGTTGCGCAGCTTGTCGAAGGTCACCGGCTTGTGCAGGATGCCCGCGGCGCCCAGGGCCTCGAGCTGGGCCGTGGTCACCGCCGACGTGTCGGCGGTGACGAAGAAGGTGGGCGCGATGTGGAGGCGGCCGAACCGGTAGGTCTCGTACACGCTGGCCCCGTCCAGGTCGTGCATGTTGAAGTCGAGCAGCAGCAGCTCGAAGTCCGTGGTCGCCAGCGCTTCCAGGGCTTCCTGGCCCGATGCGACCGCGACGACTTCATGGTTATCGCGCTCGAGCATCTCGCGGAGCAGGGTCAGGTTGGTGGCGTTGTCGTCGGCGACCAGGACGTGCTTGCCGCGGACGACGCGCGCTGCCGGAGCGGCCGCTGCCGGGGCCGCCTTGCGCGTGCGGGGCAGGCGCAGGTCGAACCAGAACCGGCTGCCCTTGCCCACGGTGCTTTCCAGCCGCAGCTCGCCGCCCATGCGCCGGACGTGCGCGAGCGCGATCGAAGTGCCCAGGCCGGTGCCGCCGTACTTGCGCACCGAGCCGGATTCGACCTGGAAGAACGGTTCGAAGATCCGCTGCTGCATGTCCGCGGGAATGCCGATGCCGGTATCGCGGACCTGGAAGCGGATGGCGCAGTCGTCGTCGCCTTCCTCCAGCAGGCTGGCGCCCAGGGTGACGGAACCGGTGTCGGTGAACTTCACCGCGTTGCCGACCAGGTTCATCAGCACGCTGCCGAGCGCGTGGGCGTCGCCGAGGAGGGGAGCGGGGATCGCCGGATCCAGGTCCAGTTCCAGCGCGATGCCCTTGGCCGCCGCGACCGGCCCGAGGGTGCGCGACAGGTGCTCGCCGACCTGTCCGAGTTCGAAGGCGACCTTCTGGCCCTCTTCGCGTCCGGCCTCGATCCGCGACAGGTCCAGCAACTGCTTGATCTCGGCGTCCAGCGCCAGCGCCAGGTCGACGATCGCGTGCGCGCGCTCGACGCTGTCGCCGTCCGGCGACTGCTCGCCGATGAGCGACGCGGTGGAGACGATGCCCGTCAGCGGCGTGCGCAACTCATGGCTGACGTTGGCCAGCAGCTGCGACTTGGCCTGGCTGGCGCGCTCGGCCATTTCGCGCGCGACCTTCAGCTTCTGGATCAGCACGTTGGCATACAGCGGCACGACCACCAGCAGCACCAGGTGCGAGATCTCGAACAGCGGTTTGTCCTGCCAGGCGGGCGAGGTTGCCGAGACCATGCCGAAGCCGGCGATCGACATGGCCTGGCACAGCTGCATGGCCGTCCGCCCGATCCGGAACCCGTAGCCCAGGATGGTGAACAGGTAGAAGCCGATGAACAGCACCGACGACTCGCCGCCGATGAACAGCCACGCCGACAGCATCACCGGATCGAGCACCGCGGTCGCCGCGACCATCACCCCGGGCGGAACCAGCCTGTCGTTGTGCGCGATGTAATACGCGGTGAGGTTGTAGAACAGGTAGGCGGCGCAGAAGCCGCCGATCTCCCACGGCTGGTTCTCCGGACGCGCCGAACCCCAGTAGCCGATCGCGGCCAGCATCACCACCACCACGAACAGCCCGAACTTCAGGCGCAGCGCTGCCTGCGCGCGCACGCTCCTGACGAGTTCGAGGTGAGGCAGGGCATCCAATTGTCCAGGCTCCGCTTCCGGTACGATAATCGGTCATCCCGTGCCGATGGCGGCAGGGTACCCGGATCCGGCGCCCGCAACGAGGGCCGGCATCCCCACCATGGAGCAGCGGATGGAACGACAGCAGATCCTCGAACGCCTCAAGGCATTGATCCACGAGCGTTTCGGGGTCGACCCGGCGGGCCTGACGGGGGCCACCACCCAGGCCGAAATCGGCATCGACTCGCTACTGCTGGTGGACATGATGCTCGACGTCGAGACCGAGCTGGGGTTCACGTTCGCCACCATGGACCTGCCGCGAAACCCTGACCTGGACACGATCGTGGCCCTGGTCGAACAGAACATGGCCCAGCCCCGGCAGGGGTGACGCGCGCTAGGCGCTAGCCGCCGGCGGCGTCCTCGCGGAGCTCGCGGCGCAGGATCTTGCCGACGTTGGTCTTGGGCAGTTCGTTGCGGAACTCGACGATGTGCGGGCGCTTGTACCCGGTGAGCTGCTCGCGCGCAAAGGCCTTCACGTCCTCGGCCGTGAGGTTGGGGTCCTTGCGCACGATGACGACCTTGACCGTCTCGCCGGACTTCTCGTCGGGCACGCCGACCGCGGCGACCTCGAGGACGCCGGGCATGCCGGCCAGCACGTCCTCGATCTCGTTCGGGTACACGTTGAAGCCCGAGACCAGGATCATGTCCTTCTTGCGGTCGACGATGTAGAAGTAGCCCTTCTCGTCCATCCGCGCCATGTCACCGGTGTGCAGCCAGCCGTCGGCGTCGATCGCGGCGGCCGTTTCCTCCGGACGGTTCCAGTAGCCCTTCATCACCTGCGGGCCCTTGATGCACAGCTCGCCGATCTCGCCGACCGGCAGGATGCTGCCGTCCTCGTCCTTTACGCAGGCGTCGGTGGACGGCACCGGCAAGCCGATGGAGCCGTTGTAGGCGGGCAGGTCCATCGGATTGATGCACGCCGCCGGCGAGGTCTCGGTCAGGCCGTAGGCCTCGACCAGGGTGCAGCCGGTGACCTTCTTCCAGCGGTCGGCGACCGCCCGCTGCACGGCCATGCCACCGCCCAGGGTCATGCGCAGGGAGGAGAAGTCGACCTCGTCGAACCCCGGCGTGTTGAGCAGGCCGTTGAACAGCGTGTTGACGCCGGTGATGGCGGTGAACTTGGTGCCCTTGAGCTCCTTGACGAAGCCCTTCATGTCGCGCGGGTTCGTGATCAGGTGGTTGAGGCCGCCGAACTTGGTGAAGACCAGTCCGTTCGCCGTCAGCGAGAAGATGTGGTACAGCGGCAGCGCGGTGATGATCACTTCCTCGCCGGGCTTGAGGTTGCCGCCGACCCAGGCTGCCGCCTGTTCCATGTTGGCCACCAGGTTGCGATGGGTGAGCATCGCGCCCTTGGCCGTGCCGGTAGTGCCGCCGGTGTACTGCAGGAACGCGATGTCGCCGGAGTCGATGGTGACCTGCGGTGGCTCCTGCATCTGGCCCAGGCCCAGGGCCTCGCGGAATCGTATCGCCCCGGGCAGTTCGTAGCGCGGCACCATCTTCTTCACGTGCTTGAGCACGAAGTTCATGATCGCGCCCTTGGCGCCGCCGACCAGGTCGCCCAGCCCGGTGGTGATGACCTGGCGGACCTGCGTCTGGGCGATCACTTCCTGCACGGTGTGGCCGAAGTTGTCCAGCACGATGATGGCGCTGGCGCCGGAATCGACCAGCTGGTGCTTGAGTTCGCGCGGCGTGTACAGCGGATTGACGTTCACCACGGTGAGGCCCGCGCGCAGGATGCCGAACGTGGAGATCGGATACTGCAGGCAGTTGGGCATCATGATCGCGACGCGGTCGCCGCGCTTGAGTTCGAGTTCGCCGAGCAGGTAGGCGGCGAGCTGGGAACTGAGGCGATCGATGTCGGCGTAGGTGAGGACCTTGCCGAAACTGCTGAAGGCCGGACGGTCGCGGAAACTGGAGATCGCGCTGTCGAGCACCGCCACGATCGACGCGTACTCGTCGGGATTGATTTCGGCGGGGACGCCGGGCGCGTACTGGGCCAGCCAGGGCCGATCGGAATTCATCGCCATCCCCCTACGGTACGGTATTGTCATGATTGGAGCATAGGCCCCGGGGGCTGGCAAGAATGCGGATCCAATACCAGCGCGTCGTGTTCCTGGTCGTGTGCGCCCTGCTGGCGGCGTGCGCACGAACGCCCCCGGAACAGCAATTGCGCGAAGCCGTCGCGGCCATGCAGGCCGCAATCGAGGCGCGCGATGTCTCGCAGGTGCGCGGGCTGCTGGCCGACGACTTCATCGGCCCGGGCGGCATGGATCGCAGCGGGGCGGCCAGGCTCGCCCAGGTGACGTTCATGCGGCACCGCGACATCGGCGTGGCCATCGTCGGACCGCTCGACCTGACCATCAGCGACGACCGCGCCAGCGTTCGTTTCGACGCCGCCCTCACCGGTGGTTCGGGCGGTTTCCTGCCGGACCGTGCGCGCCTGCATTCGGTGGAGACCGGCTGGCGCCTGGAAGGCGGCGAGTGGCGCTTGGTGAGCGCCACCTGGGACCCGCGGCTGTAGTCAGGCGGCCTTCTTCGCGGCCAGCTGGCGCAGCACGTAGTGCAGGATGCCACCGTTGCGGAAATACTCGATCTCCTTGGGCGTGAGCAGCAGCACCTTGACTTCGAAGCGGATCTCGCGACCGTCGGCCTTGCGCGCCACCACCGTGGCCGTCTTCGAAGCGCCATCGTCCAGGCCCACGATGTCGATCGACTCGCTGCCGTCCAGGCCCAGGCCCACGGCGTTTTCGCCGTCCTTGAACTGCAGCGGCAGCACGCCCATGCCGACCAGGTTGGAGCGGTGGATGCGCTCGAAGCTTTCGGCCACGACGGCCTTGACGCCGAGCAGGATGGTGCCCTTGGCCGCCCAGTCGCGCGACGAACCGGTGCCGTATTCCTTGCCCGCGAACACCACCAGCGGCGTGCCCTGTGCCTTGTACTGCATGGCCGCGTCGTAGATGGACATCTTGCTGCCGTTGTCGGCGCCGGTGCCGTGGAAGAGGGTGTTGCCGCCTTCCTCGCCGCCCAGCATCAGGTTCTTGATGCGGATGTTGGCGAAGGTGCCGCGCACCATCACGTCGTCGTTGCCGCGGCGCGAGCCATAGCTGTTGAAGTCCGCCGGCTGCACGCCGCGCGACTGGAGGAAGCGGCCCGCCGGCGAATCCTTCTTGATGTTGCCGGCCGGCGAGATGTGGTCGGTGGTGATCGAGTCGCCGAACAGGCCGAGCACGCGCGCGCCGTGGAGGTCGTCGATCGAACCGACCTCCATGGTCATGCCGTCGAAGTAGGGCGGGTTCTTGATGTACGTGGAATTCTCGTCCCAGGCGTAGCTCTCGCCATCGGGCGACTGGATCTGCGCCCAGCGGCTGTCGCCCTTGAACACGTCGGCGTAGTTCTGCGCGAACATCTCCGGGCCGACGGTCGCGGCGATGGTGTCGCCGATTTCCTTGTTGGTCGGCCAGATATCGCGCAGGTAGACGTCGTTGCCGTCGCGGTCCTTGCCCAGCGGCTCGCGGGTCAGGTCGATGTCGACGGTGCCGGCGATGGCGAAGGCGACCACCAGCGGCGGCGACGCCAGGTAGTTCATCTTGACCTCGGGGTGCACGCGGCCTTCGAAGTTGCGGTTGCCCGAGAGCACCGAGGCGACGGCGAGGTCCTGTTCGGCGATGCCCTGCGACACGGCCTGCGGCAGCGGGCCGGAGTTGCCGATGCAGGTGGTGCAGCCGTAGCCGACGAGGAAGAAGCCGAGCTTCTCCAGATCGTCAAGGACACCGGCCTTGCGCAGGTAGTCGGTGACCACCAGCGAGCCCGGGCCGAGCGAAGTCTTGACCCACGGCGCGGCCTTCAGGCCCTTGGCCACGGCGTTGCGCGCCAGCAGGCCGGCGCCGAGCATCACCGCGGGGTTGGAGGTATTGGTGCAGGAGGTGATGGCGGCAATGACCACCGAACCGTCGGTGAGCTCGTGGTCCTGGTCGTTGATGCGGATCTTCGCGCACGGCTTGGCGGCGAGGCGTTCGGCCTGCGGCTGTGAACCGCCTTCCTCGTCCATGCGCTTGACCTCGCACACCGCCGGCTTGCGGTTGGCCACCAGGCTTTCGACGTTGGTGCGGAAGTTGTCGCCGAGCTTCTCCAGCAGCACGCGGTCCTGCGGGCGCTTGGGGCCGGCCAGCGAGGGCTTGACGTCGGCCAGGTCGAGCTCCAGCGTGGCGCTGTAGTGCGCCGGCGCGGAATCGGCGGTGTGCCACAGGCCCTGGGCCTTGGCATAGGCCTCGACCAGGGCAATCTGCTCCTGGCTGCGGCCGGACAGGCGCATGTAGCGCACGGCCTCGGCGTCGACCGGGAAGATGCCGCAGGTCGCGCCGTATTCGGGCGCCATGTTGGAAATCGTGGCGCGGTCGGCCAGCGGCAGGTGCTGCAGGCCGTCGCCGTAGAACTCGACGAACTTGCCGACCACGCCCAGCGCTCGCAGCATCTGGGTGACGGTAAGCACCAGGTCGGTGCCGGTGGCCCCTTCGGGCAGCTTGCCGGTGAGCTTGAAGCCGACGACCTGCGGAATCAGCATGGACGAGGGCTGGCCGAGCATCGCGGCTTCGGCCTCGATGCCGCCCACGCCCCAGCCCAGCACGCCGATACCGTTGATCATGGTGGTGTGCGAGTCGGTGCCGAACACGGTGTCCGGGAACGCCACCAGTTCGCCGTCGACCTCGCGCTCCATGACCACGCGCGCGAGGTGCTCCAGGTTCACCTGGTGGACGATGCCGGTGTTGGGCGGCACTACCTTGAAGTCCTCGAATGCCTTCTGGCCCCAGCGCAGGAAGCTGTAGCGTTCCTGGTTGCGCTGGAATTCGATCTGGCCGTTGAGGTCCAGGGCGTCGGCGCGGCCGAACACGTCGACCTGGACCGAGTGGTCGATGACCAGTTCCGACGGGATCTGCGGATTGATCTGGCTGGGCTTGCCGCCGAGCTTGGCCACCGCGTCGCGCATCGCCGCCAGGTCGACCACGCAGGGCACGCCGGTGAAGTCCTGCAGCAGCACGCGCGCGGGCATGAACGCAATCTCGGTGTCCGGCTCGGCCTTGGGATCCCAGTTCGCCACCGCCTCGATGTGCGCCGGCAGCACCGTCACGCCGTCTTCGTGGCGCAGCAGGTTCTCCAGCAGGATCTTCATCGAGTAGGGGAGCTTCGCCAGGTCGAAACGCTCGCCGAGCTTGGGCAGGCTGGAATAGGTGTAGGACTTGCCGTTGACGTCCAGGCGGGCGCGGGTGGCGAAGGAATCGGTCATGGGGAGGCTCCTTTGGCAGGCCGCTAGTATGCCAGATTGAATATGACAAAAAAAGTATGTATGTTCCGTGCATACCCAGACCGACCGGAGCCAGTCCGATGGAAGCCACGGTTGCCGAACGCGGCCAGATCACCCTGCCCAAGGCCGTACGCGACGCCCTGGGCCTGACCAAGGGTACGACCCTCAAGGTCGAGCTGGAAGGCGGACGCATCATCCTGCGCAAGGACGTCAGCGAGGCACTGCGCAAGGTGCGCGGGCGCTTCCGCCTGGCCGAGGGCCATGCCAGCACCGACGAGGCCATGCGCGCGATCCGCGGCCGCGCGCCCGGCGATCCGCTGGAATAGGGCGGGGCCAGCATGATCGCCGTCGACACTCCGATCCTGTTCGACATCCTGATCGGCGACGCCCGCCATGCCGAGGCGTCGGAGACCTGCGTCGGCGAGGCCCTGGCCCGCGACGAAGTGGTGGTGTGTGCCGCGGTGGTGGCCGAGGTCCAGGCGATGCTCGATACCAGCGAGGACCTGATGGACATCCTGTCCTCGGTCGGGATCCGCTTCGAGCCGATGACCGAATCGGCTGCGATGCGCGCCGGCCACATGAACAAGCGCTACCGCTCGCGCGGGGGCAAGCGCAGCGAACGGGTCTCGGCCGACTTCCTGGTCGGTGCGCACGCACTGATGCAGTGCAACGGCCTGATCACCCGCGACCCCGGCTTCTACCGCGACTACTTCAAGGGACTGAAGCTGATCGTGCCGGCGGTTCCCGCCGGCTGAGCTACAGGTTGCGCTGGATCGCCTCGAGCATCTGCCGGCGACGCAGCATGAAGTCCCACAGGCTGCCGCCGAGCTGGCGCCACAGCACCGCCGAGCGCAACGCGGCCAGCAGCACCGCGCGGATTTCCGCGACCACGCCGGCCTGGCCGAGGTAATGCGGATTGCCCTGGACCATCACCCGCGGGCGCAGCTTGCTGACCGTATCGGCGTAGAGGGCTCCCAGGGCGGCGAGCACGTCCGGATGGGTGCTGCCTTCGCGTGCGGCCTGCGGCGCCAGGGTGAGGATGCGCCGGTGCACGCGGTCGGCGGTCTCGTCGCGGACAAAGCGGCGCTCGAGCTGCAGCACCGCCAGGCCCAGCCGGGGCAGCAACGCATCTTCGGACTCGTTGCGGAAGTAGCTGCGCAACAACAGCAGTCCCGGACGCAGCGCGGACGCGTCGCCATAGACCGCTTCGGCCGAGGCCGCGTCCACCCGGAACACGCTGTCCAGGGCGGTCGCCAGCACCGCGGCGTCGGCCTGCCCGGTGTCGGCGATACGCCGCACCTGGGCCAGCGCCTGGGCAACGCCGGCGAGCGCCAGCATGCGGTTGTCCATCGAGGTGTCGCTCATGCGGCCTGGTCCTGTGCGGTGCGTACTTCGGAATGCGGGTGGGGGGCGTTGGTGGAGGCGATCACCGCGCCGCCCAGGCAGGTGTCGCCGCTGTACAGCACGACCGACTGGCCCGGCGTCACGGCACGCTGGGCGCGGGCGAAACGCACTTGCAGGGTGCCGTCGTCGCGTACCTCGACCTCGCAGGGTTCCCCGGCCTGGCGGTAGCGCACCTGCGCGCTGCATTCGAAACGGCGCGCGGGGGCGGCACCGCCGATCCAGTGCGCCGCTTCACTGCGCAGCGTGGTGGACTGCAGCCACGGGCTGTCGTGGCCCTGGTCGACGAACAGCACGTTGCGCGCCACGTCCTTGCCGACCACGTACCAGGGCGCCTGCTCGCGCCCGCGCACGCCGCCGAGCTGGAGGCCGCCGCGCTGGCCCAGGGTGAAGTGGAACACGCCGGGGTGTTCGCCCAGCACCCGGCCTTGCGGATCGCGGATCTCGCCGCTGCGCGCCGGGATGTACTGCGAGAGGAACTCGCGGAAATCGCGCTCGCCGATGAAACAGATGCCGGTGGAGTCCTTCTTGGCCGCCGTCGGCAGGCCCGCTTCGGCGGCCAGCGCGCGCACCTGCTCCTTGCGCAGTCCACCGAGCGGGAAGCGCGTCGCCGCCAGCTGCTCCTGGCCAAGCAGATGCAGGAAGTAGCTCTGGTCCTTGTCGCGGTCGACCGCGCGCAGCAGGCGCCACGAGGCCCCGTCGCGTTCGACCCGCGCGTAGTGGCCGGTGGCGATCGCCCCGGCACCCAGCGCGCGCGCGGCGTCGAGGAAATGCCGGAACTTGATCTCGCGGTTGCAAAGCACGTCCGGGTTCGGCGTGCGGCCGGCGGCGTACTCGGCGATGAAGTGCTCGAACACGCCGTTCCAGTATTCGCGCGAGAAATCGCGGAAGTGCAGGGGGATGCCGAGGCGTCCGCAGACGGCGACCGCGTCGCGGCGGTCGTCCGCCGAGCGGCACTGGCCGCTGCCGTCGTCGGCCCAGTTGTCCATGAACATGCCGGCGATGTCTTCGCCCTTGCGCTGCAGCAGCAAGGCGGCCACCGACGAATCCACGCCGCCGGACATGCCGACGATGGTGCCCGGTGTGCTCATGGCACCTGCTGCAGCACCGACAGCGGCTGCCTGCGCCCGGCGAGGGCATCTGCGACCACCTGCCAGACCAGCGGGCTGCGATGGCGCTCGCGCGCGTCCAGCAGTTCGGCAGGCGTCATCCACAGCGCGCGCTCGATGCCGGTGTCCAGGGGGCGTTCGGGATGGTGGCCGATGACGTCCGCAAGGAAGGCGAAGCGCAGGTAGTGGCGTGAAGTCTCCGGGGCCTTCCACTGGTAGGCGCCGATGAAGGCAGTCAGGCGCACGTCCCAGCCGGTTTCCTCCAGGGTTTCGCGCAGGGCGGCGTCGGGCAGGCTCTCGTCGGGCTCCAGGTGCCCGGCCGGCTGGTTTATGACCAGCCCCCCGCCGTTGCCGGCGTGCTCCTCGACGCACAACAGGCGCCCGTCCCGCACCACCACGGTGGCCACGGTCACGTCCGGTTGCCAGAAGCGTCCCTCGCGATAGCTCATGGCCGCCATTCTATAATCGGACCATGGCAAACAAACCGGGCAACGAGCGCGACCACGGGGTCGTGGTGGAGACCAGCAAGCCGGAAGTGGCTCGCCCGCCGCTGTATTCCGTACTGTTGCTGAACGACGATTACACACCCATGGATTTCGTGGTCGACGTGCTTGCGCGCTTTTTCGGCATGAACATCGAAAAGGCCACCCAGGTCATGCTCCACGTCCACACCCGGGGCCGCGGCGTCTGCGGCGTCTTCACCCGCGAAGTGGCCGAATCCAAGGTGGCCCAGGTGAACGAATACTCCAGGCTCAACCAGCATCCATTGCTCTGCACCATGGAGAAGGCGTAGAAGGGGCTTGAGTCGCCTCGGCCGGCACCCCACATCAGGAACAGGGGCCGGCCACGGTCCACGCATTCCAGGAGGCTAGTCTCCCATGTTCAGCAAGGACCTCGAGTACAGCATCGGCCAGTGCTACAAGCGCGCCCGCGAGGCGCGCCACGAGTACATGACGGTCGAGCACCTGCTGCTTTCGCTGCTCGACAACCCGTCCGCCGAAGCCGTGCTCAAGGCCTCCGGCGCCGATTTCCCGCGCCTGCGCGCGGACCTGGAGCAGGCCATCGAGAAGTCGGTGGTCAAGCTCGACATCGAGGACGGCCGCGACACGCAGCCGACGCTGGGTTTCCAGCGCGTGCTGCAGCGGGCCGTCTACCACGTGCAGTCCTCCGGCAAGAAGGAAGTCACCGGCGCGAACGTGCTGGTGGCGATTTTCGGCGAGAAGGATTCGCACGCGGTGTATTTCCTCAACCAGCAGGACGTGACCCGGCTGGATGCGGTCAACTACCTGTCGCACGGCATCGCCAAGCACGGCGGCGAAGAGCCGCAGCAGCACGAGGACGGCGCACGCGCCGAAGCGGGCGAGGGCGGCGAGGCCAAGGGCGATGCGCTGGCCGAATTCGCCGCCGACCTCAACGCGCTGGCGCGCGAAGGAAAGATCGATCCGCTGGTGGGGCGCGGCGAGGAAGTCGAACGCACCATCCAGGTCCTGTGCCGCCGGCGCAAGAACAATCCGCTGTACGTCGGCGAAGCCGGCGTCGGCAAGACCGCGCTGGCCGAGGGCCTGGCCAAGCGCATCGTCGACGGCCAGGTGCCGGAGGTGCTGGCCGACGCGGTGATCTACGCGCTCGACCTGGGCGCGCTGGTGGCGGGCACCAAGTACCGCGGCGATTTCGAGAAGCGCCTGAAGGGCGTGCTCGCCGCGCTGAAGAAGGTGCCTGGCGCGATCCTGTTCATCGACGAGATCCACACCATCATCGGCGCGGGCTCGGCGTCGGGCGGCACCATGGACGCCTCCAACCTGATCAAGCCGATCCTGGCCTCGGGCGAGCTGCGCTGCATCGGTTCGACCACGTTCCAGGAATACCGCGGCATCTTCGAGAAGGACCGCGCGCTGGCGCGGCGCTTCCAGAAGATCGACATCGTCGAACCGACGGTGGGCGAGGCGGTGGAGATCCTGCAGGGCCTGAAGGCGCGCTACGAGGCGCATCACGGCGTGAGCTACGCCGATGACGCGATCCGCGCGGCGGTGGACCTGTCGGTCAAGCACATCGGCGACCGGTTGCTGCCCGACAAGGCCATCGACGTGATCGACGAGGCCGGTGCCCGGCAGCGGCTGCTGCCCGAGGATGCGCGCAAGCAGCTGATCGACGTCGAGGAGATCGAGGCGATCGTCGCGCGCATGGCGCGGATCCCGGCCAAGCAGGTCAGTGCCTCCGACAAGGACGTGCTCGCGCACCTGGAGCGCAACCTGAAGATGGTGATCTTCGGCCAGGATCCGGCGATCGAGACCCTGACCAGCGCGATCAAGCTCGCGCGCTCGGGGCTGGGCAACCCGGACAAGCCGATCGGCAACTTCCTGTTCGCCGGCCCCACCGGCGTGGGCAAGACCGAGGTCACCCGCCAGCTCGCGCTGCAGCTGGGCATCGAACTGGTGCGCTTCGACATGTCCGAGTACATGGAGCCGCATTCGGTGTCGCGCCTGATCGGCGCGCCCCCGGGTTACGTCGGCTTCGACCAGGGCGGCCTGCTGACCGAGAAGATCGTCAAGACGCCGCACTGCGTGCTGCTGCTCGACGAGGTGGAGAAGGCGCACCCGGACATCTTCAACATCCTGTTGCAGGTCATGGACCGCGGCGTGCTCACCGACACCAACGGGCGCGAGGCCAACTTCAAGAACGTGATCGTGGTGATGACCACCAATGCCGGTGCGGCCCAGGCCGCGCGGCGCTCGATCGGCTTCACGCAGCAGGACCACAGCACCGACGCCATGGAAGTGATCCGGCGCAGCTTCAGCCCGGAATTCCGCAACCGCCTGGACGCGGTGGTGCAGTTCCAGCCGCTGGGCATGGAGCACATCCTGCGCGTGGTGGACAAGTTCCTGATCGAGCTGGAAGCCCAGTTGCACGAAAAGGACGTGGCCCTGTCGGCGACCCCGGCGGCGCGCGAGTGGATGGCCCAGCACGGCTTCGACCCGCTGATGGGCGCGCGGCCGATGGCGCGGGTCATCCAGGACAGGATCAAGCGCCCGCTGGCCGACGAACTGCTGTTCGGCAAGCTGGTCGGCGGCGGCCGGGTGAGCATCGACGTTGTCGACGGCGAGCTGACCGTGGAGGCCAGGCCGGAGCCGGAAAAGCTGTTGCCGGCGACGGTGTAACGAAAAAGGCGGCCATTGGCCGCCTTTTTTATCAATAAGTTACCGCAATTATTTCATGCGATAGGTGATCCGGCCCTTGGTCAGGTCGTACGGAGTCATCTCCACCTTGACCTTGTCGCCGGTGAGGATCCGGATGTAGTTCTTGCGCATCCGGCCCGAAATATGGGCAATGATTTCGTGGCCGTTCTCCAGCTTCACCCGGAACATGGTGTTCGGGAGGGTTTCGGAGACCGTGCCTTCGAATTCGATGACGTCGTCTTTCGCCATGTGCTTCCTGTTGCAGGGCCCCGTTCCAGGGCCCGAAAGTCCGCCATTCTGCCACGCGGGCAGGTAGCTGCGCAAAATCCCGGGTGAACCGTCAACCTGCCAGGGCCGCGGCAGGCACGTTGCCGAAGGCCTGCGTCCAAGACCCGGTAGCGCCGGGCAGGGCCACCAGCCGCGCCACTTCCGACAGGAAGCGCGGCCGCGGCCAGGACTCCGCACCCAGCGAGCGCAGGTGCCGGTTCTCGACCTGGGCATCGAACAGCGGCCAGCCGAGCGCGTGCAGGTGCGCGGCGAGCGCGGCCAGCGCCAGCTTCGATCCGCCGGAGCGCGCGCTGAACATGCTTTCGGCGAAGAACATCCTGCCCACGGCCACGCCGTACAGGCCGCCCACGAGATCCGGGCCGTCGCGAACCTCGATCGAGTGCGCATGGCCGAGGTAGTGCAGCCTGCGGTAGGCCGCCTGCATCTCCGCCGTGATCCAGGTGCCGTCCTGCCCGGGACGCGGCGCGGCACAGGCCGCGATCACCGCGTCGAACGCAGTGTCCGCATGCACCGTCCAGGGCAGCGCGCGCAGGCTGCGGCGGAAACGCCGCGACAGGTGCACGCCGTCGGTCCGGAACACCATGCGCGGGTCGGGCGACCACCACAGGATCGGTTGGCCGTCCGAGTACCAGGGGAAGATGCCGTGGGCGTAGGCGTCGAGCAGGCGGGCGGGCGAGAGGTCGCCGCCGACGGCGAGCAGGCCGTCTGGTTCGCGCAACGCCCGCTCCGGATCCGGAAATCCGCCGTCACCGAGCACCGTCAGTTCCAGCCCCATCCCGCCATTGTAGGAGCGCGCCTCGCGCGCGAAGCAAAAACGCGAACCGCCCGCTCACGTGCGGGGCGCCGCGGAATGGCCTTGCCCAAGCCGGGACACGGCGTGAACCCGTCCATGGGGCCTCGTCGTCGACATCCATGTCTCCGACGGTCCCGTCTTGGGCAAACCCATTCCACGACGCTGAGCCAAGCGGGTGGATCGATGCTTCGGCCGCGACGGTGCTCCGGGCGTCGCGGGAAAGGTGGTGCGCTTTGGCGAAATCAAGGAGGAGGCCGGGCCGCAGGCCCGGCCGGGGGACATTCGCCAAAGCGGACCGCCTTTCCCGCGTAAGCACGCGAGGTACGCGCGCGAGGCGCGCTCCTAGGAGGCGGGGCGGAAGGGGGAGTGGGTGGCGAGGGTGGCGGCGTAACGGTGGACGGCTTCGCGTTCCTGCGCGCACCACGGCGCCAGCGCCGCCGCGAACGCCGGATCGGCGATCCAGTGCCGGCTGTGCACGAAGGCGGGCAGGAAGCCGCGGGCCAGCTTGTGCTCGCCTTGGGCGCCGGGTTCGAATCGGGTGAGGCCTTCGCGCAGGCAGTATTCGATGCCCTGGTAATAACAGGTTTCGAAGTGCAGCCCGGACACCGGATCGGCCAGCAACGTGCCCCAGTAGCGGCCGAACAGCGTGTCGCCGCCGCGCAGGCACAGGGCGCCGGCCACGGGCGCGTCGTCGCGCATGGCCAGGAACAGCACCAGTTGCCGCGGCATGGCTGCGGCCAGGTGCTGCAGGAACTCCAGCGTCAGGGTCGGGCGGTTGCCGTGCCAGGCGAAGGTCTGCAGGTAGAAGTCGTGCATCGCGGCAAGGTCTTCGGCGCTGGCTTCGTCGCCGTGGACCACGCGGAAGCGGATCCCGGCGCGCGCCACCTTCGCGCGCTCCTGGCGGATGTTCTTGCGGTGCTTGTGGTCCATCGCCGCGAGGAAGGCGTCGAAGTCGCGCCAGCCGTCGCGGTCGTGCCAGTGGTACTGCACGTCGGTGCGCGCGATCCAGTCCGCGCCGAAGGCAGGCGCTTCGGCAGCCGGATGGAAATTGACGTGCACGGACGAAAGCGCGGCCTCGGCCGCGATCGCGCGGAAGGCTTCGGCCAGGACCTGCCGGCTCGCCTCGTCGCGGGCCAGCAGGCGCGGCCCGCTGACGGGGCTGTAGGGCACGGCGCACAGCCATTTCGGGAAGTAGTCGCGGCCATGCCGGGCGTAGGCGTGCGCCCAGGCATGGTCGAACACGAATTCGCCGTGCGAGTTGTGCTTCAGGTAGGCCGGGGCTGCGGCGACCAGATCATTGCCTTCCCACAGGGCAAGGTGTCGCGGCTCCCACCCATGGTGTGCCGCGACCACGCCATGGGCTTCCATGCCGGCGAGGAAGGCATGGGCGACGAACGGGTTGCTGCCGTCGTGCAAGGCATCCCATTGCGCGGCGGGGATGTCGGACAGCGCGCCGTGGATGCGCGCCGTCGCCATCAGTCGTTCTTGTCGAGGAAGCGCTCCGCGTCCAGCGCGGCCATGCAGCCGAAGCCGGCCGAGGTGATCGCCTGGCGGTAGACCTGGTCGGCCACGTCGCCGGCAGCGAAAACGCCCTTGACCGAGGTTTCGGTGGCGCCGCCGGCCAGGCCGGAACGGATCTCCAGGTAGCCGTTGTTCATCGCCAGCTGGCCCTCGAACAGGGAGGTGTTCGGGGTATGGCCGATGGCGACGAAGAAACCGTGCACGTCGATCTCGCGGGTGCTGCCGTCCTGCACGGACTTCAGGCGCAACCCGGTGACGCCGGCATCGTTGCCCAGCACCTCGTCGACCACGTGGTGCCAGACCGGCACGATCTTGCCCGTGTCGATCTTCGCCTGCAGCTTGTCCTGCATGATCTTTTCCGCGCGCAGGGTGTCGCGGCGGTGGACCAGGTAGACCTTGCGCGCGATGTTGGACAGGTACAGCGCTTCCTCGACCGCGGTGTTGCCGCCGCCGACCACGGCCACGTCCTGGTCCTTGTAGAAGAAGCCGTCGCAGGTGGCGCAGGCGGAAACGCCGCGGCCCTTGAATTTCTCCTCCGACTCCAGGCCCAGGTACTTGGCGGTGGCGCCGGTGGCGATGACCAGGGCGTCGGCGGTGTAGGTGCCGTTGTCGCCGGTCAGGCGGAAAGGCCGCTGCGACAGGTCGGCGGTATGGATGTGGTCGAACACGACCTCGGTGTCGAAGCGCTCGGCGTGGGCCTGCATCCGTGCCATCAGGTCCGGCCCCATGAGTCCGTGCGCATCGCCCGGCCAGTTGTCGACTTCGGTGGTAGTCATGAGCTGGCCGCCCATTTGCAGGCCGGTCACGACGACGGGCTTGAGGTTGGCGCGGGCCGCGTAGACGGCGGCGGTCCAGCCGGCGGGGCCGGAACCCAGGATGAGAAGTCGGCAGTGCTTGGATGCAGTCATGTAAGAGGGGGCCGTGGGTATAATCGTCCGGCCATTATCCCCTTAATCCTCCCCCGAATCCGAGGCCCAAGAAAGACATGCGTATCGGCGTCCCCAAGGAAACCAAGACCCTCGAAGGGCGCGTTGCGCTCGTTCCCGCCGCGGCGGGTGACCTGGTCAAGCGTGGCCACGAGGTGTGGCTGGAGCAGGGCGCCGGCATCAAGAGCGGTTTTTCGGACGAGCAATACACGCGCCTCGGGGTGAAGATCGCGCCGGACGCGGCGTCGCTGTACGAGAAGGGCGAAATGATCGTCAAGGTCAAGGAGCCGATCGCCGGCGACCTGCAGCACCTGCGTCGCGACCACCTGCTGTTCTGCTACCTGCACCTGGCGGCCGAACCGGAGCTGACCCGCAAGCTGCTCGACATCGGCCTGACCGGCGT
This sequence comes from Luteimonas sp. 8-5, assembly GCF_029763755.1. Lineage (GTDB taxonomy): Bacteria > Pseudomonadota > Gammaproteobacteria > Xanthomonadales > Xanthomonadaceae > Cognatiluteimonas. Next base: position 41,124 of record NZ_JARUVM010000025.1, read on the forward strand.
CGCGTTCGAGACCGTCGAGCTGCCCAACGGCGACCTGCCGCTGCTGGCGCCGATGTCGGTGATCGCCGGCAAGATCGGCGTCCAGGTCGGCACCCACCTGCTGCACCAGCCGATGGGCGGCAAGGGCAAGCTGCTCGGTGGCCTGCCGTCGACCGAGCGCGGCAACGTGGTGGTGTTCGGTGCGGGCAAGGCCGGTGGCGCTTCCGCCGCGCTGGCCGCCGCCGCCGGCGCCAACGTCACCGTGTTCGAGATGCGCCAGGACCGCATGGACGAGATGATGCGCCTGGGCAACAACGTCACTGCGCTGTACCCGTACCACGACGTGGTTGCCAGCAAGGTGGCCGCCGCCGACCTGGTCGTCGGCGCGGTGCTGGTCACCGGCGCCAAGGCGCCCAAGGTGCTGACCCGCGAGATGCTGCGCGGCATGGAGGACGGCAGCGTGGTCGTCGACATCGCCATCGACCAGGGCGGCTGCTTCGAAACGTCGCGCCCGACCACCTGGAAGGAACCGACCTACGTGGAAGAGGGCGTGACCCACTTCTGCGTGACCAACATGCCCGGCGCGGTGCCGCAGACGTCCTCGCAGGCGATCTGCGCGGCCATCCTGCCGTGGGTGAACAAGCTGGCCTCCGGCTCGGCCTGGCGCGACAACGACGCGCTGGTGCGCGGCATCAACGTCGAAGGCGGCAAGCTCGTGCACCCGGCCCTGATGGACATGAAGCTCTGACGTCGGCAACGGCCAACCGCAGGAAACCGGCCTCCGCCGCGGCGGAGGCCAGGCGTGGCGCGCCCATGACGCGTCGCCAGCGGTTGTGGCGCGACATCGCGCTGATCCTGGTCGCACCGCTGCTGCTGTACCTGCTGGCCAGCCTGGTCACCTATTCGCCGACCGATCCGGCCTGGTCGCACTCGGGCAGCGTCACCGCGCCACTGCACAACGTCGGCGGCCGCGTCGGCGCCTGGCTGGCCGATGTCCTGCTGTACCTCACCGGTTTCGTCGCCTTCCTGCTGCCGTTCGTGCTCGGGTTGATCGCCTGGATCGCGCTGTCTGGCATGGACACCGACGGCGATGGCGACGCCGACCTCGGCCCGGCCCTGCGCCTGGTCGGCATCATCGGTTTCCTGGTGTCGGCTGCGGGCCTGCTCGAGCTGCGCATCGGGGCGGTGGAGGACTTTTCCGGCGGTGCCGGCGGCATCCTCGGGCAGCTGGTCGGCCCCTCGCTGTACCGCGGCTTCGGCCCGATGGGCAGCAACCTTTTCCTGCTCGCGTTGCTCCTGGTCTCGGTCACCCTGGCCACCGGCCTGTCATGGCTGGCGGTGATGGACCGCATCGGCAAGTGGACCCTGGCCATCCCGGACCTGGTGGCGAAGCTGGCGCGGGTGTCCAGCCGCGAGGCGGACAAGTGGCAGCAGACCCGCGAGCTGCGCGAGGAACGCGAGGAGGTGCGGCGCTACGACACCGAACTGCGGGCGAAACGCGCCCCAGTGAAGATCGAGCCGCCGGCCCCGACCGTGGTCGAGAAGAGCGACCGGGCCAAGCGCGAACAGCAGATCCCGCTGTTCCATGTCGGCGACGGCTCGGGCATTCCGCCGCTGGCGATGCTCGACGACCCCAAGCCGCAGGCCAAGGGCTACGACGAGCAGACCCTGGAAACGCTGTCGCGGCAGATCGAGTTCAAGCTCAAGGATTTCCGCATCGACGCGCAGGTGGTCGGTGCGTACCCGGGACCGGTGATCACGCGCTTCGAGATCGAGCCGGCGCCGGGGGTCAAGGTCAGCCAGATCTCCTCGCTGGACAAGGACATCGCGCGCGGCCTGTCGGTGAAGTCGGTGCGCGTGGTGGACGTGATCCCGGGCAAGTCGGTGATCGGCCTGGAGATCCCCAACTCGCACCGCGAGATGATCTTCCTCAGCGAGCTGTTGAGGTCCCGCGAGTACGACAAGTCGCCCAGCCCGCTGACCCTGGCGCTGGGCAAGGACATCGCCGGCCGGCCGACGGTGGCCGACCTGGCGCGCATGCCGCACCTGCTGGTCGCCGGTACCACCGGCTCGGGCAAGTCGGTGGCGGTCAACGCGATGGTGCTGTCGCTGCTGTACAAGGCCAGCCCGCAGGACGTGCGGATGTTGATGATCGACCCGAAGATGCTGGAGCTCAGCGTCTACCAGGGGATCCCGCACCTGCTCGCGCCCGTGGTCACCGACATGAAGGAGGCCGCCAATGGCCTGCGCTGGTGCGTGGCCGAGATGGAGCGGCGCTACAAGCTGATGTCCTCGGTGGGCGTGCGCAACCTGGGCGGCTTCAACAAGAAGGTCAAGGACGCCATCGACAGCGGCCAGCCGCTGATGGATCCGCTGTTCAAGCCCAACGCCGAATTGAACGAGGCGCCGCGTCCGCTGGAGACGCTGCCGTTCATCGTCATCATCATCGACGAGTTCGCCGACATGATGATGATCGTCGGCAAGAAGGTCGAGGAGCTCATCGCGCGCCTGGCGCAGAAGTCGCGCGCCGCCGGCATCCACCTGATCCTGGCGACGCAGCGGCCGTCGGTCGACGTCATCACCGGGCTGATCAAGGCGAACATCCCGACGCGCATCGCGTTCCAGGTCTCGAGCAAGATCGACTCGCGCACCATCCTCGACCAGAGCGGCGCCGAAACCCTGCTGGGCCACGGCGACATGCTGTACCTGCCGCCGGGCACGGCGATGCCCGAGCGCATCCACGGCGCCTTCGTCAGCGACGACGAGGTGCATCGCGTGGTCGAGCACCTGAAGCAGAGCAGCGACGGCCCGCAGTACATGGAAGGCGTGCTCGAGGAAGTGCAGTCGCTGGGCGACGGGACCGTGGTCGGCGCGACCGGGCTGCCCGAGAGCGGCGGCGGGGCGGGGGACGAATCGGACCCGCTGTACGACGAGGCCGTGCGCATCGTCACCGAGACCCGGCGCGCCTCGATCTCCGGCGTGCAACGGCGGCTGAAGATCGGATACAACCGCGCCGCGCGCCTGGTCGAGGCCATGGAGGCCGCGGGAGTGGTGTCGCCGCCCGAGCACAACGGCGACCGCACCGTGCTGGCGCCACCACCGCCGGCGTCGTAGGAGCGGCGGAAGCCGCGATGCCCCGGCGCATCTTCCGCCGCTACTGCAATGCCCGGTTCAGGTTTCCACCGGCAGACTTCGGGACATGAAACGTATCGCACGAGCTGCCATCGCCATCGGCGCCATGTTCGCCTCGACCGCCTTCGCCGGCGCGCGCGACGACCTGGCCGCGTTCACCAGGGACGTCAAGGGTCTGCAAGCCCCGTTCACCCAGCAGGTCTTCGACCCGAACGGCAAGCTGCGCGAGTCCTCCAGCGGCGAGGTCGCCCTGTCGGCGCCGCGCCTGTTCCGCTGGGAGTACCGCAAGCCCTACACGCAGCTGATCGTTGCCGACGGAAAGCATGTCTGGGTGTACGACCCGGACCTCGAACAGGCCACGCGCCGGGCACAAGGAGCGGCCGAACAGGGTAGCCCGCTCGCGGCGCTGATCGATCCCGAGCGCCTGGACAGCGACTACATCGTCGCCGAAGCCGGAAAGGCCGACGGCCTCGAGTGGCTGAGCCTGAAGCCGCGCAACGGCGAAGGCGCGGCGTTCGAATCCGCGCGCCTGGGCTTCGGCGCCCACGGCCTGGAGAAGATGCAGTTCACCGACGCACTCGGGCAGAAGAGCGTGATCGACTTCGGCCAATGGAACCGCAATCCCGCGTTCACCAAGTCCACGTTCAGCTTCGATCCGCCTCCGGGCCTGGACGTGATCGAGGGGTGACGAAACCTGCAGGATTCCGCGAGCGCGACTCACGGACCCTGCACGGCTTGCGCGGCAGATTGTCGCCATGCGCCAGTTCCTCGCCATCGCCGCATTGGTCGCCACCGGATTGTTGCCGGGGCAGGATTACGTGCAGGCGCAAGGTGCGGATACCGTGCGCATCGACCGGCCGGCAGTCGAGGTCGCACCGGACCGCACGCAGCTGTCGGCTGCACTACGCACCGCGATCCGCGAAGGCTTTCCGCAGCGCGACGTGCGCATCCGCCTGGCCGGCCTGGACATCGATCCCGCCGGCCCAGCGCAACGCGAGGTCCATGCACGCGGCCGCATCCTGCTGGACGATGCCGGCGACTGGATCGACTTCGATGCCGTGGCCCTGTACGACCTGGAAACGGGGCGTGCGACGACCACCGCCCTGCAGATGCAGGCGCCCCGGGACATCGCCTTCGAAGTCGACGCGAAACTGGCGGCTGAACTGAAAGCCGAGGCCACGCGTCGCCTGCGCGCCGAGTTCGCCAGCCAGCCGGCCAGCATCGAACTGGCGGACGTGGAGTCGCGCAGCGCCGGCGACCTGATGGCGCTGGTGGCCGACGGCAGTGCGCACTTCGGCGCCGAAGGCAGCACGCAGGCCACGGTGCGGGCGCTGTACGACCCCCGCAACGGCCAGTGGCTGCGCCTGGATTACGAACTGGGCTACGACGGACAGGACAACGGCGGCTGACCCGCCGGCGGGCGCAACGGGTATCTTTGGCGCATGCCACGACGTAGCGCCCCACCGACGATCGGCAACGACGACCTCCTCGCCGCGGACAACGCCGCGCTCAAACCCCTGGCGGAGCGCATGCGCCCGCGCAGCCTCGACGAGATGGTCGGGCAGCGGCGGTTGCTCGCGCCGGGTTCGGCCCTGCGCCGCGCGATCGAGTCCGGCCGCGTGCATTCGATGATCCTGTGGGGCCCGCCGGGTTGCGGCAAGACCACGCTTGCGCTGCTTCTGGCGCAGTACGCGGACGCGGAGTTCCGCGCGATCTCGGCAGTCCTGTCGGGACTTCCCGAGGTCCGCCAGGTGCTGGCCGAAGCCGGCGCCCGCTTCGACCAGGGGCGGCGCACCGTGCTGTTCGTGGACGAGGTCCACCGCTTCAACAAGGCGCAGCAGGACGCGTTCCTGCCGCACATCGAGCGCGGCAGCATCCTGTTCGTCGGCGCGACCACCGAGAACCCCTCCTTCGAATTGAACTCGGCGCTGCTGTCGCGCTGCCGCGTGCACGTGATGGAAGCGCTGTCGGTCGAGGACATCACCGTGGCGCTGCGCCAGGCCCTGGCCGATGCGGAGCGCGGACTCGGCGACCGCGACCTTCATGTGGGCGACGAACAGCTGCAACTGATCGCCCAGGCCGCCGACGGCGACGTGCGCCGGGCACTCACGCTGCTGGAGATCGCCGCCGAGGTGGTGGAGGAGGGCGGCACCGTCACCGACGCCACGCTCGCCCAGGTGCTGGCCGACCGCACCCGTCGCTTCGACAAGGGCGGCGACCAGTTCTACGACCAGATCTCGGCGATGCACAAGTCCGTGCGCAGCTCCAATCCCGACGCCGCGCTGTACTGGTTCGCGCGCATGCTCGACGGCGGCGCCGATCCCGCCTACATGGCGCGGCGCCTGACCCGCATGGCAGTGGAGGACATCGGCCTGGCCGACCCGCGCGCACTGCCGATGGCGATCGACGCCTGGGACGCCTACGAACGCCTGGGCAGTCCGGAAGGCGACCTGGCCCTGGCCCAGGTGGTGATCTACCTGGCCAGCACCGCGAAGTCCAACGCAGCCTATGCCGCGTTCAACGCCGCCCGTCGCGATGTCGAGCAGCACGGCTCGCAACCGGTACCGATGCACATCCGCAATGCGCCGACGAAACTGATGAAACAGCTCGGCCACGGCAAGGGCTACCAGTACGACCACGACGCCGAAGGCGGCGTCGCCCTGGGCCAGACCGGGTTCCCGGACGCGATGGGCGAACGCGTGTACTACGAGCCGGTGGAACGCGGCCTCGAGATCAAGCTCAAGGACAAGCTCGACGCGTTGCGCAAGGCGCGCAGGGAAGCACGCGGCCTTCACGAGCCCTAACGCGGGACCCCTGCAGGCTGGCGTTCGCGCACCCGTGCGACGAGGAGCCTGTGGGAGATCCTTCCGAACCCGCGCTGTCGGCGCTTGTTCCCGGTGGCGCCGAGGCCGGCACGATCCTGCACCTGTTCTGGATCATGGCGATCGGCGCGGTACTGGCGTGGGCCGTGGTCTGCCTCATCGCCTGGCATGCGATGAGGCGGCGGGCACCAGCAGCCGAACGCAAGGCGCGCTGGCTGATCATTGTCGGCGGCGCAATGGTGCCGACCGTCGTCCTGGGCGCCTTGCTGACATACGGCTTGCTGCTGATGCCGCCGCTGCGCGCCGAGGTGCCGCCCGATGCATTGCGCGTCCGGGTCTCCGGCGAGCAGTGGTGGTGGCGCGTCGCCTATGAGTCGCCGGATGGCGGCGTGGTCCCGAGCGCCAACGAGTTGCGGCTGCCGGTGGGCGAAGCGGTCGTGCTGACGCTGTCCAGTCCCGACGTGATCCACTCGCTGTGGATCCCCGCGCTGGCCGGCAAGGTCGACATGATCCCGGGGCGCGACACGCACCTGGTCCTGCGCGCCGAACGCGCAGGCGTGTTCCGCGGCGTCTGCGCGGAGTTCTGCGGCGCCTCGCACGCGCACATGCGTTTCCTGGCCGTGGCGATGCCGCGCGGCGACTTCGACCGATGGCTGCAAGCCCAGGCCGCGCCAGCGGCGGAGCCGCCAGGCGCGCTGGCGCAGCGGGGCAGGGCGGCTTTCCTCGGCAACGGCTGCGGCGGCTGCCACACTGTCCGCGGTACTGCAGCCGTTGGCGAGGTGGGACCGGACCTCACCCATCTCGGTTCGCGCCTGGAACTGGCGGCCGGCACCTTGCCCAACGACGGGGAATCCCTGCGACGCTGGATCAACGCGCCGCACCACGCCAAGCCAGAGGCACTGATGCCCGCGTTCGACATGTTGCCGGCGCAGGACGTGCGCGCCATCGCCGCATGGCTGGAGTCGCTGCAATGAACGATTCCGCGCTCGACCGCCTGCGCACCGCCTGGAAGACGCCACAAGGCTGGCGTTACTGGTCTTCGGTCAACAACACCGTGGTCGGGCGCTGGTACACGGCCACGGCGATCGGGTTCTTCCTGTTCGCCGGGTTGCTCGGGGTGCTCATCCGGTTGCAGTTGGCCGTGCCCGACAACGACCTGGTGGATGCGGACACCTACAGCCAGCTGTTCACGCTGCATGGCTCGGTGATGATGTTCCTGTTCGCGGTGCCGATCTTCGAGGCCTTCGCGATCCTGGTGCTGCCGTCGTTACTGGGGGCGCGCGACCTGCCGTTTCCGCGGCTGTCGGCGTTCGGCTTCTGGTGCTTCCTCATTGGCGGCGTGTTCGTGGCCGGCTCGATCCTGTTCGACGCGGCGCCGCGCAGCGGCTGGTTCATGTATCCGCCGCTGAGCACCGAGTTCGAAGGCGGTTACGGCCCCGACGTGTGGCTGCTGGGACTCAGCTTCATCGAGATCGCCTCGATCGCCGCGGCGGTGGAACTGATCGTGGGCGTGTTGAAGATGCGCCCGCCGGGCATGCGCATCCACCTGATGCCGCTGTATGCGTGGTACATCCTGGTGGTCGGCGCGATGATCCTTTTCGCGTTCCCGCCGCTGATCGCCGGCGACCTGATGTTCGAGCTGCAGCGCATGGCCGGGTGGCCGTTCTTCGACCCGGCGCGCGGCGGCGATCCGCTGCTGTGGCAGCACCTGTTCTGGATCTTCGGCCACCCGGAGGTCTACATCATCTTCCTGCCGGCGATTGCGCTCGTGGCGATGATCGTGCCGACCTTCGCCCGGCGCCCGGTCGTCGGTTACAGCTGGATCGTGCTTGCGGCCGTCGGTACCGGGTTCCTCAGCTTCGGTCTGTGGGTACACCACATGTTCACCACGGGCATGCCCAACATCTCGCTGGCGTTCTTCTCGGCGGCCTCGCAGGCCGTCGCACTGCCCACCGGCATCCAGATCTTCGCACTGCTGGCGACGGTACTGGCCGGCCGCCTGGCGCGTTCGGTGCCGATGCTGTTCGTGCTCGGTGCGCTGGTGATCTTCGTCCTCGGCGGCCTGACCGGCGTGATGGTGGCGCTGGCGCCGTTCGACTTCCAGGCGCACGACACCCATTTCGTGGTCGCGCACCTGCACTATGTGCTGATCGGCGGGATGGTGTTCCCGGTGGTGGCCGGCACCTACTACTACTTCCCGCTGGTGTTCGGCCGGAAGCTTTCCGATGCACTCGGCAAGTGGGTTTTCTGGCTGATGTTCGCCGGCTTCAACATCGCCTTCCTGCCGATGCACCTGAGCGGGCTGATGGGCATGCCGCGCCGGGTCTACACCTACCACGCAGGGCAGGGGCTGGACCTGCCGAACCTGGTGTCGACGATCGGCGCGCTCGTGCTTGCCGCCTCCTTCGCATTGCTCCTGTTCGATGCGCTGCGCACGGCCAGGCGGCGCGGCAACGACGGGCGCGATCCGTGGCGGGGCGGCACCCTGGAATGGCTGGGCGAACTGCCGCCGCCGCCCTGGAACCTGCGTTCGATTCCCATCGTGCAGTCGCGCTATCCGCTCTGGGACCAGCCGGGCCTGGCCACCGACACGGAGGCGGGCCGCTACTACCTGGGCGACGCGCCGGAACTGGAGCGTGAAACCCTGGTGACCTCGGTATCCGACGCGCAACCGGAACAGTGCCTGCGCGTTCCCGGCCCGACCTTCCTGACCCTGTGGGCTGCCGTGTTCACCGGTGGCGCCTTCGTCTTCCCGGTGTTCCACCTGTACGTGCCGGCGGCGATCAGCGGGCTGCTGGCGATCGCCGTGATCGTCGCCTGGCTGTGGACTGGGACCGCCAGGATTCCGGAGAAGGCGAAAAAGGACGTCGGTCGCGACCTGGTGCTCCCGCTGTATGCCTCGGGGCCGAAGTCGGTCGGCTGGTGGGCGATGTTCATCACCATGATCGGCGACATGACCGCGTTCGCCAGCCTGGTCTTCGGCTACCTGTACTTCTGGACCATCCACGACGACTTCGCTACTGCATCGGCCGTCGGGCCAGGCGTCGCATGGCCGTCCATTGCTCTGGCCGCGGGCCTCGGGGCCTGGCTGGCGACGCTGGCCGCGCGGGCCTGCAACCGGCGCGACAAGGCAACGGCGTTCCACGCATGCGGCGCGGCGGCGGTACTGATGGCGCTGGCCTCGATCGCGGCGTTGTTCGCCGGCCCGATGACGCACGCGATGGATCCGGCCACGCATGTGTATCCGGCCACGGTGTGGCTGCTGTCGGCCTGGACCATCGTGCACGTCGCGGCAGGCGTGCTGATGCTGCTGTACTGCATCGCGCGCCGTGTCGCCGGGCGGCTGACCGCGCGTTACGACATCGACATCCACAACGTCGTGCTGTACTGGCACTTCACCGCGATCACGCTGCTGGTGACGGTAGCGGCGATCGCCGGATTCCCGTTGCTCGCATGAAGAGTCCATGGACATTGGTCGCGGGCCCGGCGACATGGGCACTGCATTTCCTGGCCTGCTATGTGCTGGCCGCGGTGTGGTGCGCGAAGATGTCGCGCGTGGCCGCGCTGGGCGAGGCACGGATCGCGCTCTGGGTACTGACTGCGGTCGCCCTGGTAGTGATCGCGGGATTCGGCTGGCGCGGCTGGCGCGCGCATCGCCGGGGCAGGGCGGCAGTGCCGCACGACGGGCCCGGTACGGGCGACCGCAGCCGGTTCCTCGGCCTGGCCAGCCTGCTGCTGTGCGGATTGAGTGCCGTCGCCGTGCTGTACTCGGCGCTGGCGATCGCGATCATCGGGGATTGCCGATGAGCCTGCGCCACGCCCAGGCGATTTCCGGCGTCGCGCTGCTGGCGCTGCTCTGGTTCGGGCCGCTGCCGGCACTGTCCCGCCATTCGTTCGCTGCGCACATGGCCATGCACATGGGCGTGGTCGCGCTGGCGGCGCCGCTGCTGGCGGCCGCGATCGCGGATACCCGTTTCGATCCTGCACGGCGCTGGCCGCGCGGGTGGATGGCGGCACCGTGGTGGGTGCTGTTCGCTTCGGTGATCGAGTTCCTGCTCGTGTGGGCCTGGCACGCGCCGGTTTTGCACACGCTCGGGCGCACCAGTGCCGTGGCGATGGTGCTCGAGCAGGCCAGCTTCCTCGGCGCGGGCATGCTGTTGTGGCTTGCGGCACTCGGCCAGGGACGCGTGCCTTCGCGCGAGCGCGCTGCCGCCGGCACGCTGGCGCTGTTGCTGACGGCAACGCACATGACCTTGCTGGGCGTGCTGCTGGCGATGTCCAGCCGCGTGCTCTACGTGCACGCGGGCCACGGTGCTCCCGCCGACGCCTTGCACGACCAGCATGTCGGCGGGGTCCTGATGCTTGTCATCGGTGGCCTGTCGTACATGGTCGGCGCCCTGGTGCTGCTGCAGCGGTTGCTGCATCCACGGCAGGAGGCGCACGGATGAAACGCGTGCGCTCCAGGCGCCGGCGGCGCCTGCGGTTCCGCTTGTTGTTGCGCCATGCGGTGCTGGTCGTGGTGCTGCTCGCTGCCGGTGCCCTGATGTTCGTTGCCGCCGGCATGGCGCCGGTGGCAGCCGACGCAGGCCATTGGCCGGTGACCCGCGTGCTGCTGCACTCGGCCATGTCGCGCGCGGTCGAAGTGCGCGCGATGAAACTGCGGGCGCCGCCGCTGGACGATCTTGCCTTGCTGCAGAAGGGGGCAGGGCATTACGCCACCGCCTGCATGGATTGCCACGGCGCCCCCGGGGTTCCGCGGCGGCACGTGGTTCGGCAGATGACGCCGACGCCGCCATTCCTGCCGGAGAAACTGGGCCGGATGACGCCGGAGGAACTGTTCTGGGTGGTCGACCACGGCATCAAGTACACCGCGATGCCGGCTTGGGGCACGCGTGGGCGCGGCGACGAAGTCTGGGCGATGGTGGCGTTCCTGGAGCAGATCGAGGGCATGTCGCCGCAGCGCTTCCGCCAGCTGGCCTACGGGGTGGATGGCGACGACGACAGCGTCCTGGGCGACTGCGCGCGTTGCCACGGGCGCGACGGCAGCGGGCGGGGCACCGATGCGTTCCCCAGGCTTGCCGGGCAGGAAGGCGCGTACCTGTTGGCCAGCCTCGAGGCCTACGCGAGCGGCAAGCGGCGCAGCGGGATCATGCAGCCGGTGGCTGCCGATCTGGACGAACACGAGCGACGGGCGATGGCGGAACATTATGCGAAGCAGCCGGCGAAGGCGGCTTCGGTCCCGGTGCGGGCCCCGGCAGCGGCGGAGGCCGTTGCCCGCGGCCGCCGCCTGGCCGAACGGGGCAACGGCATGCGCCGGATTCCGGCCTGCGCCGCCTGCCATGGACCCGGGGCTGGTCCTGGCGAGCGCAACCGGATGTATCCACGGCTGGACGGCCAGTACGCCGGCTATCTCGCGCTGCAGCTGCGCCTGTTCCGCGATGGCGGGCGCGGCGGCACGCGTTATGCGCCGATCATGGAGCGCGCCGCAGCCGGGCTGAGCGATCGCGACATT
>NZ_JARUVM010000026.1 GCF_029763755.1 Luteimonas sp. 8-5
GCCATGGACCCGGGGCTGGTCCTGGCGAGCGCAACCGGATGTATCCACGGCTGGACGGCCAGTACGCCGGCTATCTCGCGCTGCAGCTGCGCCTGTTCCGCGATGGCGGGCGCGGCGGCACGCGTTATGCGCCGATCATGGAGCGCGCCGCAGCCGGGCTGAGCGATCGCGACATTGCCGACGTCGCCGCGTACTACGCGTCGCTGCCGCCCGTTGCGGTTGGCGACCACCCGCGGTGAGTGGGATCATCGGCCGATGACGGGGACCTTCAACCCGGGTGGCTTCCTGGCGGTGGGTGCCGGCGCGGCGATGGGCGCCTGGTTGCGCTGGGGACTGGGGTCAGCCCTCAATGCGCTGTGGCCGCAGCTGCCGCCTGGCACGCTCGTGGCCAACATCGTTGGCGGATACCTGGTGGGCCTGGCCTTGGCGTGGTTCGCGCTGGAACCTGGCGTGTCGCCGCAGGTCCGGCTGTTGATCGTCACCGGCTTCCTGGGCGCGCTGACGACGTTCTCGGCATTTTCCGCCGAAGCTTTCGAGCTGCTGTCGCGCCAACAGTACGGCTGGGCGCTGGCCCATGTGGGGTTGCACGTGGGTGGGTCCTTGCTGGCCACCGGGGCGGGTTTCGCCACGCTGGGGGCCTTGAAAGGAGCTGCCTGACCCGTAGTGGGGCTCCCGAGCACCCATCCATGACTTCGCATAATGCATATTATGTCAAGTCAGGGATGGTTGGCACCGCCCCGGCCCAGCCGCAAGGCGTTGGTGATCACCGACACCGAGCTCAGGCTCATGGCCAGCGCCGCCAGCATCGGGCTCAGCAGCAGGCCGAACGTCGGGTACAGGACGCCAGCGGCGACCGGCACGCCGATGGCGTTGTACAGGAACGCAAAACCCAGATTCTGGCGCATGTTGCGCACCGTGTCGGCGGAAATCCGGCGCGCGGTGCCGATGCGGCCCAGGTCGCCTTTCACCAGGGTCACCTGGGCGCTGGACATGGCCACGTCCGTGCCGGTGCCCATGGCGATGCCGACATCGGCCGCCGCCAGCGCAGGTGCGTCGTTGATGCCGTCGCCGGCCATGGCCACCCGCAAGCCTTCCGACTGCAGGCGCCGGACCAGGGCGACCTTGTCCCCCGGCCTGACCTCGCCATGGACCTCGTCGATGCCCAGCTCCCGCGCGACGGCCGCCGCGGTGCCCTGGGCGTCGCCGGTGGCCATGACGATGCGGACGCCGTCGGCGCGCAATGCC
>NZ_JARUVM010000027.1 GCF_029763755.1 Luteimonas sp. 8-5
CTCATCGAGGGCAAGTTCATCTCGCAGTCGGACTACGACAACGCGCTGGCGGCCGAGCGCAGCAGCGCCGCCGCGGTACAGGCGGCCGAGGCCGCGGTGCAGGCCGCGCGCATCAACCTGGGCTATGCCACCGTCGCCGCACCGATCAGCGGCCGCGCCGGCAAGCAGCAGGTCACGGAGGGCGCGCTCGTCGGGCAGGGTGAAGCCACCCTGCTGACGACCGTCGACCAGCTCGATCCGATGTACATCGACTTCTCGATGAGCGTCGCCGAAGTCGCCCAGATCCGCAGCGAGGGTGTTTCGCGCGAGGACGCCAGCGTGCGGGTACTGCTGCCCGACGGCACGCCGTATGCGATCCCCGCCGAACTCGACTTCTCCGGCGACGTGGTCGATCCGGCCACCGGCGCGGTCCAGCTGCGCGCACGCGTGCCCAATCCGGACGGCGTGCTGCTGCCGGGCACTTTCGTCACCCTGGACGCCGACCTGGGTTCGGAAGCCAACGTGTTCCTGGTGCCGCAGGCGGCCGTGCAGCGCGACGCGACCGGCGCCTACGTGCTGGTGGTCGGCGCCGACGGCGTCGTCGTGCGCAAGGACATCGAAATCGAGCGTGCGCAGGGCAGCGACTGGGTCGTGCGCAAGGGCGTTGCCAACGGCGACCAGGTGATCGTCTCCGGCCTGCAGCGCGCGATTCCCGGCCAGCCGGCGACGGCAGCGCCGATGCAGGCCGAAGGCCAGCCGCCCGCGCAGCAGGGCGCGGCGCCGGCCCCGGCCGAGGGCTGATCCATGTCACGTTTCTTCATCAACCACCCGGTCTTCGCCTGGGTGATCGCGATCCTCATCGCGCTCAGCGGCATGCTCGCGATCAACAGCATGGGCGTGGAGTCGTACCCGGACATCGCGCCGCCGCAGGTCGTGGTCAACGCCAACTATCCCGGCGCCAGCGCGGAAACCACGGAAAGCGCGGTCACCCAGGTGATCGAGCAGACGCTCACCGGCATCGACAACCTGGAGTACTTCAGCTCCTCGTCGAGCTCCAGCGGCGGATCGTCGATCACCCTGACCTTCCGTCCGGGCACCGATCCGGACATCGCCCAGGTGCAGGTGCAGAACAAGGTCGCGCTGGCGACCCCGCGCCTGCCGTCGGAAGTCACCCAGCAGGGCGTGGTGGTGGCCAAGGCCAACTCCGGCTTCCTGATGGTGGTGGCGTTGCGCTCGGAGAACCCGGCGTTCGACAAGAACGCGCTTTCCGACCTGATCGCCGCGCGCGTGCTCGACCAGATCGCGCGCGTGCCCGGCGTCGGCAACACCCAGCTGTTCGGCGGCGAGTACGCCATGAACATCTGGCTCAACCCGGACAAGCTGCGCGCGTTCGGCCTGTCGGCCACCGACGCGCTCAACGCGGTGCGCGCGCAGAACGTGCAGTTCGCCGCCGGCAAGGTCGGCTCGGAGCCGGCGCCCGAAGGCGCCGCGTTCACCGCCACCGTCACCGCCGAAGGCCGCTTCAGTAGCGCCGAGGAATTCGGCGCGATCGTGCTGCGCGCCAACCGCGACGGCAGCGCGGTGCGCCTGCGCGACGTGGCCCGGATCGAGAAGGGCGCCTCGGCGTTCGGCTTCGACCTGCGCTGGAGCGGCACGCCCGCGGCCGGCTTCGCCGTGCAGCTGGCGCCCGGTTCCAATGCATTGGGCGTGGCCGAGGCGGTGAAGGAGCGGATGGAGCAGCTGCAGACCACCTTCCCGCAGGGCGTGACCTGGTTCGCGCCGTACGACAGCTCGAGCTTCGTCGAGGTGTCGGTGGAGGAAGTGGTCAAGACCCTGGTCGAGGCCTTCGTCCTCGTGTTCCTGGTCATGCTGATCTTCCTGCAGAACTTCCGCGCCACGCTGATCCCGGCGCTGGTGATCCCGATCGCGCTGCTGGGCACCTTCCTGGGCCTGTGGCTGCTCGACTTCACAGTCAACCAGCTGACCCTGTTCGGCGTGGTGCTGGCGATCGGCATCGTGGTCGACGACGCGATCGTGGTGATCGAGAACGTCGAGCGCATCATGACCGAGGAGAAGCTGTCTCCGAAGGACGCCACGATCAAGGCCATGGGCCAGATCAGCGGTGCGGTGATCGCGATCACGGTGGTGCTGGCGGCGGTGTTCGTGCCCAGCGCCTTCCAGGGCGGCAGCGCCGGCGAGATCTACAAGCAGTTCGCGATCACGATCGCGCTGGCGATGGCGTTCTCGGCGTTCCTCGCGCTGGGCTTCACCCCGGCGCTGTGCGCATCCCTGCTCAAGCCCACCGAGGACCACCACCGCGAGAACTTCGTATTCCGCGGCTTCAACCGCATCTACGGCAAGGTCAGCAACACCTACGTGCGCCACATCGGCGGCGCGGTGGCGCATGCGCCGCGCTGGATGTTCGTCTTCCTCGGCCTGGCGCTGCTGTGCGGCTTCCTGTTCACGCGCCTGCCCGGCAGCTTCCTGCCCGAGGAGGACCAGGGTTACGCACTGGCGATCGTGCAGTTGCCGCCCGGCGCCACGCTGGAACGCACCAAGACGGTGTTCGAGAAGGTCCGCACCACGCTCGAGGCCCAGGAAGGCTACGACGGCATGATGCAGGTCGCCGGTTTCAGCTTCGTCGGCCAGGGCGAGAACGTCGGCATGGCGTTCGTGAAGCTCAAGGACTGGGACGAGCGCGACGTCAACGCCGCCGAGTTCATCCAGAACGCGAACATGGCGCTGTACGGCATCCGCGACGCGCAGATCTTCGTGATCAACCTGCCGACGGTGAACGGCCTCGGCGCGTTCGGCGGTTTCGACATGTACCTGCAGGATCGCGGCGGCAAGGGCCGCGCCGAGCTGTCGCAGGCGCTGGGCCAGCTGCTGGGCAAGGCGTCGCAGGATCCGGCGCTGACGGCAGTGCGACCGAACACGCTGGCCGACGCCCCGCAGCTGAAGCTCGAGGTGGACCGCATCCAGGCGCAGGCCATGGGCCTGGAGGTCGGCGACATCTATCGCGCGATCCAGCTGATGCTGGCGCCGGTCTACGTCAACGACTTCGTCGACGCCGGCCGCGTGAAGCGGGTCAACATGCAGGCCGATACCGGCTTCCGCGACGGTCCGGAATCGCTTTCGCGCTTCTACACTCCCAGCCCGGACGCCACCGATGCGCGCACCGGCACGCCGCGGATGGTGCCGCTGTCCAACGTGGTGAGTTCGCACTGGGAAGTCGCGCCGCCGTCGCTGACCCGCTACAACGGCTATGCAGCGGTCGAGGTGGTGGGCAACCAGGCGCCGGGGCACAGCTCGGGCGAAGCCATGCAGGCCATGCAGCGCATCGTCGACGAAGACCTGCCGGAAGGCTTCGGCTACGACTGGACGGGGCAGTCCTTCCAGGAAATCCTGTCGGGCAACCAGACGCCGGCGCTGATGGCGCTGTCGATCCTGGTCGTGTTCCTGTGCCTGGCCGCGCTGTACGAGAGCTGGTCGGTGCCGGTATCGGTGCTGCTGGTGGTGCCGCTGGGCGTGCTCGGCGCGGTGGTGTTCACCCTGCTGCGCGGCCTGCCGAACGACATCTACTTCAAGATCGGCCTGATCACCGTCATCGGCCTGGCGGCGAAGAACGCGATCCTGATCGTCGAGTTCGCCATCGCCGAGCGCAAGGCGGGCAAGCCGCTGCGGCAGGCGGTGATCGAGGCGGCCAAGCTGCGCTTCCGCCCGATCCTGATGACCTCGTTCGCCTTCATCATGGGCGTCACCCCGCTGGCGATCTCGTCCGGCGCAGGCGCCAACGCCCGCCACGCGATCGGCACCGGCGTGATCGGCGGAATGCTGTTCGCCACCTTCCTCGGCCTGCTGCTGATCCCGGTGTTCTACGTGGTCGTGCGGCGGATGCTGGGCGACAGGATGGACGAGGTGCCCAGGACATGATCGTCGATCACATCGTCCACAGCGCCAGCACGAACTGCAGCGGCCGGTAGACGTAGATGCTGGCCATGCCGAGCGCCAGGAACGCGGCCACGCCCTGTAGCGTGGCCGCCGGCCAGCGACTGTCGTAGCAGCGCCGGCACGCCAGCGCAAAGTGGGCGAGGATCACCGCCAGCGACGCGTAGCCGAAAATCGTCGCGACCCCGGCGCCGGGCAGGCCGATCGCGCGGTGTCCCAGCACGTACAGCCATAGCAAAGGCTTCACCAGCGGCATCAGCACCAGGACGAACGTGACCAGGCCGAGTGCGGCCACGAAGTGTTCGGCGTAGTAGCGCGGCGGCTTCCTGCGCCAGGCGACCAGCCACAGCATCAACGCCACGAACGGTACGTGGATGATCACCAGCAGCTTGCCGATGGCACCCGATTGCGCGTTGTAGCGATGTTCGAAACCCGGTGCGTCGAAGGTCTCGTCGCGGGCGGCAGCCTCATCGCGTTCCCGTGCGAGCTTGCGCATGAACAGCGGCTCGGTCAGCCGGCTGTGGTACTGGCCGCCCCACTGGCACCTGGGCACGCCGTCCGTATCGGCGCAGCGTTCGGGCAGCAGTTGCCGGTAGGCTTCGCCGCGGACCTGGTTGTGCAGCGGCAGGTTCAGGTCGGTGACCACCGGCGCCAGGAAATAGACCAGGTTCGCCAGCAGGAACAGGCGCACCGGCGAGATCCAGTACGCGCGGCGGCCATCGATCCAGTCGCGGGCGATGCGCCCCGGTTGCAGCATCAGGGCGCGGAAGCTGCGCCACAGCCGCCCATCGAGATCGGTGAGCGTGCCGAGGCTCTCGGTGACGAGGTGGGCGAAGCGCCGGTCCTCCGGACGGAAGCGGCGCTGGCCGCAGGCGGCGCAGTACTCGCCCTGCATTGCCGCCCCGCAATTCGCGCAGGCGTCGTTGGTTGCCATCGGAACTCCCCGTCCGCTGGGTCGGGGCCGATTGCAACATAAAAAAACCCCCGGCCGCGAGGCCGGGGGTTTTGGTGTTGCGAAGGTGGAGGCTTCGCGGTTTCCGCCGCTCTTACTTCTTGGCGGCCTTCACGACCTTGTCGGCTTCGGCCTTGGCCTGCGCGGTGGCGGCCTCGAACTGGCCCTTGGCGACCTGGCCGATGGCTTCGTTGGCCTTGATGGTGCGGCCGACGACTTCCTGGCCGACGCTGATCGCGCGCTCGACGTTCTCGCGCGCAACCTGCACGCCCTTCGGCAGCACGGCCTTCAGGCCCTCGGCGTCGCGCACTTCGGCCAGCTCGCCCAGGTAGGCGAAGGTGGCGGTGGCGTTCTTCTCGACGGCGGCAAGCTGCAGGCCGAAGATGTCCTGGGCGTTGGCCAGGGCCAGGCGGCTGGCCTCGGCGGCAGCGTCGGCGAACTGGCGGGTCGCGTTGGCGAACTGCTCGTTGTACTGGTTCATGGTGGTCTCCTGCTGGTAATCCGGCAGGGATTGCCGGTGTTGTGCGGTGCAACATAGCACGGGGTTTGGTGCGGTGCAACATTTCAACCTGAACGGGGGCGCGATGGGCTGGGACGACAATCTGAACGGGTGGCTGGCAGCCTTGGGGATCGGCCTGCTGATCGGCGTGGTGCGGGAAAGGCATGGCCCGCAGGGGGACGCCGCGCCGACCCGGGCGGGGCTGCGCACCCATGCAGTCCTTGCGCTGGCCGCCGCCGTTGCGATGCGCCTGGGTCCGGCAGCGCTCACGGTGCTGCTGGTGGCCGTGGCGGCGCTGGCGATCGCGAGCTACTGGGCCAGCCACCGCGAGGACCCGGGCCTGACCGGAGAGATGGCCCTGCTGCTGACCCCGATGCTGGCCGCCTTCGCCCAGCGCGATCCGGCGGTGGCCGCGGCCCTTGGCGTCATTGCGGCGATCCTGCTCCAGGCCAAGCGGCCGCTGCGCCGGCTTGCGCGCGAGATCATCAGCGAAGGCGAGATCCACGACGTGCTGTTGCTCGCCGCCGCGGCACTGGTGGTCCTGCCGCTGCTGCCCGACCACCCGATCGATCCGTGGCGCGCGCTGCGTCCACAGACGTTGTGGCGCCTGGTCCTGCTCATCCTCGCCGTGGGCATGCTCGGCCACGTGGCGCTGCGCCTGGTCGGCGTGCGCTGGGGGCTGCCGGTGGCCGGATTCTTCGCAGGCTTCGCTTCGTCCACCGCGGCCGTCGCCGGTTTCGGCGGTCGCGTGCGCCAGCAACCTGGCGTCCTCGTGCCGGCGGTTGCGGCCGCGCTGCTGTCCAACCTGGCATCGCTCGTGCTGCTGTCCGCGATCCTCGGCGCGGTCGCTCCCGGCTTGCTGCGATCCCTGGCGTGGCCGCTTGCCGCCGCGCACCTCGTGCTCATGGCCGCGGGCGCGTTCGGATTGCGTGGTACAGACAAGGGCGGCGAACTTCCGGACGAGCCGCCCGCCCGCGCGTTCCGTCTGGGCCATGCCCTGATCGTGGCCGGCGTGATCGCCGTGGTGTTGTTGCTTTCGGCATGGATGCGCCAGGTGTTCGGTGATGCAGGCGCGCTGGCGGCGGCAACGCTGGCTGCGCTGGCCGAAGTGCATGCCGCCGCGGCGACGGTGGCGCAGCTCGCGGCCGCAGGGGGGATCCAGCCGGGACATGCGCGATGGGGCGTGGTCGGGCTGCTTGCCGCCGCAGCGGCTTCCAAGTCGGTGCTCGCGTTCGCTGCAGGCGGCGCGCGCTTCGGCTGGCGGGTTGCCGCGGGCCTCTGGGCGTCGGTTGCCGCCGCCGCCGGAGTCATGCTGCTGGAGTAAAATCGCGTCGTGCAGGGGATCCCAATCCGCTCCGGAAAAATCATCGAGGAGCTCATCGACCAGTTGCCATGGCTGCTGGGCGACGGCATCGGCTTGCTCCTCGAGCGACTCGAAGAACAACTGGGCGAGAATCCCGCCTCGGTGTTCGACCAACCCGATTGCTGCCGCCAGTCGCAACGCATCCTGTTGTACCGTCGATCCGCCGCGCAACCGGCCCTGATCGATGCGCTGCGCCGGCGCTGCCTGGCGATGGCCGAGATCCCCGGCGCGGCGCCGGCCGGCCAGCCCGCGCCATCGCAACAATCGGTATCGCTGCGCCTGATGGACGATGAGGCCGTCAGCGAGGACAGCACGCTGGCCGCGATCGCGCGCCGCAACGCCTCCGCGGCGAGCCTGCACCTGATGCTGCTGGGGCAACGTTTCGGCGTGCTGCTCGCTCGCCCGGCGCTGGCGGCCGACGCATTGCCGTTCGGCCCGTTCGCCTTCGGCGCGGCACTGGCCGAAGCCTTGCAGCACATAGGCCTGTGCGGTCACACGCGGATGGCGTTGTACCGCATGTACGACGTCGAGTTCGCGGACCAGTATCCGGACTTCGCCGAAGCGCTCGACGGTTGGCTCGACGACAACGGCGTGCTCACCGGGCTGGCCTACGTGCCCTTGCGCCGCGGCGCGCCGATGGCCACCGCAGTGGCCCAGGATTCGGAACAGGACGCACTGCAGGCCGTCAGTCGTGCCGCCGATGCGCTCGGGCCGGAAGCGGCCTTGCCCAAGGGGATGCAGGCCGAGCGGCGCGAAGCGCTGATGGCGGTGGCGCGCTTCCTGATGCGCCATGGGCGCGACTCCAGCCAGTGGAGCGAGTGCCTGGCGACGGCCGATGCGCTGCTCGAAGCCGCGCGCGAGAAGAACGAAGACGCGCCCGAGGAAGCGACCGCGTGGTTGCGCAAGGCGATTTCCTCGGTCGGTTACGGCGAAGGCGATGCGACCCGCCTGACCGCCGGCCTGACCACGCCGGTGTCGGCCGAAGCGATCGCGGCGGTGGAAAGCGGCGGCGACGGCGGTCACGACCAGGCGGAGGCCGGCGATGCGCCGCCTCCCCGTCAGCGCGGCGTGCGCGAGCAGCGCTGTTTCGATCGCCTGCAGGCCATGGACATCGGCGCGATCATCGCGTTCTCGTCGGGGACCGGCGGGTTCCTGCATGCGCGCGTGTGCGAGCACATGGCCGATCCGGCGCGGCTCCTGCTCAGCGTTTCCGATGGCCCGGAGGTCATGCTCGAAGTCGACATGATCGCGCGCCTCATGGCCGGCGGCGAAGCCTGGACCGTGCGCCACCCGGCCGCCGCAACCAGCGGAGCGACGGCATGAACGCCGCCACCGGCATCGAGGGCCGGCGCAGCCGCCGGCACCCGGTCCACGGCAATCCGGCAGTCATCGACATGATGGCCGAGCGGACGCTCGGTCGCGTGCTGGACCTGTCGGCGGGAGGGCTGAAGTTGCTGCTCGCCGCGCCGCTGGTGGTGGACACGCTGTACCAGGTGAAGTTCGAATTGCCGATGGCCGACGGCAGCCGCCAGGAAATCGTGGCCGGCATCCAGGTACTGGATCCCCGCGTCGAGGCGGGGCTGTCCTGCGCCGGCGCGCGCTTCATCCACCTCGAAGGCGCGGGCGCACGCAGGATCGTGCAGTGGTTGCGCGTGCAGGAAGCCTGACGCGCGACTTCAACCAGGCGGCAGGCAACCCAGCGCCGCGAGGATGCCGTGCAACGCCGGGTGCCGCATCAGCCACGGTGCCGCGACCACCACCAGCCCTGCGCAAAGCACCAGCAGGCCGGCGGCGACGCGCCAACCGCCGCGCTGCAGGCGCTGGCCCAGGCGCGCGCCAGACCAGGTCAGCGGCACCATCAGCGGCAGCGTGCCGAGGCCGAATGCCGCCATCGTCAGCGCGCCGTTGCGCGCATCGGCCTGAAACCAGGCGGCGGCCAGCATCGTCGTGCTGAGTCCGCAGGGCATCCAGCCCCACAGCATGCCCAGCGCGATGCGCTTGCCGCTGCCGTCGCCGGCCAGCAGCAGCCGGCGTTGCAGCGGACGCAGCCAGTTCCACAGGCGCACGCCGGTGGTCGCGCTGAAACCCAGGTGGCGCCCGAGGCCGAGCAGGCGCAACGCGGCAACGACCAGCACGATGCCGACGGCGGCGCGCAGCGCGAGCGACAGCCATTGCACGCGCGCCAGGTCGAGCAGGCTGTGGCCGATGCCGCCCACGATCGCGCCCGCCAGCACATAGCCGAGGACGCGGCCGAGGTTGGGTTGCACCGCCCGCCACCAGCCGCCGCGCGGCGACAGCGCGGAGAAACCGGTGGCGATGCCGCCGCACATCGCCGCGCAATGCGCGCCGCCGAGCAGGCCGGTCAGCGCCGCGGCGCCGAGGGTCAGCCAGTCAACCGGCATCGTCCGGTTCCTGCCGCTGGCCGGGTTCCCGCTTCCGTTCGTGTTCGTCGTCGCGCAGGATGTCGAGCGCCGGCGTGTCCAGGTCCTCGAACTGCCCGCGGCGCACCGCCCAGACGAACACCGCGACCGCCACGCCGATCAGCAGCAGGCTCAGCGGTATCAGTAAAAGCAGGATGTTCATCGCGTGCGCTGCCTGGCCAGGCGCAGGGAATTGAGGGTCACCGCCAGCGAGGATAGCGCCATGCCCAGCGCCGCGAGCCATGGCGTCACCAGGCCTGCCGCGGCCAGCGGTACGGCCAGCAGGTTGTAGCCGAGCGCCCAGGCCAGGTTCTGGCGCACGATGCGGCGGGTCTTGCGTGCGATGCCGATCGCATCGGGTACCCGGCGCAATGAACTTCCGCCGAGGACCACGTCCGCGGCGCGTTGCGCGAGCGCCGCGCCGCCGCCGATGGCCAGCGACACGTCGGCACCGGCGAGGACCGGGGCATCGTTGAGCCCGTCGCCGACCATCGCCACGACCCGACCGCGCGACTGCAATGCGCGTGCGTAGTCGAGCTTGTCCGCTGGCGACTGGCGCGCGTGCGCATGCTCGATGCCGAGCGCGGCGGAAAAGCGCGCGACCGAACTGGCGCCGTCACCACTTGACAGGTGCACGCGCAGGCCTTGCGCGCGCAACTCGGCGATGGATTCACGCGCCTCGAGGCGCTCGCCCTCGGCGATGGTGAAGCGCGCGCGCCGCGCTGCGCCGTCGCCGAGCCAGATGCCGCCGTCGTCCTCGCCGCCGGTGGCGAAGCCGGCCTGGCCCAGGCGCCAGGTACTGCCGGCGACCACGCCTTCGATGCCCTGGCCGGCGACGGCGCGCAGGCGTTGCGCCGCTGCCACCTCGCCACCGGCATCGATGAAGGCCACCGCCAGCGGATGGCCGCTGTCGCGTTCCAGCGCGGCGGCAACGCGCAATGCCTCCGCCGGCTCGATGGCTGCGCACTGGTCGATGGATACCAGCGCGGGGCGGCCGTCGCCGAGCGTGCCGGTCTTGTCGAAGACCACGTCGGTCACCTTGGCCAGGCGCTCCAGCGCCTCGGGCTGCACTGCGAGCACGCCGATCCGGGCGAGCGCGCCGTGCGCGGACGCCAGTGCCGCGGGCACCGCGAGCGACAGCGCGCACGGACAGCTGATGACCAGCAGGGCGAGCGTGACTTCCAGTGCGCGCGAGGGGTCGTGGATGCGCCAGCCCGCGTAGACCAGCATTGCCACCAGCAGCAGGCCGGCCACGAACCAGCTGGCGATGCGTTGCGTGCCTTGCGCCAGTGCAGGGCGGTGCGCCTGGGCGCGTTCGACCAGCCGCACCAGTTCGGCAAGGCGCGTGTCGCCGCCGGTGCGGGTGATGCGCACGCGCGCGGCATGCTCGCGGCAGGCGGTGCCGGCAAACACGGTGTCGCCCGCCCGCTTGCGCACCGGCGTGGATTCGCCGGTGAGCAGGGCTTCCTCGAACAGGGCGTCACCGTCCAGCAACACACCATCCGCGGGTACCGGTTCGCCCACGGCGATGCAGGCGACGTCGCTCGGCTGCAGCGCCGACAGCGGTACCGATTCGCGGTCGCCGTCGGCGCGCTCGCGGGTTGCGAACGCCGGGCGCGCACGCGCCAGCGCATCGACCTGGGCACTGGCGATGCTGCGTGCGCGCTGCTCGAGCTGGCGCGCGACCAGCAGCAGGAACACGAACATCACCGCCGCGTCGTACCAGACATGCTCGGCGCCGCGCACCGTGCCCCACACGCTGGCGAAATACGCGAGCAGGGTCGAACCGGCGATCAGCGTGTCCATGCCCAGGCGGCGGCCGCGCAGTTCGCGCCAGGCGCCGGCGATGAACGGCCAGCCGGCCCAGAACACCACGGGCGTCGACACCAGGAAAGTGATCCAGCGGAAGAAGTCGCGGGTCGGCAGCGGCATCTCGCCCCGCGTGTCGAGGTACAGGGCTTCGGCGAACATCATCGCTTGCATTGCGCCCAGGCCCGCCAGGCCGATCCGGATCAGCGCGCGGTTGCGTTCGCGGCGGCGCGCGCGTTCCTGTTCCTCGCCGGCGGCAAGGTAAGGCCGGTATCCGAGTGCGGCCAGGCGCGACAGCAGCCGCGACAGCGGCGTGCGCTGCGGATCCCAGGCGACGCGGATGCGCCCGGTCATGGCGTTGGCGCTGGACTCGAGCACGCCCTCCTGGCGCGCCAGCGCGCGATCGATCAACCAGGCGCAGGCCGCGCAGTGCATGCCGTCGGTGAGCACGGTGATCTCGCGCGCGGGCGTGCCGGCGACCGTGATGTCGCGGGCGTGGCCGGCAAGCAGTTCCTCGCGGTCCCACGCGGCCAGGTCGGGAATGTCGGTTCCCACGCGCGAGGCGGGCTCGCTGCGCAGGCGGTAGTAGTCGTCGAGGCGGGCATCGCGGATCCACTGCGCGGCCGCTTCGCAACCGTTGCAGCAGAAGTCGTCGGCTAGTGCTTCGGGCAGCGGTTCGCCGCAATGGAAACAACTGCGCACTGGCATCGTCGCCGCCTAGCTGCCCGGTGGGGCCTGCAGCGCCGGTGCCACGCGCGCGGCCTGCTGGCCTTTCGGCAGGCGGCCGAGCAGGCGCCATCGGCCGTCGGGGGATGCGAGCTGCAGGTTCCAGTCGTGGCCCGGATCGATTTCGGCCTGCGCTTCCCAGCCCAGTTCGGTGGGCGCCAGCTCCAGCGACATGTCGTCGGCCGCCCGTACCGGGTGGCGCAAGGACAGGCGCACTCCACCGTCGCGATCGAAGTCGCCGCTGGCCGGCAGCACCTGCACGGTGCCGCGCTTGGCGTCGATGCGCACTACCGCGCTCAGCCCGCGCTGCATCGCGGCTTCGTCGGGACCCAGGTCGGTGGTCTGGGCGCCGGCGGTGCGGCTGACGTCGTCGGCAACGGAGTCCACGCTGCCGTCGCCGCCGGCCACGCGCAGCATCACCATACTGCCGATCACGGCCGCGCCGACCAGCGCGATCACCAGCCAGATGATCGGCTGCCGCCAGGGGGAGGAGGGCAGGTTGTCGTCGTTGTCGTGGTCGCTCATTGGATCGGTCCGAAGAAGTTGCTGTCCACCTGCTCGCGGGCGCTGCCGTCGTCGGCCTCAATCACGAACCGCAGCGGCTGGCGGCCGCGCACGCCGGCCGGCGCCGACACCTGCAGCGGCAGCGACAGCACCTGCTGCGGCTGCGCCTGCACCTGCAGCGCCGGGCCGCCCTGCAGGGCAAGGCCGTCGACGGGCGACTCGATGCGCACGGTGTAGGTCTGCGCCTTGTCGCTCTTGTTTACGAGCTTGAGGGTGTAGCCGTTGTCGATGCCGGCCGCGGTCTCGCGGTAAAGCGCATTGCGGTCGCGGAGCACGTCGGCGATCAGCGGGCTGCGCGCGGCGATGCCCCAGGCGAAACCGGCGACGAGCACCAGCAGCAGGGCGCCGTAGACCATGATCCGCGGGCGCAGCACCCGCGACTTCCCGCCGTCGATCGAGTTCTGCGTCGAGTAGCGGATCAGGCCCTTGGGATATCCCATCTTGCCCATGACGTCGTCGCAGGCGTCGATGCAGGCGCCACAGGCGATGCACTCGTACTGCAGGCCGTTGCGGATGTCGATGCCGACCGGGCACACCTGCACGCACATGGTGCAGTCGATGCAGTCGCCCATTTCCTCGAAGGCGAACTTCGGCAGCGGTTCGACCTTCGCCGTCTCGCCGGCGTCGCCGAGCATGATCGTGCCGCCGGCCTGCAGCCGGTTGGCGGCCGCGCTGGGGTGCTGGCTGGCCCGGAACACGTAGTCGTAGGCGGTGCGCGGGTCGAGCAGGCCGCGGGCGCGCTCGAGCACGCTGGCCAGGCCGCGCTTGCGCGGGCCGCGCGGTTCGCCGCGCATCGGGTCGTAGGCGATGATCAGGGTGTCGCGATCGAACATCGCGCTCTGGAAGCGCGCGTACGGGCACATGTACTTGCACACCTGCTCGCGCAGCACGCCGGCGTTGCCCCAGGTGGCGAGCGCATAGAACAGCACCCAGAAGGTTTCCCATCCGTTCCACGAGAATCCGGCTTCGTCGAACGGCCACAGGCGCTCGCCCAGGCCGACGATCGGGGTGAAGAAACCGACGAAGGTGAAACCGGTCCACAGCGCGAACACCAGCCAGAGGATGTGCTTGGCACCCTTGCGCAGGATCTTCTCGCGGTTCCAGGGACCGGCGTCGAGCTTCATCCGCGCCGCACGGTCGCCTTCGGTCCAGCGCTCCATCCACAGGAAGGTTTCGGTCCACACCGTCTGCGGGCAGGCGAAGCCGCACCACAACCGGCCCGCCAGCGCGGTGACGAAGAACAGGGTCAGCGCCAGGATGATCAGCAGCATCGCAAGGAAGCTGAAATCCTGCGGCCAGAACGTCAGCCCGAAGACGTGGAACTTGCGCGCCGGCAAGTCGAACAGCACCGCCTGGCGTCCGTCCCATTGCAGCCACGGGAACACGTAGTACATGCCCAGCAGCCAGAACACCGCCAACTTGCGCAGGCGGTCGAAGCGGCCGGACACGTCGCGGGGATAGACCTTGCGTTCGCTGACGTACAGCGAGTCGCCGCCGGAATCCAGCAGGTCGATGTCTATGGGTTTGTTCATAACGCGCTACTACCGGGAGCCGGGTCCGTTGAAGCGGCTCGACGGCCGCAGCAGGATCCAGGTGAACAGGCTCGACGACGCCGTCGCCAGCCAGAAGGTGAAGAAGCCGATCGTGTAGCCCACGCCGCGCGTGACTTCCATGTGCGGGAAGGTCATGTCGCGCAGCTCGAGCGGGTCGACGAAGGCGAAGAACACCATGGTCGCCACGCCCGCGGCGAAGAAACTGGGCCAGAGGAT
Organism: Luteimonas sp. 8-5; assembly: GCF_029763755.1. Classification (GTDB taxonomy): domain Bacteria; phylum Pseudomonadota; class Gammaproteobacteria; order Xanthomonadales; family Xanthomonadaceae; genus Cognatiluteimonas. The sequence goes on from NZ_JARUVM010000027.1 coordinate 14,030, forward strand.
CGCGCCCACCCGCTGCACCATCGGGCGCGGCGGGTGGTCGAACTCCGGCGGGGTCGCGGGTCCCGGCATGCGCTTACTTTACCGGCTGCGCCGGCGTGTTGGACAGCGACCAGACCCAGGCGGCGACCAGGCGCGAACGGGTCGGACCGAGCAGTTCCCCGTGCGCGGGCATGCTGCCGTGGCGGCCTTCGGTGATCGTCTTGCGCAGCGACTCGCTGCTGTCGCCGTACAGCCAGTAATCGTCGGTCAGGTCCGGCGCGCCCAGCTCCTGGTTGCCCTTGCCGTCGACCCCATGGCAGGCCACGCACACGCCGTCGTAGAGCTGCTTGCCCTGCGCGGCCATGAAGTTGTTGCGGGCCAGCGCCGGGTCGTGCAGGGCACGCACGTAGGCGACCACGTAGTCGACCGCATGCTCGCCGCCCATGCCCGTCAGCACCTGGCCCCACGGCGGCATGATGCCCTCGCGGCCCTCCATCACCGTCTGCAGGACGCGCTCGGGCTCGCCGCCCCAGTGCCAGATGTCGTCGGCCAGGTTCGGATAGCCGATCGCGCCCTGAGCCGACGAGCCATGGCAGGTTGCGCAGGTGTTGGCGAAGATCGAACGGCCCAGGGCCAGTGCGTTCGGATCCTTCGCCAGCACTTCAAGCGGCTGGTCGCGGTACGGGCTGAAGGTCTCCTCCAGGCGCGCATCGGCGGCCGCCTTCTGCAGCGCGTGCTCGCCCTGCGACGACCACTTGCCCAGGCCGGTGTAGGTGCCCAGCCCGCCGTACCAGAACAGGTAACCGATGCCGAACACGATCGCGATGTAGAAGCCGTTGATCCACCAGCGCGGCATCGGCTTGTTGTACTCGGTGATGTCGCCATCCCAGTAGTGGCTGGTGTCCTCCGGCTTCGGATCGCCGGGGCGGCGTTTCGACGTCCACCACAACAGCCACGCCACGCCCAGGATGTTGAGCGCAGTCAGTGCGATGACGTACCAGTTCCAGCCGGTGCTCATGCGCGCGGCTCCTGCCGTGCGCCGGCACGCTGGTCGCCGTCATCCACCGCCAGGCGCGCGGCCTCGTCGAAATCCTTGCGCTTGCGCGGCTGCCAGGCCCACGCCCACACGGCGATGAACACCAGCATCAGCAACAGGGTGACCAATCCGGAAACCATCGTTCAACCTCCCGCCCGCGGCGCGTGCTTGCCCAGGCCCTGCAGATAGGCCACCACTGCGTCCAGCTCGGTCTTGCCGGCGACATCGCTTGCCGCCCGGGCGACCTCCTCGTCGCTGTACGGATCGCCCAGGCGCTGCAATGCGCGCATGTGCGCCGTGACCTGCGCGCCGTCGAGCGTCGTTTCCGCAAGCCACGGGAACGCCGGCATGTTCGACTCGGGCACCACCGCGCGCGGATCGACGAGGTGGATGCGATGCCAGTCGTCGGAATAACGGCCGCCGACGCGCGCCAGGTCCGGCCCGGTGCGCTTGGATCCCCACTGGAACGGGCGGTCGTACACCGATTCGCCGGCCAGCGAATAGTGGCCGTAGCGTTCGGTCTCGAAACGCAGCGTGCGGATCATCTGCGAGTGGCAGTTGTAGCAGCCCTCGCGCACGTAGACGTCGCGCCCGGCCAGTTCCAGCGCCGGGTAGGGCTTCACTCCGGGCAGCGGCTTGATCGCCTCGGCCTGGAACATGAGCGGCACGATCTCCGCCAGTCCGCCCAGCGATACCGCGACCGCGACCAGGACCGCGAGCAGGCCGATGTTCTTTTCGATTTTTTCGTGACCGATTGCCATGTCCGTGTCCTCAGGCCCGCGCTTCGGCGCCGTGCGGCGACATCACCGGGATGGGCGCCGGATCGCGCGCCATCTGCCGCGTCTTCCACATGTGCCAGGCCATCAGGCACATGCCGGCCACGATCAGCACGCCACCGAACAGGCGGCCCAGGTAATAGGGATACGTCGCCACCAGCGACTCGACGAAGCTGTAGGTCAGCGTGCCGTCGGCGTTGGTCGCGCGCCACATCAGGCCCTGGGTGATGCCGGCGATCCACATCGACACGATGTAGAACACCACGCCCAGCGTGTGCAGCCAGAAGTGCACGTCGACGAGCTTCGTCGAGTACATGCCGGGCAGGCCGAAGAGGCGCGGATACAGCGAGTACAGCGAGCCGATCGAGATCATCGCCACCCAACCCAGGGTGCCGGCGTGCACGTGGCCGATGGTCCAGTCGGTGTAGTGGCTGAGCGAGTTGACCGTCTTGATCGACAGCAACGGGCCTTCGAACGTCGCGATCATGTAGAAGCTGATCGCAACGATCAGGAACTTCAGGATCGGGTCGGTGCGCAGCTTGTGCCACACGCCCGAGAGCGTGAGGATGCCGTTCATCGCGCCGCCCCACGACGGCACCAGCAGGATCACCGAGAACACCATGCCCAGCGACTGCGCCCAGTCGGGCAGCGCGGTGTAGTGCAGGTGGTGTGGGCCGGCCCACATGTAGATCGAGATCAGCGCCCAGAAGTGCACGATCGACAGGCGGTAAGAGTAGATCGGGCGCTGTGCCTGCTTGGGCACGAAGTAGTACATCATCGCCAGGTAGCCGACGGTCAGCAGGAACGCCACCGCGTTGTGGCCGTACCACCACTGCGCCATCGCGTCGACCGCGCCGCTGTAAACCGGGTACGACTTCCACAGGCCGGCGGGGATCGCCAGGTTGTTGACGATGTGCAGCAGGCCGACCGCGATCACGTAGGCGCCGTAGAACCAGTTGGCCACGTAGATGTGCTTGACCGCCCGCTTTGCGATCGTGCCGAAGAACAGCCAGCCGTACGCGACCCAGACGACCGCGATCAGGATATCGAGCGGCCACTCCAGCTCGGCGTACTCCTTGCCCTGGGTGAGGCCCAGCGGCAGGGTGATCACCGCGCCGACCATCGCGGCCTGCCAGCCCCAGAACACGAAGCTGGCGAGCCGGTCGCTGATCAGGCGCACGTGGCAGGTGCGCTGGACCACGTACAGCGACGTGGCGAACAGGACCGAGCCGCCGAAGGCGAAGATCACCCCATTGGTATGCAGCGGGCGCAGGCGGCCGTAGCTGAGCCAGGCGGTGTCGAAGTTGAGCGCCGGCCAGTAGAGCTGCGCGGCGACGAACACGCCCACGGCCATGCCCACGATGCCCCAGAAGACGGTGGCGATCGCGAACTGGTTGACGACCTTGTCGTTGTAGAAACTGGCGGGCGCTGTCGTGCCCGCAGCCGGCGTTGCCGGGCCTGCGCTCGTGACGGTCATGTGAAATCCAGGAGATTTGCCCGCGCATTGTCCCCATCGCCGGGGCGGGGTCAAATGACCTGGATCAAGCTTTACCGAACGGTACAGGTATTGGTCAGGTACGTGTCAGGTTCGAGGTCCGCGGTACCGGCACCCGGACGTGCAGGTTTCGTGCACCACCACCTCGCTGAGCAATGGCAGGGCGGGTTTCAGGCGGTCCCAGATCCACATGGCGAGCCGCTCACTGGTCGGGTTTTCCAGGCCCTCGATCTCGTTCAGGTAATGATGGTCCAGCTGGCTGAACAGGGGCGCGAAAGCGGCCTTCACGTCCGCGAAGTCCATGATCCAGCCGGTTTCGGGTCCCGGCTCCCCGGACACGTGCACTTCCACCTGGAAGGAATGCCCGTGCAGGCGCGCGCATTTGTGCCCCTCGGGCACGTTCGGCAGCCGGTGCGCGGCCTCCAGGGTAAAGCGCTTGAAAACGTCCATGGCGTCATTTTACGCAGGGGGTTGACCCCCAGGGCGAAAACAAGGCGTAAACTTCACGGCAAACGGGAGGGTACGGCGGGTCTAAGGGGGATCCGCGTCACTCCCGTGCCCCACAGGAGGACCCAATGCCCAGGGGCGGGAACAGGGGGACAGGCGCGGATTTCCTGCGCCTGCAAACGGCTGGCGCCTTCGCGCTGGACGAATCGGCGCTGTGCGTCGCGATCGAAATGGCGGACGAAGCCATCAGGATGCTGTCGCTGCCCAGGCAACGCTATGCGAGCCTGGTGGCGATGCTCTACGACGGCGTGTGCCAGCGGATGTCCTATGCGCACCTGCTGGACTTCGCGCGTTCGTGGGCCAGGGAAATGGCCGACGAACCGGAGGTCGAGGCGCAGGTGCAAGCGCGCGTGGCGGGAACCGGGCGCTAGTCGCCCGGCGCACCCTGCTTGCGGCGGTTGCGGACCGCGCTGGGCGTCATGTCGAAGCGCAACTGGAACGCGCGCTGGAACTGGCGCTCGCTCGAGAAGCCGTGGCGATAGGCGATATCGATGACCCGTTGCTGCGGGTCATTGCACAGCTCATGGAACGCGGCGTCCAGGCGCTTGTCGCGGATGTAGCGCTTGACGCCGCCGGTGCCGGCGAAATGCTTGTACAGCCAGGTGCGCGACACGTGGAAGGCGTTCGCGATCGTCTCCGGCGTCATCGCCGGGTCATCGATGTTGGCATCGATGTAGGCCATGATGCTGGCGCGCATCGGCGCGGCCGAGGCGCCGGCATCCGGCGGCGGCGAGAAGTCGATGCACAGCTGCATCACCGAAAGCGTCGACTGCACCAGCGCTTCGACCCGCGCCTGGCCCATCGCCGGCAACGAGCACACGAGTTGCTCGATGTGCCTGGCGAGCATCCGGCACGTCAGGTGCGATTCGCGCAGCACCAAACCCTGGATCGCACCGCGCAGCATGTCGCGCGGCAGCAGCACGCTGAGCTGCGAGCCCTCGCTGGCCTGGATCTCCGCGGGATGGGAGAGATCGAAGAATCCGATGTCGCCGCGCCGCAGTTCCATGTAGTGCTCGCCGCTGGCGCCGCGCAGGCTGCCGCGCAGCATCAGCACGGCCATCACGTGGCGGGAGAAGGCGCTGCCGGCGATCGTCGCCGCGTCGCGGACGAACGTGGTGGCCGTGGTTTTCGAGCGGGCGATGAGCAACGGGCCCAGCGTGCAGCGCGTGCTTTCCCCGACCGCGGGCACCGGCGGCAATCCGCAAGGGCGCGCGATGTCGCGGAGGATGCGATGCCAATAGCGGACCCGCAGCGTGTTGCGCCTGCGCTGGAACTGGTCGTGGATCGGCATCGCGCATGACGCCATCGCCGCGGCCGGTTTGAATGGCGGCATTCTCATTTCCGGATATGCGCGTGCGGCGTTCCGCCCCGTTCACCGAGGATGCACCACCGGCCCGGAAGCAGCCCGACAGAAAATGCGCCGTACGAAATGCCGCCAGGCGTGAAGGCCGCGTGATTAGCCTTCCGGACCATGTTCAACTGGTCAACCAGCATCGGCCGGGTCCTGGGCGAGCACGTGCGCGCACGTGCCGCGATGGAGCGGCGCCTCGATCGGGAGCACCTTGAGCTGTCCGACTTCTGCGCGCGCGTCGTCCTGCCGGTCATGCAGGACCTGGCCCGCGAGTGCGAGGCCTATGGCCGTGTTGCCGAAGTCCGCAGGGAAGGCCACTTCGCATCATTGACCATATTGCAGGGTGGGAAGGTGGAGTTTCGCTACGCCATCCTGGCCAGCCGCGCAAAGCGTCGTAAATCCCTCAATCGTTACCGGGACAGTTCGGGATATGGTCGTGACGTGGATCGCGTGTACTCGCTGCGCGAAGCACGCCGCATGGATGCCGACAAGGTGGCCCGGCACATCGTGACCGCCTACCGAAAGGTCCTTTCCGAGTCTAGGTGATCGCCGCGTGGCGCGACTGTGCGCTGTGCCACATTATCCGTGGCCGGGGCGCGACGATCCCCGAGTTTCCGCACGCAGTGCCTGCAGGCGCGCCTTGGGCAGGCTCAGCGCCATGCCCGCGTTCCTGCCGGCGAGGGTCACGACGCGATACTCCGCCGCCGTGCCCAGGATCAAGGAGCTCTCGCGAACGTCCAGGCCGTAGTCCTGTTCGAGCCATTGGACCATGCCCGCGGTGGCAACGCGCAGGGCGTCGTCGAGTGAGCCGGCCTGGCCGATCGTGGTCAGGGCACGGTCGGATTCGATGCGCGGCGTGGCGACAGCGCGCGCCGGCAGCACGTCGACGCTGAATTCGACGTCGAGCGAAGTCTCCAGCGCCCACTGCGTCGTTTCGCCATCGCCTTGGGCGGCATGGCCATCGCCGAGGTAGAGCAACGCGCCGGGCTGGAGTACCGGCAGGTAGACGGTCGTGCCTTCGACGATGCCGTTGAAGTCCATGTTGCCGCCGAAGCGGCCGGTATCGCCCGTCGAAGCGGGCGCGAAGCCGAAGTCCGGGGCAACGGCCAGCCCGCCCAGCATCGGACGCAGGGGAACGGTGTAGTGCTTGAGTCGTGCGGGAGGGTCCTGGAGGCTTGCGACGCCGTTCTCGCGGTCCAGATGCCATCGCACGCGGTTGCCCAGGCCGGCGGAAGCTATCGCCAGGCCGGAAGAGCGGGCGCGCCCCACGAAACCGTCGAGACTGTCGGCGTAGTCGCGGTTCAGGCCCAGGCGCCGTATGTACACCGCCAACACGTCGCCCGGGCGGGCACCGGCGACGAAGAACGGGCCGGTCTGCGGATTGCCGTACAGCGCACGCGTCCTGCCATTGCGGTCGACGCCGCCGGAATCGATGGTCCGGGTGGAAACGACTTCGCCAGGCCAGATCACCATCGCCGGTTGCCGATGCGCGGTGAATTCGTTCGAGAAGCTCACCGGTTCCAGCACGCGCGGGGACGGCGCCCCGGTCGGAGCATCGGGCAAGCGGCGCCCGTTGAAGTCGTGCCGGGCGCGGGCCCGACTGTCGTTGGGGTCCGGATAATCCGCGTGGCCACGCAACGCCCCCATTTCCAGCTCGCCCTCGAAGCGATAGCTGTCGCCGTGGCGGTCGGTCGCCGTGAACCGCACGAGGTCGCCGTGCTGCTGTCCCGTCACCGCCCAGTCCCCGAGGCGGCCGGTGAGCACATCGCCCGAGCGGTGGAGCGTCAGGATGCGATAATCCGCATTGCCCCAGCGGTCGATCGACAGCAGCCAGTGCTGGTCCGCAACGGCCGCGGGCAGGGGGAATACATGGCATCCGAAAAGGGCGGCGACGGCCAGGCGTTGCAGCAGGCGCATGGGATTCTCCGGGGAACGCGTTGCCCTGGCAGCCGGGACCGGGCGGCCATACGGAGAAAAGGATGCAGCAGTTGGCGGATCGGTCGCAGAGGTGCGTGCGATCTTGGTGGCTATGGGTGGAATCGAACCACCGACCTCGGGATTATGAGTCTCGCGCTCTAACCGTCTGAGCTACATAGCCACTGGCGAACCGGCAATTTTCCACGGCTCCGGGGCTGCAGTCAATTGCGATCCACGCCCCGGCAGCCGCGCTTGTCCCGGGCGGACCCGCGTGGCAGAGTCGGTGGCAGTGCATTTCTGGAGTCCGCATCGTGATCGATCCGGACGGATATCGCCCCAACGTGGGCATCGTGCTCATGCATCCGGACGGCCGGGTGTTCTGGGCGCGGCGGGTCCGCCGCGACGGATGGCAGTTTCCGCAGGGCGGGATGAACACCGACGAGACGCCGCTCGAGGCGATGTACCGCGAGCTGCGCGAGGAGACCGGGCTGCTGCCCGAGCACGTGGCCGTGCTCGGCGTTACCCCAGGCTGGCTGCGGTACCGGCTGCCGCAACGGGCCATCCGCAGGCGCGACAAGATGGTCTGCATCGGCCAGAAGCAAGTGTGGTTCCTGCTCCAGCTCACCGGCCAGGAGGCCGACCTGCGCCTGGACCTGACCGACAAGCCAGAATTCGACCATTGGCGCTGGGTGGACTTCTGGTACCCGCTGCAGCACGTGGTCATCTTCAAGCGCGGGGTCTACGCCAGCGCCCTCAAGCACCTGGCGCCGTTCGCGCGCCAGATCGCCGGGCCGGCGGCCATTGCCAGCCCGCCGCCCCAGGCCGAGCCGCGGAACCGCTACGGGCAGGCCCGCCGGCAGGCCCGGGCAGGGGCCGGGCGTCGGGCGGATTGAAAATCATTCGCATCCGGGAGTAGACTGGCGCCCTCCCACCGTCACCGGGGCGCCCGTGTACGTCTGCATCTGCAACGGAATCACCGACCACCAGATCCGCGAAGTCGCGGAAGCCGGCTGCCGGACCGTTGCCGAATTGACCATGCGTACCGGTGCGGGCGCCTGCTGCGGCAGCTGCGTGGAGATGGCCCAGGGGCTGCTGGACGAAGTGCAGGCAGCACGCGACCTGGCGCTTCCGGTGCTCAGCAACGCCGCCTGAGCGCGCGGCCCCGTCGTGCGACGGTAATGCACTCGATTCGCGTTCCGTCATCCTTCCGGGTGGCGCGCTAGCATCGTTCCATCGATTCGATGGAGGACGTTCCCATGAAAGGCGACCCGAAGGTCATCGAGCACCTGAACAAGGCGCTCTACAACGAACTGGTCGCGATCAACCAGTACTTCCTGCACGCCAAGATGCTGAAGAACTGGGGCCTGAAGGAACTGGCCGAGCACGAGTACCACGAGTCGATCGACGAGATGAAGCACGCGGACAAGCTGTCCGAGCGCATCCTGTTCCTCGACGGCCTGCCGAATTTCCAGAACCTGGGCAAGCTGCGCATCGGCGAGAGCCCGGTCGAAGTGCTGAAGGCCGACCTGTCGCTGGAGTACGACGGGCTGCCGACGCTGAAGGAAGCCATCGCCTATTGCGAACAGGTCGGCGACTACGTCAGCCGCGATCTGTTCTCGGAGATTCTCGAGTCCGAGGAAGAGCACATCGACTGGATCGAGACCCAGCTCGATCTCATCGCCCGCCTCGGCGAGCAGAACTACCTGCAGACCAAGATCGAGGATTAAACGCGGCTGCGGCCGCTCCCGCGCAACCAGCGCAGCAGCCACCACATTCCGGCTGCCACCAGCGCGCTGGCGGTGAGCACGACCGCCAACGCGACCCACGGCCACGCGAACACCAGCGCCAGGGCGGACACGGACACCGCGTCCTCGCCCAGCGAGGCGGTCCAGTTGCTGACCGGCTCGGGCGAAGTGTTGAGCAGTGCGCGCGACCCGGCCTTCAACGCATGGCTGCCCAGCGCGATGCCCGCGCCGGTGGCGAGCATGCCGGCACCCAGTTCGCCGTCGGGCGAGATCGCGGCGGCGGCCAGGAAGGCGCCGACCGGCACGCGCAACAGCGTGTGCAGCAGGTCCGACACCGAGTCGACGCCGGGAATCTTGTCGGTGAAGAACTCCACCAGCGCCAGCGCGCCGGACACGCCCATCACCCACGGCGACTGCGCCACCGCGAGCGCCGGCGGCAGGTCCAGCCAGCCGAACCAGCCGGCCACGCCGACGCCGAACACGGTGAGGTAGACGCGCACGCCGGCCAGCCAGGCCAGCACGATGCCGATCGCGAACAGGTGGGCTTCGGACACGTTCAGGCTCCTCGGGCGGACGGCTGCATGCTATACCGGCGGCATGAACGACGAGCATCCGACGCCGCCTCCGCATGGACACGGCCTTGCCTACACCCTGATCGGCATCTTCCTGGCCGCGCTGCTGTTCGGTGCCTGGGGCGTGTGGACGCTGTTCGCGCCGCGGCCCGGCGATGCCGCCGCGCGCCTGCAGGCGCAGGGGGAGCGCATCGAATTGCTGGAACAGCAGGTCGCGACCCTGAAGCGCTCCGACCAGGTCAGCCGCGAGGCCAACCTCGACCTGCAGGGAACGCTGGCCGAACGCGACGAGGAAATCGCCGGGCTGCGCGCCGACGTCGCCTTCTACGAGCGTTTCGTCGGCAGCACCGCACAGCGCCACGGCCTGAGCGTGCACGAACTGCAGCTGCAGGCGCAGCAGGGTCCGGCCTGGCACTTCACCGTCACCCTGACCCAGAACCTCAACCGCGGCGCGGTCAACAGCGGCCGCCGCACCCTGGCGCTGGAAGGCAGCCGCGACGGCAAGCTCCAGCGCCTGGACTGGGGGCAGTTGCGGCAGCAGCCCGACGCCCCGGGACTGGATTATTCGTTCAAGTACTTCCAGCAGCTCCAGGGCGACATCCTGCTGCCCGAAGGCTTGCAGCCGATCCGCGTGATCGTGCGCCTGCAACCGGCACGCGGCGCCGTGGTGGAGCAGTCGTTCACATGGGGCGACGCCACTTCGTCCGGACCGGCGGCGGGGAGTCGCTGAACCGGTCCAGGTTGAATTGCCGGCGCCCAGACCCCATTCTGGGCGCATGCAGACCGTGTCGCCCGATTACCAGTCCCTGCAGCGGCCGCTGGAGTTCACCCATGCCGCGGCCGCCAAGGTCCGCGAGCTGATCGCCGAGGAAGGCAACCCGTCGCTGAAGCTGCGCGTCTACATCCAGGGAGGCGGTTGCTCGGGATTCCAGTACGGTTTCGAGTTCGACGAACAGCAGGGCGACGACGACCTGGCCATCGCCACCGACGATGTCACCCTGCTGGTCGATCCGCTGAGCCTGCAGTACCTGATGGGAGCGGAAGTGGACTACAGCGAGAGCCTGCACGGCGCACAGTTCGTGATCCGCAACCCGAACGCGAAAAGCACCTGCGGCTGCGGCAGCAGCTTCACCACCTAGGAGCGCGCCTTGCGCGCGCCCGACCCCGAACCCCGCGTTTCCCCCTACGCCTTCATCGACGGCGCGCTGGATCGTGCCGACGCATTGCGCGACGACGCGCAGGCGCTGGCGGCGCACTGGCCCGGCGCGCGGATCGTGTTGCTCGACGACGACGGCCGCGCGCTGGCCGACGCGCAGCGGCGCCTGCTGGCGCCCAGCGGCGGCGAACTGGGCGGCGGGCCCGGGACCGC
>NZ_JARUVM010000028.1 GCF_029763755.1 Luteimonas sp. 8-5
GCCCGGGACCGCGATCTTCCTCGGCCTGCGCGACGGCGTGGCGTGGTTCGCGCAGCGCGCGGGAACGGCCAATGCGCAGGTCGTCGCCCCGGCGCCGCACCGCGTGGACCTGCGCAGCGCAGCCACCCATTGGCCCGCCTTCGATTCGACCGTCTTCGCCCAGGCCCGCGCCGTGCTGCACTGGCATGCGCGCCATCGATACTGCGGCGTCTGCGGCGCGGAGCTGCGCTACGAGCGCGCCGGCTGGCTCGGGCGCTGCACCGGCTGCAACCTGGAGCATTACCCGCGCACGGACCAGGCGATCATCGTCGCGGTCACCGACGGCCGCCGCCTGCTGCTGGGACGGCAGAAGCCGTGGGCGCCGCGGCGCTGGTCGGTGCTGGCCGGTTTCGTCGAACCGGGCGAATCCCTGGAACAGACCGTGGCCCGCGAAGTGCTGGAGGAAAGCGGCGTGCGCGTGCGCCAGTGCCGGTACCAGGGCTCGCAGCCATGGCCGTTCCCCAGCGCGCTGATGCTGGGTTTCATCGCCCATGCCGAACCCGACGAGCCGGTCGCCGGCGACGAGCTCGAGGACGTGCGCTGGTTCGAACCCGACCAGGTCCGCGCAGGGCTCGCTGCGGACTGGTCGAAGGCCGAGGCCGAAGGCGAGGGCATCATCCTCTCGGCACCGGTCTCGATCTCGCGCTGGCTGGCCGAACGCTGGCTCGCCACGCTGTAAACTCCGGCCATGGCCGCTACCCTCATCGCCGCAGTCGCCGCCATCATCCTGGGCCACGTGGCGCCCGCGTTCGCCGCCGGCGTGCGTTCGCACGAATGGTTCGGCAACTGGCTGCGCTGGCTGGACGAACGCTTCCCGGGCGACGGCGCCTGGCGCGGGCGCTACGGCATCGTGCTGGCGCTGCTGCCGCCGGTCCTGCTGGTCGCCCTGTTCCAGCTTGCGCTGGCCACGCCGTTGCTCGGCCTGGCCGGCCTGCTGTTCGGCATCGCTGTGCTGTTCTACAGCTGGGGCCCGCGCGACCTGGACGTCGACGTCGAGGCGGTAGTGGCTGCACCCGACCCTGTGGCGCGGCGCGAGGCGGCGCTGAAGCTGTGGCCGGATCCGCAGCGCGCGGTGCTAGATCCGCCGGGCATGGTGTCGGCGGTGTTCACGGCAGCCCAGCGGCGCTGGTTCGGCGTGCTGTTCTGGTTCCTCCTGCTGGGCGCGTCCGGTGCCTTGCTCTACCGCCTCGTGGCGCTTGCCGCCGACGGCACGGAGTCGCGCCTGCTGCCCGCCGGCACCGCCGCCGGTGCGCGCTGGCTGCATGCGCTGATGGACTGGCCGGTTGGACAGCTGATGACCCTCGCCCTGGCCCTGGCCGGCAACTTCGACACCGTGGTCGGCGCATGGAAGGAGCATGGCGGCGCCAGCTTCGACATGGACGCAGCCTTCCTCGCCGCTGCCGGCCGCGCCAGCGTGCGCGCCGAAGTCGCCGAGCAGGCCGAGGAATACATCGAAGAAGGGCTGACCGCGCCCGACCTGGCCACGCAGCTGGGCGAACTGCCCGAGCTGCGCGACGCGATGAGCCTGGTCTGGCGCATCCTGCTGCTGTGGCTGGCGGTGCTGGCGCTGTTCGTGCTTGCCGGCTGGGTGGCTTGAGGAGCCGGGAGCCGGTAGCCGGGAATCGGTAGCCGGAAGGGCTATTCCGCGGATCCGCGCAGGTGGCGGACTTGCGCTTCGAGTTCCGCCGCGGTGGTCGTCGGCGGCAGCGGCGGGCCGGCGTGCAACTCCACGTGCGCGCGGAAGCGACGCGGGACGCGCATGCGCCCCAGCCGGGAATCCCGGCGGCTCCACATGCTGGCCCACAGGCCGCGCAGTGCGAGCGGCACGACCGGCACCGGGCGGCGGGCCAGGATCCTCTCCACGCCCGACTTGAACGGCGCGATCCCGCCGTCCTTCGTCAATGCGCCTTCCGGGAAGATGCCGACGAGCTCGCCCTCGGCCAGTACGGCGTCGATGGTGTCGAATGCGCGCTGCATGAGGGCGGGATCCTCGCGTGCCCCGGCGATCGGGATCGCGCGCGCATTGCGGAAGATCCAGCGGAGTACCGGGATGTCGAAGATGCGGTGGTACATCACCCAGCGCACCGGACGCGGGATCGCCGCGGAAAGCACCAGCGCGTCCACATAGCTGACGTGGTTGCACACCAGCACGGCAGGACCCTCGTCGGGCACGTGCTCCTCCACGCCCCGCACCCGCAGCCGGTAGAGCGTGCGCACCAGCACCCAGCTCAGGAAGCGCATCAGGAACTCCGGCACGATGCTGAAGATCCAGATGGCGACCAGGGTGTTGGCCACCGCCAGCGCCAGGAACAGCTGCGGAATGCTCCAGCCGGCCCATTGCCGCAACAGCAGGCAGCTCACCGACGCGGCGACCACGAATGCCGAATTCTGGATGTTGAGCGCACCGATGGTGCGCGACAGTTCATCCTTCGGCGTGCGCGTCTGCACAAGCGCGAACAACGGCACCACGAAGAAGCCGGTGAACACGCCGATGCCGACCAGGTCGGCGACGATCCGCCAGCTGCCTGGTTCGCGCAGGAAGCCGGCGATGTCCAGTCCCGATGCGGCGACCACGCCGCTGCGCGCGAAGTACAGGTCGAACAGGAACGCGCTCATGCCGAACGCGCCCAGCGGCACCAGGCCGATCTCCACGGTGCGCGCCGACAGCTTCTCGCACAGCATCGAGCCGGCGCCGGTGCCGATCGAGAACAGCGCCAGCGCGAACACGTACAGCGTCGCCGAGCCGCCGAGGTTGAGCACGGCGTAGTCCGGCAGCTGGGTCGCGAACACCGTGCCGACGAACCAGAACCAGGAGATGCCCAAGATCGAGTTGCGCACCGCGAGCCGGCTGCGCGCCATGCGCAGCACGGCCACGGTCTCGGGACTCGGGGTCCAGTTGACCTCCAGGTCCGGCGCACCCGCGCCCGCGGGCGGGATCATGCGGCTGACCAGGTTGCCGGCGATCGCCAGCCCGATCACGCAACCGCCGGCGGCCCACGGACCGCTGGCGCCCGCCAGTTCGAAGATCATGCCGCCGGCGATCATGCCGATGAGGATCGACACCGAGGTCCCCATCTCGACCAGGCCGTTGCCGCCGGTCAGTTCTTCAGGTCGCAGCACCGAAGGCAGGATCGAATACTTCACCGGCCCGAACAGCGTCGACTGCACGCCTGTCAGGAACAGCGCCACCAGCAGCAGCGGCAGCGCCTGCAACACGAACGCGATCGCGGCCAGCGACATGATCGCGATCTCCATCGAGGTCGTGATCCGGATCAGGCGCGACTTCTCCAGCTTCTCCGCGATCTGCCCGGCGATGGCCGAGAACAGGAAGTAGGGCAGGATGAAGATCGCCGGCGCCAGCGAGGCGTACAGGGTGCGCTGGTCCGGCGTGGCCTCCATCCAGAACAGCAGGCCGATGATGGCCTGGCGGAACACGTTGTCGTTGAAGGCGCCGAAGCACTGGGTCGCGAAGAACGGCAGGAACCGCCGCTGCTTGAGTAGCTGGAACTGGTTCTGCGCCATTCAGGTCCCCGTAGCGGCAGCGGAAGCCGCGACCCCGGCGCCTATCGTATCCTGCCCCCATGACCACCCAGACCATGCCCGCCGCCTTCCTGGGCCACGGCAGCCCCATGAACGCCCTGGAGCGCAACCGCTATACGGACGCCTGGCGCGCGTTCGGCGCCTCGGTGCCGCGCCCGCGCGCGATCCTGGCGGTTTCCGCGCACTGGTACGTCAACGCCACTGCCGTCACTGCGATGGCGCGGCCGCAGACCATCCACGACTTCTACGGCTTCCCCCAGGCGCTGTTCGACATCCAGTACCCGGCGCCGGGGCTGCCGGAGCTGGCCGGCGAGATCGTCGAGGTCGTGAAGCCGGAGCAGGTCGGTACCGACCACGACAGCTGGGGCCTGGACCACGGCACCTGGTCGGTGTTGGTGCATGCCTTCCCGGAGGCCGACATCCCGGTCGTGCAGCTGTCGATCAACGCACTGCAGCCGCCTGCCTACCACCTGGAGATGGGCCGCAAGCTGGCGGCCCTGCGCGAACGCGGCGTGCTCGTGGTCGGCAGCGGCAACGTCGTGCACAACCTGCGCGCCATCGACTGGAAGCAGCCCGACGCCGGTTTCGACTGGGCGCGCCGTTTCGACGACTACGCGCGCCGGTTGATGACCGAACGCCCCGCCGATGCGCTGGAACTGTTCAACCACCACGACTTCCGCATGGCCGCGCCCACCGACGAGCACTTCCTGCCGCTGCTGTACATCGCCGGCATGGCCGCCGAATCGGGCAGGGGCGCCGACGTATTGGTCGACGGCTACGCCTATGGTTCGCTGTCGATGACCTGCTACACCGTGGGCAGCTGCGATCCCGCATTGCAGGACGGGCTGGGCGGCGCGGCGCCGCTGGAGACGGTGATGGCGCCGGAGGACGCGAACGTCTGAGGCGTCTTCGCGCGGGCTTTCCATGTCCGCTGGCAACATCGTCGGTCCCGAATGGAGACTGTCGATGAATGCGTTGATGAAGGCCGCTGGATGGGTCGCCGCAGGTGCGGCCGTGATGTACTTCCTCGATCCGCAGGCGGGGCGCCGCCGCAGGGCGCTGGCGCGCGATCGCGGTACCGGCGCCGTCCGCGAGCTGGAGCATTCGGCGCGTACCGCCGGGCGCGACGCCTCCAACCGCATGCGCGGCGCCATGGCGGAAGCGAAGTCGCACATTGAAGCCGCGCCCGTCGACGACGACACCCTGCATGAGCGCATTCGCGCCAAGCTCGGCCATCTGCTGGACCGCCCTTCGGCGGTGGAGGTCACGGTGACAGGCGGCCATGTCACGTTGAGCGGTGAGGCCAGCGACGAGGACGCCGCGGACGTGGCGCGCTACGTGGCGGGGATGCAGGGCGTGTCGGATGTGGAGAGCCGGCTGGCCTCGCGCGATCCGGAAGCGCCGGATCAGGGTTCGGCGAGGCATTAGCCGGAGCGCAGCCCGGCCGGGTTACAGCAACCAGATTTGCCCCCGCCGGACTGCTCGGGCCGGCTCCGGCAATCGTTGAGCCAATGGCTGTCGCGCTAGTCGTCTCCTGAGGCCGCGAATGCACGAACGGTCGCCTTCGGCCGCGCCGGCATCAGCGCTTGAGCTTGTCGGCCAGCTCCGGCCGGGCGACGAACATCAGCGTCTTGCCCTGCTTGTACTGCTGCATCAGTTTGGCCGAGACGAGGCCGAGCAGGTCGGATCGCGCCGTGTCGTAGGCAACATCGTGGGTACGTTGATGCACGGCGATGGTGAAGTGCTTGCCCGGGTGCTTCAGGGCGTTAAGGAGCACTGCGCGCTGTCGGTGGTTGAGCAGGCGTGCGAGCCGGCTGCCCGGCTTCAGTAGCGCTTCGGCCTCAAGCTGGGCCTGCTGTTTGCGGGCGATATATCCGTGGACGCCGTCAATGGCCTTCAACAGCACGTCGAGCTGGTGGGACAGGAAATAGGTGACGTCTCCCTCGTCCGACTCGGTGTAGAGATAGGCCCTGGAATACTGCGCAGGCGCCTGCCTGAGGATGCTGGAAATGGAGAAATATTCCGTCATCCAGAACCCGGACCGCAGCATCGACCAATAGAACAATGCCCTGGCGGTTCGCCCGTTGCCGTCGACGAAGGGATGGTCGTAGCCGAGCTGGAAGTGGATGACGATGGCGCGGACCACGGGATGGATGAAGTGTTCGTCGTCGTCGCCCTGGTTTGCGAAGTCGCAGAGTGCCTGCATCCTGGCCGGCAGTTCGGATGCTGGCGGCGGAACGTGGAGGACCGTCCCGGTTTCGTCCTCGATCACGATGTCTTCGCCTGCTTTGCGGAAGCGCCCCGCGGCCCCCGGGTCGTCGAGGGCGCCATCGGTGAGCATGCGGTGGATCTCGAACACGGTCCCCGGGGTCAATGGCCGGTCGAACCAATGTCTCAGCTCCTGCATCGTCCGGAAATTGTTGACGATCATGCGTTCGCCGTAGTCGCGCGGTTCGCGACCCGAACGCAGCATCTCCTTGGCTGCCTGGGTGGTGGTGGCCGCGCCCTCAAGTTGCGACGAGGTCATTGCCTCTTCCATCAGCGAACGCACCAGATAGCGTTCGCGCATGGTTTCCGACGGGATACCTCCGGTTCCCTGGAGGACACCGGCGGCGTCTCGCGCGACCAGGAAGAGCCGGCGCTGAATACTGTCGCTCAAGGTGATGCTGAAGTGGTTTCCCTTTCTGTCGCGCAGCGGCAGGAAGCGGGCAAGCGCCTGGCGCGCGAACTTGATGCCGAGCCACCATTGCTCGACGTCGAGCCCGGCTGGCGGATCCAGGTGGCGCAGGTGATCCCAGTGTTCGTACTTTCCCCCGACCTCGGCGCCGATGCGCAGCGAGAGTAGACGGCCGATTTCCCGCCCGTGCCGATGGCTCAGCTCTTGCCAGGAGGGAGGGGAGACAGGGAGCTTCATCAGGTTCTACCGATTTCATACCGAAACGTACACCAATCGGTATGAAATTGGTAGAATAATTTTAAATGATTGATTTTAATAGTAAATTAAATAGACTCGCGCTCGATGGCCCGCCAGCCGATGTCGTGGCGGTGGAACTCGCCGGGCCAGGAGATGCCGGCGACTTCCGCGTAGGCCTTGCGCTGGGCGTCGGCCACGCTGTCGCCCAGGGCGCACACGCACAGGACGCGGCCGCCGGCGGTGATGGCCTGGCCGTTCTCCAACCGGGTCCCGGCGTGGAAGACCTTGGTGTCTTCCAGGTCCGGGGCGTCCATCGAATTGATGGCGTCGCCGGTACGCGGCGTGCCGGGGTAGCCTTCGGCCGCCATCACCACGCCCAGGCTGGGGCGCGGGTCCCATGACGCTTCAACGCCGTGCAGTCGCCCGTCGATGGCCGCCTCCACCAGGTCGAGCAGGTCCGACTGCAGGCGCAGCATCACCGGCTGCGTTTCCGGGTCGCCGAAGCGCACGTTGAACTCGATCACCCTGGGCGCGCCCGCCTTGTCGATCATCAGCCCGGCGTAAAGGAAGCCGGTGAACGGCACGCCGTCGGCCGCCATGCCGCGCACGGTCGGCTCGACCACTTCGCGCATGATCCGCGCGTGGACTTCCGGCGTGACCACCGGCGCGGGCGAATACGCGCCCATGCCGCCGGTATTGGGGCCGGTGTCGCCGTCGCCCACGCGCTTGTGGTCCTGCGAGGTCGCCATCGGCAGCACGGTGCTGCCATCGACCATGGAAATGAAGCTGGCCTCCTCGCCGTCGAGGAACTCCTCGATCACCACGCGCGCGCCGGCGGCGCCGAAGGCATTGCCGGCGAGCATGTCGCGTACAGCAGCCTCGGCTTCATCGAGGGTCATCGCCACGATGACGCCCTTGCCGGCGGCCAGGCCGTCGGCCTTGATCACGATGGGCGCGCCCTTGTCGCGCACGTGGCCAAGCGCCGCATCGACATCGGTGTGCACCCCATAGTGCGCGGTCGGGATGCCGTGGCGAGCAAGGAAATCCTTGGCGAACGCCTTGCTGCCCTCGAGCTGCGCGGCCGCGGCGGTCGGGCCGAAGATGCGATGGCCGGTGGCGCGGAAACGGTCGACGACACCGGCCACCAGCGGTTGCTCCGGGCCGACGACGGTGACGCTCACACCTTCGCGCTCCACCAGGGCCACCAGGCCGTCCAGGTCGGTCGAGCCGACATCGACGTTGCGGCATTTTGTTTCGGTCGCGGTGCCGGCATTGCCCGGCGCCACCAGTACCTGGGAGACGCGCGGCGATTGCGCCAGCTTCCACGCCAGTGCGTGTTCGCGTCCACCACCGCCGATGACCAGGACTTTCATCGGTTCAATGCCTGAAATGCCGGATGCCGGTGAACACCATGGCGATGCCGTGCTCGTCGGCCGCGGCGATCACTTCGCTGTCGCGCATCGAGCCGCCCGGCTGGATCACGGCCTTGATGCCGGCTTCGGCCGCGGCGTCGATGCCGTCGCGGAACGGGAAGAAGGCGTCCGACGCCATTACCGAGCCAGGCACGACCAGGCCGGCGTCGGCGGCCTTGATCCCGGCGATGCGCGCGGAGTACACGCGGCTCATCTGGCCGGCGCCGACGCCGACGGTGCGGCCGTCCTTCGCGTAGACGATCGCGTTGGACTTGACGAACTTGGCCACGCGCCAGGCGAACAGCAGGTCGCCGAGCTGAGCATCGGTCGGCGCGATCCTGGTCACGACCTTCAGCTCGTCGCGCGTCACTTCGCGGATGTCGCTGGTCTGCATCAGCAGGCCCGAACCGACGCGCTTGACGTCGAAATTGTTGCGGCCGTCGCCGTGCGGGATGCGCAGCACGCGCACGTTGGCCTTCTTCTTCGCGTAGGCCAGGGCGTCGTCGTCGTAGTCCGGCGCGATCAGGACTTCGACGAACTGCCGGTCGAGGATGGTCCTGGCGGTCGCGGCATCGAGCCGGCTGTTGAAGGCGATGATGCCGCCGAAGGCCGAGGTCGGATCGGTCGCGTAGGCGGCCTCGTAGCTGTCGCCGCAGCCGGTGCCCACGGCCACGCCGCAGGGATTGGCGTGCTTGACGATCACGCAGGCGGCCTGCTCGAACTGGCGCACGCATTCCCACGCGGCATCGGCGTCGGCCAGGTTGTTGTAGGACAGCTCCTTGCCCTGCAGCTGGCTGAAGGTGGCCAGCGTGCCCGGCACCGGCCGCTGGTCGCGGTAGAACGCAGCCTGCTGGTGCGGGTTCTCGCCGTAGCGCAGGTCCATCACCTTGGCGAAGTTGCTGTTCTGTTGTCCCGGGAACAGCGCCTGCCTGCCGTCGCCGTCCAGCGAGGACAGGTAGTTGGCGATGCAGGCATCGTAGAAGGCGACGTTGTTGAACGCGGCCACCGACAGCGCGAAGCGCGTCTTCGCCGAAAGCGAGCCGTCGTTGGCATCCAGCTCGGAGACGATCGCCGCGTACTGCGACGGATCGGTGGCGACGGCGACGCGGGCGAAGTTCTTGGCCGCCGAGCGCAGCATCGCCGGGCCGCCGATGTCGATGTTCTCGATGATCTGGTCGAACGTGCTGTCGGGATTGGCCGAGACCTCGGCGAACGGATACAGGTTGAGCACCAGCAGGTCGATCGGGGCGATCCCGTGCTCGGCCATGACCGCGTCGTCGGTGCCGGCCCGGCCCAGCAGGCCGCCGTGGACCACCGGATGCAGGGTCTTGACCCGGCCGTCCATCATTTCCGGGAAACCCGTGGCCTGGCTGACGTCGGTAACCTCCAGGCCGGCCTCGCGCAGGGCGCGGGCGGTGCCGCCGGTGGACAGCAGCACCACGCCGCGGGCTGCCAGGGCCTGGCCCAGTTCGATCAATCCGCTCTTGTCGGAAACCGAAAGCAGCGCGCGGCGCACGCGCACGAAGTCCTGTGCCATCGGTTCAGTCGATCCCGTAGTCGCGCAGCTTCTTGCGCAGGGTGGCGCGGTGGATGCCCAGCATCGCCGCGGCGCGGCTCTGGTTGCCTTCGCAATGGTTCAGCACTTCGGCGAACAACGGGATCTCCAGCTCGCGCAATGCGATCTCGTACAGGTCGTTGGCACCGCAACCGTCGAGGTCGCGCAAGTAGCGGCGCACGGAGTTGGCGACGTGGTCGCGCAACGGCGGGCGCGGTCCGCTGCGTGAGGATTCGTTGCGATCGACGGCGTTCAAGCACTTCCCCTGCGGCGTGACCAGCACCGCCGGCGTGCCCGGCGGGGGAGGGGAAGTCTAGCGCGGCAGGCGCGCGGTTGCCACGCGGCATCCACGGGACGCTCAGCGGAAGTCGAAGGTGAATGCGACGACGCCGGGCATCGGCTCCAGGATGTCCATGGCCACTTGCGCAGCCTGTTGGCTGCCGATGGTGGCGTGTTCCGGCTCATGGCCCAGGTATTCGCGCGGCTGGAACGCGCGCGCACCGACCACGCGGCCGTCCACGTCCGACAGGGTCAGTACCAGCACCGGCCATGCCTGCGCCCAGCGCGCGTCGTTGCGGAACGTCGCCTTGACCCGCAGCGCGCCTGCGCGTGCGGGATGCGGACGCACGTCGCGGTCGACCAGCGTCATCGCGCCGGGTTCGCGCCATGCCGGCACCTCGCAGCGCAGGACGCTGCAGGCAGTGGAGACCAGCGGGCGCCAGCGCGCACTGGCGGCCAGTGCGGCGCGGTCCGCCAGCACGATCTGCACGACCAGCAGCAACGACAGCGCCGCGATGATCGCCGGCCCGCGCCAGTCGCGGCGACCGCGCTGCGCGAGCGCGGCGGCGGAGGGCGGCGAGATGAAGCTGGGCAACGTGCGGCGCATGGCGGCAGTTTAACGACGACGGCCGTCGATGCGGATCCACTCGTCCTCGCGCGCGACCTGCAGGTCGTCGAACCATGCGCCGTAGCGGTCCAGCAGCGGAGGTTCCTGGCCGGCGAGGATGCCGGACAGCGCGATCCGTCCGCCGGGCGCCACGCGCGCGGCCAGGGTTTCGGCCAGGGCGTCCAGCGCGGACGCCAGGATGTTGGCCACCACCACCGGATAGGTGGCAGCAGGTTCCTCTTCCGGCGAGTGCACCTGCAGGCGCTCGCCGACGCCGTTGCGCCCGGCATTGTCCGCGGTGGCGAGCAGGGCCTGCGGGTCGTTGTCCACCCCCACCGCATGCACGGCGCCGAGCTTCAGCGCGGCCAGGGCGAGGATGCCGCTGCCGCAGCCGAAATCGAGCACCGTCGCGCCCTCGAGTTCACCATCGGCGGCCAGCGCGTCCAGCCATTGCAGGCACAACGAGGTGGTCGGATGCGTGCCCGAGCCGAACGCGAGCCCCGGATCCAGCCGCACCACCGCCGCATCGGCCGCGGTGGCCCCGGCCGGCAGCGCCTGGTTCCAGGGCACGATCCAGGTGCGCGCGCCGAACCGCAGCGGCACGTACTGGTCCATCCACGCGCGTTCCCAATCCTGGTCGTCGACCTTGCGGAACGAAGCGCTGGTCCAGTCGAGCGCCGGATCGAAACTTTCCAGCGCCGCCAGCAGCATCAGTGCGTCGGCATCGTGCGGGAACAGCGCCGACAACGCGATGCCCTGCCACAACGGCGTCTGGCCGACGCCAGGCTCGAGGATCGCGCGCTCGTTGGGCGTGGCGGCGTCGGCGTCCAGCAGGGTCACTGCCAGCGCGCCGACGTCCTCCAGCGCATGTTCGTACCGCGGCTGCTCGCTTTCGCTGCAGCGGATGGAAAGTTCGAGGAAGGGCATGCCGCCAGCTTAGCGGCCGAACAGCCCCTTCAACAGCTTCTTCGGGTCCGCCTTGGGCCTGGCCGCGTCCTCGACGCCCTTGCCACCGGCGGTGCCGAGGCCCGCAGGCAGCATCACCGTGGACTTGCTGCGCAGGCGCAGGCCCCATTCCGGCTGCCACGAGGCCGGCGCCTTGGCGGGCCTGGGCGGCCAGGTCATGTGCTTCTCGGGGCCGTAGGCGATCATCTGGGTCATGCCCGCGCCGTCGCCGAAGATGCCGGCGGGGATCGAGCAGCTCGTCGTCTGCGGCGCCAGCAGCACCTTTTCCTTGATCCACTTGGCGACGGTCGCTTCGGGCAGGTAGTCGATCAGCCCCGAGCCGGGCTCGGCCATTTCGGCGCTGCTCCACATCACCAGCGCGTCGCCGTTCTGGCCGATCGCGTTGAGGAAATAGCCGGTCGCCTGGTCGACCGGCTTCCACTGCAGCTTCGTCGCCGCGCTGCCGCCCCCGCTGCTGGCGACGTCGATCGCGGGCATGAAGTCGTGCGCCGCCTCGATCGCGAAGCGCATCGACTCGGGCACGCCCGGGCCGCTGACCTGGTGCTCTCCGACCAGCGACGCCTTGTCGTTGATCGCCTTGCCGCTGCGGTCGTTTGGCCACAGCGCGTACTCGCGGCCGGGGGAGATGGATTTCGACGGCGACTGCCGTCCCTTCGGCATCGAACCGCTGACGTCGGCCTTGCCGTCCTTCATGCTGATGCGGATCTCGCGCGGCTGGCCCTTGCCCACGCTGTCGCCGCAACCCCAATAGATGAGGATGCGCGCGGTGCCGTCGCCGCCATCGGCAATGCCGCCGTCGATGCTGCCGCCGCCCTCGTAGGTCGCCTGGCGCTCGGGGGCAGGCGGCAGCAGCGGCAGGCTCTTGCCCAGGCGCAGCCCGGACGGGATCGCCTGCGCCGCTTCAGGCGCGGGATTGGCGCCGGTGTAAAGCGCGATGTCCATGTAGCGGCCGGGCAGGCCGGGGTACCGGGTCATGCCGTAGGTGACCTTGCCCTTGCCGAACAGGCCCATTGCCGCCTTGCCCAGGCCGCCGCCGGGCATGCCCGCCATGTCGTGGGTGGCCACGTCGATATACAGCTGCGGCAGCTTGTCCTTGCCGGCCGACTGGCTGGCGCCGGGCGCTGCCAGGGCGGCAACGGCGAGGGCAAGGCAGGAAATGCGGACTGGCTTCATGTCGTGACGCTCCTGTGGTCGATTCGATCAGGAGAGCCGTACGACGAAACCGCCCGCGGGAGGACATTCACGAACCCGAACATGGGTCCGTGGGCCATCCGGGCTTACACGATGGAGAGCGATTTTTCCTTCTGCTCGGCCAGGCGCTTTTCCAGGTAGTGGATGTTCTGTCCGCCCGCCTGGAAGCCGCCGTCGGCCATGATCCGCTGCTGCAGCGGTATGTTGGTCTTGATGCCGTCGACGACCATTTCGCTCAGCGCCACGCGCATGCGGCAGATCGCGGTCTTGCGGTCCGGGCCGTGCACGATCAGCTTGCCGATCATGGAATCGTAGTTCGCCGGTACCCGGTAGCCTTCGTAGATGTGCGAATCGATGCGCACGCCCGGGCCGCCCGGCGCATGGAAGTGCTGGATCAGGCCGGGGCTGGGCATGAAGGTGTCCGGATCCTCGGCGTTGATGCGGCATTCGATGGCGTGGCCGTCGAGCACGATGTCCGACTGCTTCAGCGTCAGCTTGCGCCCGGCGGCGATGGCGAGCTGCTCGCGCACCAGGTCGATGCCGGTGACCATCTCGGTGACGGGATGCTCGACCTGGATCCGGGTGTTCATCTCGATGAAGTAGAAGCGGCCGTTCTCGTACAGGAACTCGAACGTGCCGGCACCGCGGTAGCCGATGCGGATGCAGGCTTCGGTGCAGGTCTTGCCGATCTCCGCGCGCTGTTCGGCGGTGATACCGGGTGCCGGCGCTTCCTCGACCACCTTCTGGTGGCGGCGCTGCATCGAGCAGTCGCGCTCGCCCAGGTGGATGGCGTTGCCCTGGCCGTCCGCAAGCACCTGGATCTCCACGTGGCGCGGGTTCTCCAGGAACTTTTCCATGTACACCATGTCGTTGCCGAATGCGGCCTTGGCCTCGGACTTGGTGGTGGCAATGGCGTTGGCCAGCGCGGCCTCGGTGTGGACCACGCGCATGCCGCGGCCGCCGCCGCCGCCCGCCGCCTTCACGATGACCGGATAGCCGATCTCGCGCGCGATGGCGATGTTGGCCTCGACGTCGTCGCCGAGCGGACCGCCGCTGCCGGGCACACAAGGCACGCCGGCTTCCTTCATCGCGCGGATCGCCTCGACCTTGTCGCCCATCAGGCGGATGGTCTCGGCCTTGGGCCCGATGAAGACGAAGCCCGATTTCTCCACCCGCTCGGCGAAGTCCGCGTTCTCGCTGAGGAAGCCGTAACCGGGATGGATCGCCTGCGCGTCAGTCACTTCGGCCGCGGCGATGATCGCGGCCATGTCCAGGTAGCTCTGCGCCGACGGCGCCGGGCCGATGCACACCGACTCGTCGGCCATGGCCACGTGCTTGAGGTTGCGGTCCACGGTGGAGTGCACCGCGACCGTGCGGATGCCGAGCGCGTGGCAGGCGCGCAGGATGCGCAGCGCGATTTCGCCGCGGTTGGCGATGACGACCTTGTCGAGCATCGTGCGCGCCTCAGCCGATCACGAACAGCGGCTGGTCGAACTCCACCGGCTGGCCGCTTTCGGTGAGGATCTTCAGGACCGTGCCCGAGACGTCGGCCTCGATCGGGTTGAACATCTTCATCGCTTCGATGATGCCCAGCGTGTCGCCGGCCTTGACCGACTGGCCGACGGTGACGAACGGCGGCTTGTCCGGCGCCGGCGAGGCATAGAACGTGCCGACCATGGGCGAACGCACGACCTCGCCGTCGGGAAGTTGCTCGGCCGCCGGCTTGGGCGCGCCGCCGGTGGCGGCCTGGACCGGGGAGTTCATCGGCATCGCGGCGACGGGTGCGGCGGCGACCTGCGGCGCGGCAGCGACGATGCCGCCCTGCGGCACGCGCGCCAGGCGCACGGACTCCTCGCCCTCCTTGATTTCGATCTCGGCGAGGTTGGATTCCTCGAGCAGGTCGATGAGCTTCTTGATCTTGCGCAGATCCATGGCGGTTCTCTTTGCTTGGTATGCGGAAAGGGTCAGCCCAGCCGCGCGATGGCGGCATCGAGCGCGTAGCGGTAGCTGTCGGCGCCGAAGCCGGCCACGGTGCCTACCGCCAGGTCGCTGAAGTAGCTGGCGTGGCGGAACGGCTCGCGGGCGTGCGGGTTGGACAGGTGGACTTCGATGAAGGGGATGGCAACCGCGGCCAGGGCGTCGCGCAGGGCCACGGAGGTATGGGTGAAGGCGGCCGGGTTGAGCAGGATGAAGGCGGTGCCGTCGCCGGCGGCGGCCTGGACCCGGTCGACCAGCGCGGCCTCGCTGTTGGACTGCAGGCTCTCGAGCTGGTGCCCGGCGGCGGCGGCGCGGGCGGCCAGGTCGCCGTCGATCTCGGCCAGGCTCGTGCGACCATAGACCTCCGGCTCGCGGCTGCCGAGCAGGTTGAGGTTGGGGCCGTGCAGGAGCAGGAGTCGGGCCATGCCGCGATCGGAAAAGATTGGAGGCGCAGTCTGCGCGATGGCGCCGTTACTGTCCAGTTCGCCGATGTTCGCCGTGGTTTAAGCGATTGTTTGATTTTGGCGGAGGCCTCAGGGCTGTGCCCAGGCGTCGATTTCGCCATGCACGAAGGGGCCGATCCGCTGCTTCAGCAGGCGCCCGTCGGCCGAAACCAGGATGGAATAGGGCAGCACGCCCCTGGGATTGCCGAGCCGGACGCCGGCGTCGGCCGGTCCGGCCGCATCGATGAGGATGGGGTAGGAAACCGGGATTTTTTCCAGGAAATCGCGGACGTTGGCCTCGTCGTCGAGGGCGATCCCCACGACCTGCACGCCGGTGGGGCCCTGCGCCGTGGCGAAGCGCTGCAGTTCCGGCATTTCCTCGATGCACGGGCCGCACCAGGAAGCCCAGACATTGACCAGCATCGGTCGCCCGGCCTGCAGCGAGGACAGGGTGGTGGGGCGGCCGCCGAGGTCCGGCAGTTCGATCGCGGGAATCGTCTCGCCGCGGCTGGCGACCGGTACGCCCGCGGGCGGCTCGGGCGCCGAGGCGGAGATCGCCTCCCCCAGCAGGCGCTGGCCGAGCTCGGTCCGCAGGAAGGGACCCGGACCGGAGGTCATCAGGCTGGCGACGATGCCCAGCGCCCCGGCGCCGATGGCCACGAGCACGACCCTGGTCGACTGCCGCATCTCAGCGCGACCCCGCGGCCTGGCGCGCGCGCTGCGCGAACGCCCCGGCCTTCTCGAAACCCACCAGCCGCAGGCCGCGCAACTCCGCGCCATCGACGAAGAACAGCGTGCCCGGCGGGCCGATGATGCCGAAGCGCCGCATCAGCGCCTGGTCGACCTCGTCGTTGGCGGTGACGTCCGCCTTCAGCAGCACGAAATCCGCCAGTGCCGCCTGCACGCCGGGATCGGTGAAGGTGTACTTCTCCATTTCCTTGCAGCTCACGCACCAGTCGGCATAGAAGTCGAACATCAGCGGCTTGCCGGCCGCGCGCGCGGCGGCGAGTTCGCGGTCCAGGTCGTCGCCGGACTTGATGGTGCGGAACGCCAGCGCCTGGTCCTGCTGGCCACCAACGATGCCGGCCAGCGGCTGCAGCGGATCGTTGCCGCCGGCGAGCGCGCCGAGCAGTTGCGCCGCGCCCGCCACCGCCAGCACCAGGCCGGCGAAGATCGCTGCCATGCGCGTGTGCGCCGAATGCGTGTTCGCGGCGAATGCCCAGGCCGCAGCGGCAAGAAGCAACACGCCCCACGACGCGAGCAACACTGGCCCCGGCAGGATCCTTCCGAGCATCCACACCGCGAGTCCGAGGAACACGAAGCCGAACACGCGCTGCACCGCGGTCATCCATGGCCCGCTGGTCGGCATGCCGCGGCCGGCGGCCGCGCCGAAGGCGAGCAGCGGCAGGCCCATGCCCATGCCTAGCAGGAACAGCGCCGCGCCACCGAAGACCGGATCCTGGGTCTGCCCGATGTAGAGCACCGCCGCGGCCAGCGGCGGCGCCACGCAGGGACCGACGATCAGGGCCGAGAGCGCGCCCATCGCGGCGACGCCGGCCAGCGAGCCGCCGCGCTGGCGGTCGCTGAGCATGCCCAGCCGGGCGCGCAGCGATGCCGGCAACTGTAGTTCGTACAGGCCGAACGACGAGAGGGCCAGGGCCACGAACAGCGCCGAGAACGCAGCGATGATCCACGGCTTCTGGAAGATCACCTGCAGGTTGGCGCCGACCATGCCGGCAACGACGCCGGCAGCGGTGAACACCAGCGCGTTGGCGACTACGTACACCAGCGACAGCACGAGTGCGCGCGAGGTGCCCAGGCGCGTGCCCTGCCCGGCGATCAGTCCGGACAGGATCGGGATCATCGGCAGCACGCAAGGCGTGAACGCCAGCAGCAGGCCGGCGCCGAAGAAGCCGAGCAGCGCCACCCAGCGCGACTTGCCTGCAAGCGCAGCGGCAAGCCGCGTGTCCTCGGCCTCGCTGGGGGCGGCGGAAGCCGCGATGCCCGGTGCTGCGCTCGCGGCTTCCGCCGCTCCCACCGTCAGCGCGACTTCGCGCGTCATCGGCGGATAGCAGATGCCGTCGGTCTGGCAACCCTGGAAGGTGGCGACCAGGCGCAGCGCAGTGGCCGGGCCGGCTTCGCGTTGCAGCGGCAGCGGCACTTCGACCTGGTCGAAGTACACGACCACGTCGCCGAAGTGTTCGTCGTGGTGGTCGGTGCCCGGCGGCCACTGCGGTTGCCCGGCGGTGATGCCGTCGGCGCCTTCGATGCGGAAACTGCTGCGGTCGCGGTAGAGGTAATAGCCGGGTGCAGGGGTGAAGCGCAGCAGCAGGGTATGCGCGTCGCCGGTGATGGCCTCGAATCCGAACGCCTGCGATTCCGGCAGCGGATCGCCGGGGCCGGAACCGGCCAACCCCGGCAGGCGCAGCCCGTTGCTGGCGCCTGCGCCCGGCAGGCCGATCGCGGTGCCGGTGCCGGTGCCGGCCGCCGGCAGCGCCACGGTCAGCATGCGTGTCTGCGGCGGATAGCACACGCCCAGGTCGGCGCAACCCTGGTACCTGACCTTCAGCGTGACCGCGGCGGCGCCCGGCTCGGCGCTGCCGGGAAGCGTCGCGCGCAATGTTCCCCGGTAGGTCTCCACGTCGCCGAAGAACTCGTCGTGGTGGGGCTCGCCGTCGGGCAGTTGCAGCTCGCCGGCGCCGAACCCGGTGTCCTGTACCTCGACCGAGATCCTGTGGCGGTACAGGTAGTAACCGTCCGCGATCGCCCACGACAGTTCGACCCGGTCGCGCTGCGGCGCGATGGCCTGCAATGCGAACGCCTCGTCGACGGGCAGCAGTTGCGACTCGTCGATGGCCCGGGCCTGCGAAGCCGGCGCGAACAGCATCGCGCCCGTCGAAGCCATCGCCACCGCCACCGCCATTGCCCCCGCCCAGCGGCGGAGTCGCTGCAAAACCATCGCGTCAGTCTCCGGATCCGGCATCGATCGCCGGCCCGACATTGTCGGCGATCCCGCCGGCGCATGCCGGCACCGGTGCCGTCACTCGGTCGTGGCGCCGCGCCGGATCCGGCCGACGCGCTGCGAGGCAAGTTGCTCGGCCAGTTCGAGCAGCGGCAGGCGCGCCTGGGCGGCGGCCTGGCGGAAGGCGGTCAGCAGGCGGCGCTCCTGCGGATCGTCGACCAGCAGCGCATCCACCGCGGCCACGGAGTCGAGCAGGGATTCGGCCGAGGGCGTCATCGGGCCGCGCCCGGTCGCCAGCCATTCGAACTGCGCGCCGGTGATCAACGCCAGCTTGCGCAGGTGGTTCATGCTGGGCTTGCCGCGCTGGGCTTCCCAGTGGCTTACCGCGCTGCGCTGGACGCCCAGTTCGGCGGCCATCTGGGCCTGTGAAAGGCCTGCGCTGCGGCGGGCGACGCGGATGCGGTGGGCGGCTGCGCTGTCCATCTCAAGGCCTCGCTAGTGATATTAGCGAGGTTATCAATAATAGCCCTCGATTGTCTAGGAATGATAGCCACGTGTGGCTTTACGGTGGCGAGAATGGCTCTACAGCGGGCTGCTTCCGTTAAAAGCTATCGGAACTAGCCTTTTTGCCAGCTATCGGCTCTTCCCAAATTCCGGGCTTCCACTCATATTCGGTTCCAACGACACGGATGTCGGGATCCCGGCCTCCGTGCCGGGCGACAGAAGCCCCGGATGACCGATTGGGCGGTCTTCCCGGACTGGGTCGAAACCCGGGCGCGCATTCTCCCCTGGAATGCGCGCCCTTTTTTTGCCTTCTTGATTTGCCCCCCTTGAATCGGCGCCGCGCCGCCCCATTTCCCCTGCAGCCCCGTCCATCGGGCACTTTTCGTGCCGCGCGGCTGGCAGTCGCCTGGGTCGACTGCTAAGATCGCCGGCCGTTTCTCCAACCACTCAAGTACTTGCGAGGGTTGCAATGAACATCAAGCCGCTTTACGACCGCGTCGTGATCCAGCGCATGGAAGAGGAAAAGATGTCCGCCGGCGGCATCGTCATCCCGGACACCGCCACCGAAAAGCCGATCAAGGGCGAAGTCGTGGCCGTGGGCGAGGGCAAGGTGCTGGACAACGGCTCGCTGCGCGCGCCCAAGGTCAAGGCCGGCGACAAGGTGCTGTTCGGCAAGTACAGCGGCACCGAAGTGAAGCTCGACGGCACCGAATACCTGGTGGTGAAGGAAGACGACATCCTCGCCGTCCTCGGCTGAGCGCCCGCTC
This sequence comes from Luteimonas sp. 8-5, assembly GCF_029763755.1. Classification (GTDB taxonomy): domain Bacteria; phylum Pseudomonadota; class Gammaproteobacteria; order Xanthomonadales; family Xanthomonadaceae; genus Cognatiluteimonas. The sequence continues at coordinate 19,157 of NZ_JARUVM010000028.1, forward strand.
CCTTCATTCCCTTCATTCCCCTTATTCCCCGCTTTTGAGGTAACTGCACATGGCTGCCAAGGAAATCCGTTTCGGCGAGGACGCGCGCTCCAAGATGGTGCGCGGCGTCAACACCCTCGCCAATGCCGTCAAGGCCACCCTGGGCCCGAAGGGCCGCAATGTCGTGCTCGAGAAGAGCTACGGCGCGCCGACGATCACCAAGGACGGCGTGTCCGTCGCCAAGGAGATCGAGCTGGCCGACAAGTTCGAGAACATGGGCGCGCAGATGGTGAAGGAAGTCGCTTCCAAGACTTCCGACAACGCCGGTGACGGCACCACCACCGCGACCGTGCTGGCGCAGGCGCTGATCCGCGAAGGTTCGAAGGCGGTTGCCGCCGGCATGAACCCGATGGACCTCAAGCGCGGCATCGACCAGGCCGTGAAGGCCGCGATCGAAGAGCTGAAGAAGATCAGCAAGCCCACCGCCGACGACAAGGCGATCGCGCAGGTCGGCACCATCTCGGCCAACAGCGACGAGTCGATCGGCGCGATCATCGCCGACGCGATGAAGAAGGTCGGCAAGGAAGGCGTGATCACCGTCGAGGAAGGCTCGGGCCTGGACAATGAACTCGACGTCGTCGAGGGCATGCAGTTCGACCGCGGCTACCTGTCGCCGTACTTCATCAACAACCAGCAGTCGATGTCGGCCGAGCTGGACGATCCGTTCATCCTGCTGCACGACAAGAAGATCTCGAACGTGCGCGACCTGCTGCCGGTGCTCGAGGGCGTGGCCAAGGCCGGCAAGCCGCTGCTGATCGTCGCCGAGGAAGTCGAGGGCGAGGCCCTGGCGACCTTGGTGGTCAACACCATCCGCGGCATCGTCAAGGTGTGCGCGGTCAAGGCCCCGGGCTTCGGCGACCGCCGCAAGGCGATGCTGGAGGACATGGCCGTCCTGACCGGCGGCACCGTGATCTCCGAGGAAGTCGGCCTGTCGCTGGAGAAGGCCACGATCAAGGATCTCGGCCGCGCCAAGAAGATCCAGGTCTCCAAGGAGAACACCACCATCATCGACGGCGCCGGCAACACCGGCGACATCGAGAGCCGCATCAAGCAGATCAAGGCGCAGATCGAGGAGACTTCCTCGGACTACGACCGCGAGAAGCTGCAGGAGCGCGTGGCCAAGCTGGCCGGTGGCGTTGCGGTGATCAAGGTCGGTGCCTCGACCGAGATCGAGATGAAGGAGAAGAAGGCCCGCGTCGAGGACGCGCTGCACGCGACCCGCGCCGCGGTGGAAGAGGGCGTGGTCCCGGGTGGCGGCGTGGCCCTGCTGCGCGCCAAGGCGGCGATCGAGTCGCTCAAGGGCGCCAACGAGGACCAGACCCACGGCATCGCCATCGCCCTGCGCGCGATGGAAGCCCCGCTGCGCGAGATCGTCACCAACGCCGGCGAGGAGCCCTCGGTCATCGTCAACAAGGTCAAGGACGGCAAGGGCAACTTCGGTTACAACGCCGCCAACGGCGAGTTCGGCGACATGGTCGAGTTCGGCATCCTGGATCCGACCAAGGTGACCCGCACCGCGCTGCAGAACGCGGCGTCGATCGCCGGCCTGATGATCACCACCGAGGCGATGGTCGCCGAGCTGCCGAAGAAGGACGAGCCGGCGATGCCGGGCGCCGGCGGCATGGGTGGCATGGGCGGCATGGACTTCTGATCCGCCTGCAACACGCGACACCGGAAAGGCCCGCGAAATGCGGGCCTTTCCTTTTCCGGGCGCGGTCTATCCGCCCATCCGGCCCATGACCGAGTACAACGGTTCGAGCACCCATTCGTACAGCTTGCGCCGCTCGCCGAGGATGTCGGCGTCTACCAGCATGCCCGGGCGCAGCGGTTCTGCCTGGCCGTAGGCGGTGATGGTCTGCCGGTCGAGTTCGACCAGCACGCGGTAGACCGGTTCGGCGTTGTCCTGGCCGCCGCTGGCTGGTGCGATCGCGCTGCGCGAGATGCGCGCGACGCGGCCGGTGTGGTGGCCGAACTTCTGGTACGGATACGCCTGGTATCGCAGTTCCACCCGATCGCCCGGATCGATGAAGCCGATCGCGCGGCTCGGCACGAACAGCTGCGCCTGCAGCTTCGATCCCAGCGGCAGGATGCTCAGCACAGCCTGTCCGCCGGACACGGCCTGCCCGGGTTCGATCAGCCGATTGGTCACCATGCCGGCGACAGGCGCCTTGATCAGCAGCCGGCCGTCGTACTCCTGCCGCACCTGTTCCTGCTCCAGCGATGCCACTTCACGCCCGGTGCTGGCGAGCAGGCCGCGCCGCTGTGCGGGAAGCTCGTCCAGGGTCTGCTGCAGCTGAGCGATCCTGGCCTGGATCTGCGTGGCCTGCCGCTCCAGCGATTGCTGCGCAGCGACCAGATCGAGCACCGTCTGCCGCTGCTGCGCGACCTGCGCTTCGCTGACCAGCTGCCCGGCCGCCATGTCCTGGTAACGCGCCAGCGTCTCGCGGCCGATGCGGACCATCTCGCGACGCGTGGCGATCGCTTCGCGGACCTGCGCCTGTTCCTGTCGCGAAGCCTGCAGTTGCCGGGTTGCGCCGGCCAGTTGCACGTCGATCTGCTTCAACTGCGACTGGCCCAGCGCCTGCGTGTTCTCGCGACGCGCTTCCAGCCCGTCGCGAAGCGCCCGCGCCGCGTCGACGCCGTCGGCGGTGGTGCGCGGCGCATCGATCACCGCCAGTGCCTGTCCGGTCCGGATCTGCGCGCCCTCGTCCGGCAACAGCCGCGCGACGACGCCACTGGCGGGGGACACCACCGTGGCCAGTCCCTGGTCGGGTACCAGCTGGCCGCGTACGCTCGAGCGCTGGGTGTAGGAGCCCAGCGCCATCAGGGCGACGACGGATGCGCCCCCGGCGATCGCGACGCAGGACAGGACCCATAGCCGCAACGGCTGGACCAGGGAAATCCCGCCGAGCCAGCTCTGTCGCCGGGCCTCCATCACCTCGGGGCGGAACAGCGGATTCATGCGTCCACCGTTGCGCGCGATTCGTGCAATGGCACGCGCTGCGGCGGCAACCCGTCGACGAGGCGGCCGCCGCGCAGGGTCAGCACCCGGTCCGCGCTGGCGATCGTTTCACGACGATGGGCGATGATCACCTTGGTGATCTTCATGTCCCGCACGGCCGCGTTGACCAGCCGCTCGCACTTCACGTCCAGGTGGCTGGTGGCTTCGTCCAGGAACAGCATCGTCGGTTCCCGGTACAGGGCGCGCGCCAGGATCACGCGTTGCTTCTGGCCTCCGGAAAGCGTCGTTCCCATGTCGCCGATCAGGCTGTGGTATCCCATCGGCATGGCGGCGATCTCGTCGTGGATCGCGGCCATGCGCGCGACCGCCTCGACCCGCTCGAAGTCGACCACCTCCTCGCCGAAGGCGATGTTCTCCGCGACGCTGCCGGCGAACAGGCGGTCGTCCTGCATCACCGCGCCCACCGTGCCGAGGAAGTTGCGCAAACCCAGCTTGCGGATGTCCTGCCCGCCGAAGCGGATGGTGCCGGCCGTCGGCGACAGCAGGCCGAGCAGCAGCTTGATCAGCGTGGTCTTGCCGCAGCCCGACGGGCCGACGATCGCCACCGACTCGCCGGGCCGGACCTCGAAGCTGCAATCCTGGATCACGTCCGGCTCGCCATCGCCGTAGCGGAAGCAAAGCCCCTCGACCTGCAGGCTCGCCACCTGCGGCAGCCTTCCGTCGAAGCTGGCGGAGGCGTCGGTTTCCGGCGGCGTCAGGACGATGTCGGCCAGGCGTTCGCCATGCAGGCGCAGCATCCGGAACTCGATCCACTTGTCGATCAGGCTTGCGATGCGCTGCGCGAACTGGTCCTTGTACGCGAGGTAGGCGATGAGCATGCCCAGCGAAAACTGGTTCGACAGCGCCAGCAGCGCCCCGATCCAGATCACGGCGATGCGCTCGACGCCGAACACCAGCTGGTTGGCCGAGTTGAAGCCCAGGCCGACCCGCGCCAGCCAGAGCTCATGGTTGGTCGTCTCGTGCATGAGGTTCTGGTAGGCGGCCTCGCGCAGCCCCTGGGTGCCGGTGACCTTCAGCGACTGCATGCCCCGGATCGATTCCAGCAGGTGGCTTTGCTGCTTGGCCGCCGCCACCAGCTGCTGCTCCGTGCCGTCGCGAAGCGGCCGGTAGGCGACGGTGCGGATACCCATGTACAGGCCGACCGCCAGCAGTGTCACCATCGCCAGCTTCCAGCTGTACACCAGCATCATCGCCAGGGTGACGATCGCCATGATGCCGTCCACCAGCGATTCGACGAAGCTGGTCGTCAGCGTGCGCTGGATCGCCCGCACCGCGCCCATGCGCGACACGATGTCGCCGAGGTGGCGCTTCTCGAAGAACTCCAGCGGAAGCTTCAGCAGGTGGGCGAAGACGTTGCCCATCCACTGCAGGCCGAGCTGGTTGGACAGGTAGGTCACCGACCAGCCGCGCAGGAGCCCGATCGACACCTGCATCGCCAGCGCCAGGCCGAACCCGATCCCGAGCACCGTCAACAGGTCGCGGTCGCCCGAGACCATCACCTGGTCGACGACCCATTGCATGAAGAACGGGCCGATGATGACGAACACCTGCAGCGCCGCGGAAAGCGCGAGCACCAGGCCCAGCGTGCGCCACAGGCCGGCGACCCTGCCCGTGAGCTGGCGGACGGTGACCGCCGGCGCCGGCGGGTGCGGCTGGAAGTCGACGCCTGGCGACAGCTCCAGGGCCACGCCGGTGAAGTGCCTCGAGACCTCGGTGCGGTCGAGAACGCGCTTGCCGCGCGCCGGGTCGAAGATCGTGACCTTGTGCCTGCCGGCCTTGGCCAGCACCACGAAATGGTTCAGGTCCCAGTGCAGGATGCAGGGTGCCTGCAGCGAGGCGAGCTCGTCCATGTCCAGGCGCAACGCGCGTGCGCTGAGGCCGCTGGCCTGCGCCATCGAGATCAGCTGCGGCAGGGTCACGCCCTTGAGGGACGTGCCGAAGCGCGCACGCAGGTCGCGCACGCCCTGGTGGTTGCCGTGATGCGCCAGCACCATCGCCAGGCAGGCGATGCCGCACTCGGAGGCTTGCGATTGGAGGATGGCTTGCACGGTTGGAAAGTCCTTGAAACGCGAACACACCAGCCATCTGCATGGCTGGTGTGCCGATCCCGGTAGGTCGCTAGTCAGCTAGTGCGTATGCAAGATCAGAACGGGAGGTTCACGTCGCACAGGTCGACGTGACACACGTTGATCGAGAAGATGTGGCAGCTGACGCTGCAGATCGGGATCTCCACGTTGGAGGCCAGGCCACCACCAACGGCTTCCTGCAGTGCCTGCTCGATGATCTCGGACTTCTTCGACTTTGCGTTGTTCATTGAACTCTCCTTGTTTTTCAGTTGGTTTGGTGTTGCCGGGATTCTTCGGCCTGCGCGCGCGGCCGGATTGCCGCCATGGCGTCGTTGACCGCCTGCAGCTGCATTTCGGCCAGCTGCAGGTAGCTGTAGCGTTTCGGGTACTCCATGTACCACTTGGCGAATGTTTCCTCGCCCAGCACGTCGTAGATGTATTCGTACTGCGGCCGGCGCGCGTTCTTGATCGCTTCGGCCCGCTCGGCCGGGCCCAGGCCCCTGGTGCGTTCGCGCTGCTCCAGGTCCTCGGCCTCGGTGGCGGGTCCGTGGTGCAGGTAGTACCCGAAGTAGTGCAGGCAGAACTCGGTGTACTCCTTGGTGAACAGCACGAAGTTGTGCCACATCTCGTCGATGACGACGAGCGAAAGGTCGATGCTCAATCCCTGGCTGATGCCCGAGCTGCGCCGATGGTTCGCCATCCACAGCCACTTCTTGACCTGGTCGAAGATGTCCTCCGACTCCTCCCAGGTGAGCCCGTACGTCTTCCTGAATCGATAGACCACGTCGCGGTTGCTGTACGCCAGCACTTCCTCCAGCGTGGGCTTCTTCATCTGCGGCATCGGCATGTTCATGGGCGCATCGCATCCTTTTGATGGTCCTGGGGGCACGCCAGGGACGCACGAACCCGTGACGGGCGATGGCCCGGGCGCATGCGGATGGCGTCGTGTGTCGGTCGGGGTGCCCGTACGGGCAATGGCTGCGTGGCTGCAGCCGCGATGAAAGCATCCATGCGTCGCGACGTCCTTCCTGGACTTGAATCCGGTTGTGGTAGCGGCCACGCCTCCTGGCAAGGCCGCGTCTTCTTCCCGTCGTCGCACCCCGCATGGGGCGCCTCGACGACGCCCGGAGGCTAGCAGCGCAAAATCCAGGTGTCAACGCTACATAATGGCGTCTCGCGAAGCAGGCAATCGGGCATGGCGCTGACTACGACGCAGGATGTTCTTGTCATCGGCGGAGGACACAACGGGCTGGTGTGCGCCGCATACCTGGCGCGTGCCGGGCTCAAGGTCCGCGTGCTCGAAAGGCGCGGCATCGTGGGCGGCGCGGCCGTGACCGAAGAGTTCCACCCGGGCTTCCGCAACTCCACCGCCAGCTACACCGTCAGCCTGCTCAATCCCCGTGTGATCGCCGACCTGCGCCTGGCGCAGCACGGCCTGCGCGTGGTCGAACGGCCCTACGCGAACTTCCTGCCGCTGCCCGACGGGCGCAGTTTCCGCCTCGGCGGCGAGCACACCCAGGCCGAAGTCGCGAAATGGTCCGTGCGCGATGCGCAGCGCTTGCCCGCCTATTACGCAATGCTCGAACGCGTGGTCGTGGTGCTGCGCGAGTTGATGACGCGCACGCCGCCGAACGTCTCCGACCGTTTCGTCCTCGCCGACTGGCTGTCGTCGCTCGACGCGGCCCGGCGCCTGAAGCACCTGGACATGCGCGGCCGTCGCGACCTGCTCGACCTGTTCACCAAGTCGGCCGGCGAGCTGCTGGATTCGTATTTCGAATCCGAACCGCTCAAGGCCGTACTGGGCTGGGACTCGGTGGTCGGCAATTTCGCCAGCCCCTACACCCCGGGCAGCGCCTACGTGCTGCTGCACCACGTGTTCGGCGAGGTCAACGGCAAGCAGGGTACCTGGGGCCATGCCATCGGCGGCATGGGCGCGATCACCCAGGCGATCGCCAGGGAATGCGCGGCGCGCGGCGTGGAGGTCGAGACCGGTTCCGGGGTCGAGGAAGTGATCGTCGAAGCCGGGAGGACGGTCGGCGTGCGCACGGCGGACGGACGCGAGCTGCGCGCCGGGACCATCGTCTCCAACCTCAACCCGAAGTTGCTGTACCAGCGGCTGCTGCCGCGCGACGCGCTGGACCCGGACACCAGCGAACGCATCGGTCGCTACCGCTGCGGCTCGGGCACGTTCCGCATGAACGTTGCTCTTTCCGAGTTGCCGGATTTCACCGCCGCGCCCGGAACGAACCTGCAGCCGCACCACCAGAGCGGGATCCTGGCCGGCCCGTCGCTTCGCTATTTCGAGCAGGCGTACTTCGACGCGAAGTCGAAGCAGCACAACCCGGGCTGGGCGCGCGCGCCGATCGTCGAACTGGTGATCTCGTCCACGCTGGACGACACTCTCGCGCCGCCGGGCCAGCATGTCGCCAGCCTGTTCTGCCAGCACGTGCATCCGGATGTCGATGGCGGCTGGGACGCGCACCGCGACACCGTCGCCGCGCTGATGATCGACACCGTCGATGCGTACGCGCCCAATTTCCGCCGCAGCGTGCTCGGTTACAAGGCGTTGTCGCCGTTGGACCTGGAGCGCGAGTTCGGCCTGGTCGGGGGCGACATCTTCCACGGCTCGCTCGGGCTGGACCAGCTGTTCAGCGCGCGTCCGCTGCTGGGGCAGGGCAACTATCGCGGGGCGCTGCCCGGCCTGTACCTGTGCGGTTCGGGCACCCATCCCGGCGGCGGCGTGACCGGCCTGCCGGGCCGCACTGCCGCGCGGGAAATCGTCAAGGACCTGCGTCGCGGTCCGCGTCCGCGATGAGCCTGGCACGCTTACATCCTGTACTGCATGGTTCTGTTTTTGCAGTGCAGCGTGCATCCCGGCTAACGATTCCTTCACGATGGGGCCGCATCCCGACGTGGGGGAGGGAGCAGGCCCGCAACCGGTTCGTCCGGGGCGGGCTTTTTAATTGCGGCCGCGGTGCATTGGCGACTGGATCCCGACGATGGCCGACGATCCCGCATTGAGCGCCATCGTCGAGCGCGCGATGCGCGGGCTGGGCGAGGCTTCTCCGGCCTTGGCCGATGCCCTCGCTGCGCCCGATGCCGCCGACCGCATCGGCAGGGTGGCACTGGCCAGCGATTTCGCCGTCGCCACCTTCGCCCGGCAGCCGCAGGTGCTGCTCGACCTGCTGGCAGGCGACGCCGGACCGCCGGCCCCGCCGCGCCCGGCCGACATCGGTCC
>NZ_JARUVM010000029.1 GCF_029763755.1 Luteimonas sp. 8-5
GTGCCTCCAGCGGGGCGGTCCAGAAGACGCGGCAGTGGTTCTTGGTCAGCACGTTCAGCGGGCCGGCCAGGCGCGCCAGGTCCGCTTCGCCGGACTTGGCCCCTTCCTTGTTCGGCATGCAGGCCACCAGCACCCCGCCCGGCGCCAGGCGTGCCAGCGCGCGTGCGAATTGCGCGCGCGCCTGGTCGCGCTGCCGCGGGGGCAGCAACAGGACCAGCGGATACCGGGTCGCAGAGTCGGAGTCGTCCGGCTCGATGCGCAGTCCGGGCAAGGGCTGTGCGTGCAACGGCCAGCCATCGCGGCCGCCGATGAAAAGCGCGCCACCTTCCCGCGGCCACGCCAATCCGCCGCCGGCGAACGGCAGCAGCAGGGTCTCCAGTGCGGGATCGGTGCGCGTACTCACCAGGCGATTCTACGGAGCCGCGCTACGGAACCCTAACGCCGGCTTTATGCCGCCTCAACATCGCAACGCCGAGGATGGGGGCCACACCACAGCGAGGGGGTTGCCATGCGGGCATTGTTCGTGGGCGGTACGGTCGACAACAGCGAGCTGGACCTGGCCGTGGACCAGCCGCCGACACACTACCCGGAGAACACGGGTTCGGGCCTGGCGCGGTACCAGTTGCACCACGTGGGCAGTCGCGACGGTGGCATCGCCTACGCCGTGTACGCGGCACCCGACCTGGCCGACGAGGAAGTGGAGCGCATCGCGCGCGAACGCGACTACGCACGCCGCTTCGACGCCGAACCCGTCCCCGCGTCCGAATGGGCATCGCCTGCATGAGCCGCGATGCGCCGCGGGTCTACGCTGATCCGGTCGCGATCGCGCGCCTGGAGAAGGTGGCGGTGCAACTGCCCCAGGACGCCCGCGTGGAAGTGGAACTCGACGACGGCAGCCGCCTGCGCGGCATGGTCAGCATGACGCCGACGGTGCAGTCGTTCTTCGACCCGGACGGCAACGAGGGCCTCAACGGCGTCGCCCGGATCGAGTGCGAAGCCGACGGCGCGGCGACCGGCCAAAGCCAATACCTGTGGCTGGATACCATCGGCAACGTCGAGCAGCTGCCCAATCCGACGCCGCCGGAACGCTCCACGCGCGTGCCGCCGGACCCGAACGCCCCGGCGACCTGAGCCGGTTACCTGGCCGTTCGCGGCTGCCCGGCGCGGCCCATCAGCCAGGTCAACGCGATGCAGGCCAGCATTGCCGCCACCCAGTTGAGCGTCGACGCGTCGACGGGCACCGGCAACGAACCGAAGGCGGGCAGCCATTCCCGTCCGTAGACCACGGTCACCACCACCGCGGCCAGCCCGAAGACCGCCACGAGCGCGCGCACCAGCCAGCGCTCGATCGCCGGATCGGCCGCGCGCTCCCGGGCGAGCACTGCAACGCTGCGGGCGAAATCCGCCGGGGGCCCGGCATCGGGTTCGCGTCGCAGCGCCAGGTCGATGTGGCGGTCGATGCGGGTGCTGGGGTCGTGGGTACCGACGTCGTGGGTACCGATGTCGTGCGGATTCATGCGGCGGCTCCTATCCGGGGTTCCAGCAACTCGCGCAGGCGCTTGCGGCTGCGGAACAGGTGGCTCTTGATGGTGCCCTCGGCGAGCCCGGTGATGCGTGAAATCTCGCCGATCGGGATTTCGTCGAGGTGGTACAGGGTCAGCAGCGTGCGCTGCAGCGGCGGCAGGGCCTCGATGGCCGCGTGCAGCAGTCGCGCGACTTCGTCGTCGGCGGTCGCCGCTTCCAGGTCGAAATCGTCGCCTATGCGCTCGTAAAGCGGCGCTTCCTCGTCGCCGGATTCGACCAGCGCGATGCGCTTGCGCTCCAGGTGCCGGCGCGCGACCGAGTACGCGACCTGGCCGATCCAGGACTTCAGCGGCGCGTCGAAGCGGTACTGGTGCAGGTTGCGGTGCACGCGCAGGAAGGCTTCCTGGCACAGCTCGCGCGTGTCCTCCGGGTGCCGGACCATGCGCTGCACGATGTGCCAGCACAGGCCCTGGTACTGGCGCACCAGGCGCTCGAACGCGCCCGGCACGTTACCGAGCACGTCCGCGACCAGCTTGCGGTCTTCGTCCAGGGGTCAGCCCTGCTTGCGGGCGATGAACCAGTAGGCCAGGTTGCCGATGCCGGTGGCGCCGAGCAGGATCGCCAGCACGCCCGGGGTGAGCTCGTCCCAGTTGCCGGCGTCGACCAGGGCGAAGCCGATCGCCAGCGCGACCAGGGTCACGCCCCAGCGCAGCGAGCCGTGGCGGCGATGCTGTTCTTCGCCGGCGAGCATGGCGCGCACCAGGTCGTCGGAACCGTTGGATTCGATGAAGCGCGGGCGCACGCGTGCGTCGACGACCGCCTTGATGGTGGAGGCGATACAGATGAAGAGGACGATCGGGATGAGGAATTCGAGCTGCATGTCGTTGCTCCGGTGGTGGGCGTTCGGAACAAGGGATACGGCCGGGCCTCAGGCGGTTGCAGCTTCCTCGCCGGTCCGGGCGGCCGCGCCGGAAAGGACCTCCTCCGCCGGGGCGGCCTTGCCGATCAGGTAGCCCTGGGCGTACTCGACCCCCATCGCCCGCAGGCGGTCCAGCTGCTCGCGGGTCTCGACGCCCTCGCAGATGACCTTGGCGCCGATGGCGTGGGCCATGTTGACGATGGCCTCGACCATCGCCATCGCGCGTTCGCTGTCGAACATGTGGCGGGCGAAGGCCTGGTCGACCTTGATGAACTCGAAGTCCAGGGAGTGCAGGTGGGTCAGGTTGGAATAGCCGGTGCCGAAGTCGTCCAGGGCAAACGGCAGGCCCTGCTCGCGGCAGTGCTTCATCACCGCGGCCACGGGCGCGTAGTCCAGCATCCGGCTCTCGGTGACCTCGAGCTTGAGCGCGCCGGCCGGCAGCTTCGCGCGTTCGGCGCGGGCCACGATCTGGCGGGCCATGCCGGGCTCCACCAACTGCCGTGCCGACAGGTTCACCGCGATGCTGGGCAGCGGGTCGGCGCCGTCGTCGCGCAGCGCCTGCAGCACGCCGATCACCTTGTCGAGCACGTATTCGCCGACCGGCACGATCAGCGAGGTTTCCTCGGCGAGCTGGATGAACTGCGCCGGCGACACCGGGCCGCTGCCCGGCAGGTCCCAGCGCACCAGCGCTTCGTAGCCGGCGACGCGGGCGGCGGCGATGTCGTAGATGGGCTGGTAGCGGACCTCGAGCTCGCCGCTGGAGAGCGCGTCGCGCAGCTGCGCTTCCAGGCGGATCTTGTCGATGCCCAGGCGCTCGACCGGGTCGTCGCAGGGCACGTCCTCGGAGGGCATTTCGGCATCGGCCGGCAGGCTCGCGACCAAGCCGCGGATGCGCTGCAGCAGGCTGTCGACCAGGGTGCGCAGGATGGGATCGCCGGCCTGCAGGCGCTCCATGAACTGTTCGCGTTCGATCGCCAGCAGCACGCTGTCGGCGCGGGCGGTGGCGGTGGCGCTGCGCGGCGCCCCGTCGAGCAGGCCGAGCTCGCCGATCAGTTCGCCGGCGCCGAGCACGCCATGACGGGTAGTGCGCCGCCCGTGCACCGAGACCAGCTCGACCTGGCCGCTCTCGATCAGCCAGGCGCAATCGGTCGGGTCGCCCTGCCGGTAGAGCACCTCGCCTGCGAACAGTTCGCGCCGGATCGCCATGGGCGGCTACGTTATCATGGCGCCATGAGCAACGAACTTCCCGACCGCCTGTCCCTGGACCCCCGCAGCCCGCACCACGATGCCGCCCTGCTCGAGCGCGGCGTGGGCATCCGTTTCAACGGTACCGAGCGCACCAACGTCGAGGAATACTGCATCAGCGAGGGCTGGATCCGGGTCGTGGCCGGCAAGTCCCTGGACCGCCGCGGCAACCCGATGACGATGAAGCTCAAGGGCACCGTCGAGCCCTACCTCATGGATGCCGGCAGCAGCGACGGCGGCGACGCCGGCTGAACCCGCCATGGCGGTCTACGTCGACGATGCCGTGACCTTGTGGCGCGGCCATCGCTGGGCGCACCTGATGGCCGACACCCTGGCCGAACTGCACGACATGGCCGGCCGCCTGGGCATCCCGCGCCGCGCCTTCCAGGACAAGACCAGCGGCGCCCACTACGACGTCGATGCGGACCTGCGCGAGCGGGCGATCGCCCTGGGCGCGATCGCGATCTCGCGCCACCGCGACCGGGAACTGGTGCGTGCGGTGATTCGCCGCGCCAAGGCCCAGGGCCGGCACGAGGCGCCCTAACCCTCGACCGCCACCACCTGGTTGCGCCCGCCGGCCTTGGCCGCGTACAGCGCGCGGTCGGCCGCGGCGACCAGGCGCGCAGGCTCGGTGTCCAGGTCCGGCCAGAGCGCGGCGACACCGATGCTGACGGTCAGGTGCCCGGCCACCGGCGACGACGGGTGCGCCATCGACGCATCCTCGATCCGCAGGCGGATGCGTTCGGCGATCGTGCGCGCCTGTGCCAGGTCGCGACCGGGCAACATCACCATGATCTCCTCGCCGCCGAAACGCGCCACCAATTCGCCCTCGGCGATTCGGCTGCACAGTCGCGCGAGCTCGCGCAGGCATTCGTCGCCGTACAAGTGCCCGCAGGCGTCGTTGAGCATCTTGAAATGGTCGGCGTCGACCAGCAGCAGGGCCAGCGGCTTGCGTTCCCGCGCCATCTGCTTCCACTCGGCGGCCAGCTGGCGGTCGAACAGGCGGCGGTTGCCGATGCCGGTCAGGCCGTCGCTCATCGACAGCGCTTCGAGCTTGCGGTTGGCTTCCTCCAGCTCCGCCGCAAGCCGCGCGAGGTGGATCGCCCCCGCCACCTGGTCGGCGATGGCGTCGAACATGTCGCGTACCTGCCCGTCGAACAGGTCGGACCGCGTGCTCTCGATGTTGAGCACGCCGTGCAGGCGGTCGCGATGGCGGATCGGCACCAGGTATTCGGAGCGCACCGCCGCATTGCCGGGCACGTAGTCCGGATCGCTGTCGACATCCACGATCAGCTGCGGCGTGCCCATCCGGACGCAGCGACCGGCAGCGCCCATGGTCACCGGCCAACCGCTGGCCAGCGCCGGCGGGCTGAGGTCGAGTTCGCCGGACCAGACTTCCTGCACGAAAGTGGTGCCGCCCTCGTCGAGCAGGATGATGCTGGCGATCGCTACCGGCAGGTTGCGCACCAGGCAATCGCAGATGTGCTGCAGCACTTCGTCCAGGCCGTCGCCCTGCAGCGCCTCGCGCGACACCTGGGCGAGGATCGCGGTCAGCGCTGCTTCGTGGCCTTGTGCTGCTCCCTCGCTACCCATCGTCGTTCACGCCGGCGGTACGAGCCGAGTCTAACGCCGCCGCCTGCGCGGCCGGGGAAAAACCCGCACCGGGCGCGGGATTTCCCTACAGATCCCGCGCCTGGCCTCCTCGATGCTGCTGCCATGCGCCCGAACCCGCCAATGCCCAACTGGCTGCTCGCCTGCCTCGCCGCCTGCCTGCTGGCCGCCTGGCCGCCACCGGCCGCCGGCACGGACGGGGCAGCCGCGCACCAGCCGCCGGCGGTGATGCTGCCGATGGTGCTGGAGGACGGCACCGGGATCGACGTATCGCAGTACCTGGTCAGCGAGAAGCTCGATGGCGTGCGCGGGCGCTGGGACGGGCATCGCCTGTGGACGCGCGGCGGTCTCCCGGTTGCGGCGCCGGCCTGGTTCACGGCCGGCTGGCCACCGGTGCCGATGGACGGCGAGTTGTGGATCGGCCGCGGCCAGTTCGAAGCGGCCAGCTCCATCGTCCGCGGCGCGCCCGGCAACGATGCCGAGTGGCGCCGGATGCGCTTCATGGTCTTCGACCTGCCCGATGATGGCGCGGTCTTCGCGCAACGCGCCCGCCGCATCGGCGAGTTGACGGCCTCGGCCGGCGTGCCGTGGCTGCGCGCGGTGGAACAGTTCGAAGTGCCCGACCGCATCGCGCTGGATGCGCGCCTGGCCGCGACCGCGGCGGCGGGCGGCGAAGGCCTGGTGCTGCACCGCCGCGATGCGCACTACCGCGCCGGGCGCAGCGGCGACCTGCTCAAGTACAAGCCCTACCGGGACGCCGAGGCATGCGTGGTCGGGCACACGCCAGGGCGCGGCAAGTACGCCGGGATGCTCGGGGCGCTGGTGGTGGAACGCGACGACGGCCTGCGCTTCCGCATCGGCACCGGCTTCAGCGACGCACAACGCGCCGATCCGCCGCCGCCGGGCAGCGTGGTCACGTATCGCTACAACGGGCTGGGCAGCAACGGCGTGCCGCGGTTCGCACGCTTCCTGCACGTGCGTCACCTGCTACCGCCGCCGGTCAATCCACCAGGGGCAGGCGCACCACGAACTCCGCGCCCTTGCCGGGAACGCCCGCGCTGAAAACGCTGGTCTCGCCGCCGTGGAGGGCGACGAGCTGCTGCACAAGGCTCAGCCCCACGCCCAGGCCCGCGGCCATGCTGTCCGGCTGCGAGTCGCCCTGCACGAACAGGTTGAAGATGTCCTCGAGTCGGTTGGCGGGAATGCCGGGGCCGTTGTCGCGCACCGACACTTCCGCGTTCGATCCGTCCCGGCGCAGCTCGACGACGATGGAACCGCCGTTGGGCGTGAACTTGACCGCGTTGTTGAGCAGGTTGCTGAACACCTGCAGCAGGCGCGCGCGGTCGCCGTTCACCCAGGTGTAGCCCGGCGCCATGTCCAGGCGCAGCAGATGGTCGCGGCGCATCGCTTCGGGCTCGGCCATTTCCACCGCGCCAGCGACGACGCGCGCCAGGTCCATGCGCGCGGTGGACAAGCGGATCTTGCCGCTGGTGATGCGGCCGACGTCGAGCAGGTCGTCCACCAGCCGGGTGAGCTGCGTCACCTGGCGGTCGATGATGTCGCGGCAACGCTTGACGTTCTCCGACGCGATGTCTTCCAGCTTCATCACCGACACCGCGTTGGCGATCGGCGCCAGCGGGTTGCGCAGTTCGTGGCCGAGCATCGCCAGGAACGTGGTCATGCGCCGGCCTTCGTCCTCCAGCGCCTTGACCCGGCGCTGGTCGGTCAGGTCGCGGGTGATCTTGGCGAAGCCCAGGTGGGTGCCATCGGGCTCGAACAGCGCGGTGATGGTGACGCTCGCCCAGAAGCGGCTGCCGTCCTTGCGCACGCGCCAGCCTTCGTCCTGCACGCGGCCCTCGGCCAGCGCGAGCTCCAGTTCCCGCGCCGGCCAGCTGCTGGCGACGACCTCGTCGGGATAGAACACCGAGAAGTGCTTGCCGACGATCTCGTCGGTCTCGTAGCCCTTGATCAGCTTGGCGCCCGCGTTCCAGGTGCTGACGCGGCCCTGCGTGTCGAGCATGAAGATCGCGTAGTCGCGAACGTTCTCCACGAGCAGGCGGAAATGTTGTTCCGAGATCGGCGTCATCATGAATCGTTCAGCCTCGGCGGGGGTCCTTCACGCGGTCAGCGAGTATCGCGCACTACCGTCGCCACATGCGATCCCCCCTGCCCCTGCTGCTGTGCATGACCCTGCTGGCGCCCGCCTGCCTGGCCCAGTCGCGCCCCGGCGATGCCGTCGCCGCGGATGCAGGCGAACAGGCGCCCGCGGCAGATGCCCCGCGCAGCGCGATGGGCCGGGTGATGGGCATCATGATCGAGGCACTGCGCCAGGAAGCCATGCGCGGCGCGCAGACCGATGCGGGCGACGCCCCACACACCGGCCCGAACAGCGGCCAAACCCTGGACATCGAAGTCGGCGACGCATTCCGGCTGCAGCCTCCGGCGCAGGCATCGGTGCGCTCCGGATGCGACGTTCAGCCATGTGATCGAGATTCCGTGCCGAACCTGCGGATTGCGTCACAGAAGTAGCGTGCGCTCCAGCGTTTTCGCTCACCGCGCCTTACGCATTGCGCCGCTAGCCTGACCCGGCATGGCGTCCTCCCCGCGCCCCCACCGCGTCGACCATGCGTCGACGCAGACCCTTGCGAGCGAGCTGGCAAAAGCGCGCCGCGAACTCGCGTCCGCACGCGAGGCCCTGCAGCGCAGCGAGAGCGCCCTGGCCGCGATCGCCGACGGCATCGTCGTCACCGACCTGCAGGGCCGCATCACCAGCCTCAACCCGGTCGCCTGCCACCTGACGGGATGGACCCAGGCCGAGGCGATGTCGCGGCCGCTGTCCGAAGTCGTGCGGATCATCGACACCCACGGCGACATGATCGACCTGCTCGGCGACGGCTTCGGCAACGGCAACGACGACACCGGTTCGCTGGTGCGCCTGGACGGCCACGTGATCCTGGTCGACGGCACAGTGGCGCAGATCCACGACCCGCAGCGCCGCCAGGTCGGCAACATCGTGACCTTCCGCAACGTCACCGCGGCCACGCGCATGGCCCGCGAGCTGTCCTACCACGCCAACCACGACGCGCTGACCGGCCTGCTCAACCGCCGCGTGCTGGAGGCGCGCCTGGGCCGGGCGCTGGACAGCGCAGACGAACTCGACTGCCGCCACGCCCTGCTCTACTTCGACCTGGACCACTTCAAGGCGATCAACGACAGCGCCGGCCATGTCGCCGGCGACGAACTCCTGCGCCAGCTTTCGCTGCTGCTGCGCCGCCAGCTGCGCGAGCACGACACCCTGGCGCGCATGGGCGGCGACGAGTTCGCCGTGTTGCTGGAGAACTGCGGCAGCGCGCGCGCCAACACCGTGGCGGAGAAAATCCGCGACACGGTCGGCGCGTTCGAGTTCACCTGGGAAGGCCGCGTCCACCGCACCGGCGCCAGCGTGGGCCAGGTCGAATTCAACGGCCACGGCCTGTCCGCGCGCGACGTGATCGAGGCCGCCGACCGCATGTGCTACGCGGCCAAGTCGGCCGGTCGAGGGCGCATCGCCGCCTGCACCGTGCAGGGCATCGACCCCACGCGTCCCGCCGCTACTTCCGTGGGGGGCTGGCGACCTCGCGGTTGAAGCACTGGCGCCCGGCGCCGTGCTTCCACGCGTCGACCACCGGGCCATACGGCGTGTCGGCGGCGGTGTCGGTGGTGAACTCCGCGCACAGCCTGTAGCTGCGCTCGCCCAGCACTTCGTAGCCGTACGGCGTGCCGCTGGCCGGATCGCCCGGCGCCAGGTTCCAGCCGGGCATTTCCGCCCGCAGTGCCGCCATGTCGGCCGGCAGCGCCTTGTGCCCGGCATGGTAGACCCCGATCGCGTTCTCGAGCTGCTGCAGGTCCTGCACGCGACGCGCATCCAGGCGCTGTTCGCGCTGCTGCGGCGGCGAATCCAGGACCGCGATCGCGGCCACCAGCGTGGCACCAACGACCAGCGACGCGATCACCGAAAGACGGCGGCCCGGACTCATGGCTGCTTCTCCTCGCGGCGCAGGTCGGACAGGTAGTAGCCGAAGATCGAGCCGGCGATGGCGCCCACCACGAACACCTTGAGCAGGAAGCGCGCGCCCAGTTCGCCGCCGAGCACGTTGTACAGCAGCGTGATCAGGTCGCCGATAACGATGCCGGCGGCCAGGAACAGGGTCACGTAGGTGAGCCAGCGGCGGACCGCGGACTGGCGCTTGGTCGGGCTGCGTGCCAGCTCCTTGCCCAGCAGGTTGGCCACGTACAGGAACACCGGGAAGGCGACCGCCAGCGACGCCACGCCCCAGCGCATCGACGAGGCCGCGTGCGTCGCCCGCCAGGCCGGATCGGCCGGATCCGGGAACGCGCGGTTGATCAGGTCGAACAGCAGGCTGCCCAGGTGGTAGGCGCTGATGTACAGCGTCGCGAACAGGACCAGGTACAGGAAGGCTTCCCGGGCGGACAGGTAGGGGCGCGGTTTGGGTACCGGCACCGGGAACGAAACGTCGGCGTAGGCATCGAGCGCATCGACGGCCTGCTCTTCCGGCCAGCCCGCCGCCGTCAGCGCCGCCAGCACCGACTGCTTGGATTCGCCTCGCGACAGTGCCGCATGGACGAACTGCTCGAGTTCCCGCGTCGCGACGCCCATGGCGCTACAGCCTCACCAGTTCGACGCGGCGGTTCTTCGCGCGCCCTTCCTCGGTGTCGTTGCCGGCCACCGGCTTGTCCTGGCCAAAGCCCTTCGACTGCAGCCGCGCCGGATCCACGCCCAGGCCGACGAGCGCACCGAGCACGCTGCGCGCGCGTGCGGTCGACAACTCCTGGTTGTGCGCGGCGTCGCCGGTGTTGTCGGTATGGCCCTCGATCGACAGGCGCAGACCCGGTTCGCCTTCGAGCAGCTTTGCGATCTGCTCGACCAGCGGCTGCGCATCCGGGCGCAGCGTCGCCTTGTCGACATCGAAGTTGACCTGCAGCGCCACCCGGCCGTCGGCGTCGAGCGCCTGCTTCATCGCGGCGGCATCGAGGAAGCCCAGCGAACGCGCCATCGCCTTGCGCTCGAGCACCACCACGTAACCGTGCAGCGGGATCGCGCCGGAGCTGATGTCGATCCAGTACTCCTTGTCCGCGGTGCGCAGCAGGTAGCTGTCGTGGCGATAGCCCGGCACCGCGACCGCGCCGTACTGGTTCTGCTCGATCACCGCGCGGCCGCCCGCGGCCTTGGCCACGTCAGGCGTGTACTGCACGGTGTTGATCTTCACCCCGCCGAGTTCGGCGATGGCGTCCTGGTAATTGCGGTGGAATTCCAGGGCGGTGTAGGGCCGCGCCTTGTTGGCCAGGTTGAACTTGTCGTGGAAGATCCGGCCCTCGACCAGCACGGCCTTGTCGCCAGCCAGGAAGTACTGGCCGTCGTAAGGCACCTCGTGCTCGCCCTCGCGAACCGCGCTGGCCAGGCCGTCGGGCGCCTTGAAGAACGGGAACGGCGGCAGCGCCGCCGTCGTCACCGGCACGCTGCCGGGGTCGAAGTCCTGCGCGCCCGCGGGCGCCGCCATCAGCATCACCAGCACCACCGACAACACCAGCCTCATGCGCATCGCGGACTCCTCCATGGAATGGCTGGCGGCTAGCCTACCCCAGGATCAGGTCTTGCGCGGCAGCTTCCAGTCCGGACGGACGTAGTGGCAGGTATAGCCGGTGGGATAGCGCTGCAGGTAGTCCTGGTGCTCGGGTTCGGCTTCCCAGAAGTCGCCCGCCGGGGCGACCTCGGTGACCAGCTTGCCCGGCCACAGGCCCGAGGCCTCGACGTCGACGATGGTCTCCAGCGCCGTGGCCTGCTGCTCTGGCGTGGTGTAGTAGATCGCCGAGCGGTACGAGGTACCGACGTCGTTGCCCTGCCGGTTCTCGGTGGTCGGGTCGTGGATCTGGAAGAAGAATTCGAGCAGGTCGCGGTACCCGATGCGTTCGGGGTCGAACACGATCTCAACCGCCTCGGCATGCGTGCCATGGTTGCGGTAGGTCGCGTCGGGAACGTCGCCGCCGCTGTAGCCCACGCGCGTGGACACCACGCCGTCCATCTTGCGCAGCAGGTCCTGCACGCCCCAGAAGCAGCCGCCGGCAAGGATCGCGCGCTCGGTGCTCATGGCCGCTCCTCCACCTGGTCCAGGTACGCGCCATAGCCTTCGGCCTCCATGCGATCGCGCGGCACGAAGCGCAGCGACGCCGAGTTGATGCAGTAGCGCAGCCCACCGCGGTCGCGCGGACCGTCCTCGAACACGTGGCCCAGGTGGCTGTCGCCATGCGCGGAGCGCACCTCGGTCCGGATCATCCCGTGCGAACCGTCGCGCAGTTCCTTGATGTGCGCCGGGACCAGCGGCCGGGTGAAGCTCGGCCAGCCGCAATGCGCGTCGAACTTGTCCGACGAGGCGAACAACGGCTCGCCCGAGACGATGTCGACGTAGATGCCGGGCTCGTGGTTGTGCAGGTATTCGCCGGTGCCGGGGCGCTCGGTGCCGCTTTCCTGGGTCACGCGATACTGCTCGGACGTGAGCCGGGCGATCGCATCGGGATCCTTCCTGTAGGTATTCGTCATGTCGTGATCCTGCCGTGGGGTGGCCACGCCATGCTAACGCCGCGGCAGGCACCATGGCGTCATGACAGGCATCGCGAACCTGCCGGAAGGCGCCGTGGGCCACGCGCTCGTCATCCTCCTGCTGCTGCTCGCCGTGTGGCTGGGCGTGCGCGCGATCCGCGCCATGGAGCGCCGCGTCGCGCGCGAGAACCCGCTGGACGTGGCCGACAACCTGCATGCGCGCAAGATCCTGACCCAGGCCCGCGTGGTCAGCGGCGTCGCCCAGGGCCTGGTGGTCCTGGTGGGCGTGGCGCTGGCGTTGATGACGTTCCCCGGCATCCGCCAGATCGGCGCCACGCTGCTCGCTTCGGCAGGACTCATCGGCCTGGTGGCGGGCATCGCCGCCAAGCCCGTGTTCGGCAACCTGATCGCCGGACTGCAGATCGCGCTCGCCCAGCCGATCCGCCTGGACGACGTGGTCATCGTCGAGGGCGAATGGGGCCGCATCGAGGAGATCAACCGCACCTATGTCGTGGTGCGCGTCTGGGACGAGCGGCGCCTGGTGGTGCCGCTGCAGTGGTTCATCGAGCATCCGTTCCAGAACTGGACGCGCACGACCTCGCAGCTGCTCGGCACCGCGTTCCTGTGGCTGGATTACCGCACCCCGATGCAGGACGTGCGCGAGGCGCTGCAGCGCATCTGCGAGAGCGACGAACGCTGGGACCGGCGGGTATGCGTGGCCCAGGTCACCGAGACCGCCGAGACCACCATCCAGGTGCGCCTGCTGGTGAGCGCGCGCAACTCCGGCGAACTGTTCGACCTGCGCTGCGCGGTGCGCGAACGGATGATCGACTACCTCAGCCATGCGCATCCGGAATCGTTGCCGCGGATGCGCGTGGACATGGGCCGGCAGGCGCCCGAGGCGGTGGCCGCGGTTCCGCAGCCCGAAGCGCTGGACGCGCTGGAGGCGGGCTCGGCGCAGGTCGCCGAGAGCACCGCCTCACCGGGCGCCGAGGACGTGAACGACGCCGATGCCCCGGCACGCGAACATCAGGCTTCCTGAGGCTTGCGCCGCGCCGCCTTGCGCCGGCCGAACGGCAGCAGCATCGGCACCTGGCGCTGGTATTCGCGATAGGTATCGCCGTAGATCGCGATCAGGTCGCGTTCCTCCAGGAATTTCACCGCGACCAGGATGTAGCCGGTGGTGGCGATCGCGAACAGCAGGTGCCCCACGCTCATCGTCGGCGCGGACCAGAACGCGACCAGGAAGCCGAGCATCAGCGGATGGCGCACGACCCGGTAGAACGCGCGCGCCACGAACGGCACGTGCGGGTCGGGGCGGCGGCCCGTGGCATGGAACCATGCCTGGCGCAGGCCGAACAGGTCGAAGTGGTTGATCAGGAAGGTGCTGTACAGCAACAGCAGCCAGCCCGACGCGCACAGCGCGTAAATGGCGATCCGCGCGGCTTCGGCTTCGACGTGCCAGACCACCTGCGGCAGCGAGCGCCACTGCCACATCAGCAGGGCGAGCACCAGCGTGCTGGCCAGCACGTAGGTGGCGCGCTCGACCGGCTCGGGGACGATCTGCTTCCACCAGCGCTTGAAGCCGGGGCGGGCCATGCCGCTGTGCTGCACGGCGAACAGCAGCAGCAGCGCGACGTCGATGCCGATGGCCACCGGCAGCGCGGCGGCGGGGCCGTTGTCGATATGGCGGGGGACGATGTCCAGGCCGGCAACGAAGGCGATGGCGTACAGGAACGTCACCAGGAAAAAGACATAGCAGCCCGCGGCGTAGGCGAGCGAGAGCAGACGGAACATTCGGGAAGGTCCTGGGGGAAAACGGTGGCGGCAGGGTGGAACGCCGAAGCCGCCGCGCCAATGGGAACCTTGTCCCGGTTCGCCGGATCCGATCGGGACAAATGTCCCGGTCGGTCAGCCGGCGCCGTCGCCTCCCGACTGCCGGTGCCAGGCCACGATCGCCTCGGCCCGGCTGCGCACGCCCAGCTTCCGGTACAGGTTGGAGACGTGGTTGCGCACGGTCTTCTCCGCCACGCCCAGCTCGTACGCGATCTGCGCATTGCTGCGGCCTTCGCACAACAGGCGCAGCGCAGCGCGCTCGCGGCCGGTGAGCTGTGCAGCGCTGATGTCGGCCTGCGGTCGCGCGGCCTTCGGCGCCACGCCGGTGAACTCCAGCACCGCCGCCTGGAACTCGCGCCATGCCGGCTCGTCCTCGAGCAGCACGTGGTTGTCCGAGCGCAACTGCACGAAGCTGGCACCGGGGATCCCGCTGGCCAGCGCCCGCCCCTGCGCCAGCGGCGCGACCTGGTCGCGGTCCGAATGCAGCACCAGGGTAGGCACGCGGACCTTGGCCAGTTCCTCGCGCACGTCGATCTCGCCGCGCGCGCGCAGCAACTGGATCGCATTGGCCTGGGAAGTCGTGCGCCGGCACAGCTCGTTGAACCAGGCGAGCTGCTCGGGCGTGCCGTTGGGCACGAAGCGCGTGGTGAACAGCTGGCGGAACGAAGGATTGTCCACGCCCCAGCCCAGGCCGACGACGTGCATCACCGCCTTGTACAGCTCGCGCCGCCGTGGATCCTCGCTGCGGTTTCCGCCCACCGCGTAGCCGCCGTACAGCACCAGGTGCGAGACGCGCTCGGGATGGCGCACTGCATAGCGTATGGCGGTGCTCGCGCCCTGGCTGATGCCCAGCAGCACCATCGGCTCATCGACGTGCGCCGCGTCCACCACCTGTTCCAGGTCGCCAAGCCAGTGCGATGCGTCCAGGTCGCCGGTGTTCCAGTCCGACATGCCGCAGCCGCGCTCGTCGTAGCGCACGGCACGGAAATGGCCGCCCAGGAAACGCAGCCAGTGCGCCCAAACCGGGCTTTCCATGTCGTATTGCAAGTGCGTCATCCACGTCGCCGCGCGCACCAGCGGCTTGCCGCGGCCGATCTCGGACCAGGCCAGCTGGACCCCGTCGTCGCCGCGCACGTAGCCGACGCGCTGTCTCACGGGCCGGCCTTCTGCCCGGCGATGAACCTGGACACTTCCTGCTCCAGCACCGGCAGCGGCACCGCGCCCAGGGCGAGGATGGTGTCGTGGAAGCGCTTCTGGTCGAAACGCGCGCCCAGCTCGCGTTCGGCTTCCGCGCGCAGGTCGCGCAGCGTGCGATAGCCGATGTAGTAGGACAGCGCCTGGCCCGGCCAGGAAATGTAGCGGTCGACCTCGTTCTCGATGTCGAGCTGCGCCAGTGCCGTGTGGCTGGCTAGGTAGTCGATCGCCTGCTGCCGCGTCCAGCCCTTCGAATGCAGGCCGGTGTCGATCACCAAGCGCGCCGCGCGCCACATTTCCATGGTCAGGCGGCCGAAGTCCTGGTACGGCGTCTCGTACACGCCCATCTGCGTGCCCAGCCATTCCGAGTACAGGCCCCAGCCCTCGCCGTAGCCGGAGAAATAGAGGTTCTGCCTGAATTCCGGCCGCTCCGGCGCCTCCAGCGCCAGCGCAGCCTGCAGGCTGTGGCCGGGCGCGCACTCGTGCAGCACCAGCGCCGGGATGTTGTACAGCGGCCGCGACGGCAAGTCGTAGGTGTTGAACAGGCACGCGTCGAGCCCGCCGCGCGCCGAGGTGTAGTTGGGCGCGATGTCGTCCGGCACCGGGATGATGGTGAAGCGGTAGCGCGGCAGCGTGCCCAGCGTGTACTTGAGCTGGCCGTCGATCTTCTTGGCGATCCATGCCGCCGTGGCCATGAGTTCCCGTGGCGTCTTCGCGTAGAAGCGCGGATCGGTACGCAGGAACGCGAGGAACTCCTGGAACGTGCCCTCGAAGCCCGCGCGCTTCATCACTTCGCGCATTTCCGCTTCGATCCGCGCGACTTCGGCCAGGCCCATCGCGTGGATCTGTTCAGCGGTCATGTCCAGGGTGACGTACTCGCGGATCTGCGACTGGTAGAACGCCGCGCCGTCGGGCAGGTCGCTGGCCGAAGTGGTGATGCGCGTGTTCGGCAGGTAGTCCTCGCGCAGGTAGGCCAGCAGCTTGCGGTAGGCCGGCACCACCCGTTCGAGCACCACCTTGTGGCCTTCGGCCTGCAGCGCCGCGCGCACGTCCGCCGGGATGGTCTCGGGCATGGCGTCGAACGTGGCCAGGAACGGATTGCCCTCCGCGACCACGTACGGTTCCAGCGTGCGCTCGCGTCCCTGCACCGAGATGCGCGGCACGCTCCAGCCGCGCGCCAGGCCGCGCTCCATGTTGGCGATGTTCTCGTCGAAGTAGCGCGGCAGGTCCTCGAGTCGGCCGATGAAGGCGCGCCAGTCGGCGACGTCGCGGTACGGCTGCGACGGATTGAGGTAGCTCCAGAAGAAGCTGTCGCTGTTGAACGGCGCTTCGTAAGTGCGCCACTTCGCGTTGTTGTACTGCGCCTCGATGTCGGCGCGGAACACCGCCGCGTTCACCTGCTCTTCGTGCGGCAGTGATGCGACGTCGATCGCGTCGAGCTGCTCCAGCACCTGCTTCCAGTAAGCCGCGCGACGATCCCAGGCTTCCGGCGTCACCGAAGGGAAGCGGTCGCCCGACTTCCACTCGCCGTCGTCGGTCTGGTAACCAAACTCGTGCTGGCGCCACTGCCATTCCTGCGTATACAGCGTCTTGAGCGCGTTGCCGGATTGCGCGCACGCAAGGGACGGCAAGGTGCTGCCGAGGACGATGGCAAGAATGAGGAACAACGCTCTCATGGGATTCTCCGTGCGGACGGGCGCAGCATAGCCCGGCCGGCCCGCAGCCTCGAAACTCCGGGTCAGGTCTCGGCGTCGGCGCCCAGCAGCAACAGGGCGGCGGCTGCGGCCGCCAGCCAGCTGCGTTGCGCGGCAGCGACGCCATCGGCCATGTGCACGTGGCCGGCGTTGAGCATGTCCACCACCATCACCACCTTGCCGTCGCGCAGCACCTCGAAGCCGTTGACGCCGTACGCGGGGATGGAGGTTCCCTCGTAACGATGCAGGCTGCGTACCTCATGGTCGCCCCACGGCGACTCGAGCCGGCCGTGCAATTGCGTGCCGTGTCGGGCGAGCGCGAGCACCATCGCATCGGCGACGTCGTCGACATCGACGCTTCGCAGGCCACAGCCCAGGACCGGTCCGCGCAGCGCGGTGAGGTCCAGCTCGGTGCGCGAGTCCACCCGGCCGGTCACCGTGTCGTGGCCCACGGCCCGGGAGCGCACCGCACATTGCACCTCGACCGGCATTTCACCGGGCGCTTCCAGGCTGAAGGCGTAGTCCCGGCTGCTGCCGGCGATGTCGATGCGGCCCACGGGCACGGCCCAGGAGAACGTGCCGCCGTCCTCCGGCTCGAGCGCGCTGTAAGGCCCGAACCGCAACGTTTCGCCGTAGCTGCGCGGGGAATGTCCCGAGACCGGCCATGCCGCGGCGCCGGCAGCGAAGCCCTCGGGCATCTGCAGCCGCACCGGTGCGCAGGCGGCCAGCAGGCAGGCCAGGCCGGCACCCATCACGCTCATCAAGATCACTTGTCGCATGGCCGGCTCCCGAGGCGCAGGCGTGGAAGATATTGCGTGTACGCAGGCCGCGGTAGCTACCGGCCGGTGCCGTTCAGCGCGCAGAAAGGCTAGGCTTGTCGCACATGCCAGGCCCCTCCCACCGCTTCGCCGACTTCGTCCTCGACCCGGCCCAGCGCCAGCTCTGGCGCGGTGGCGAGCGGGTCGAGCTCAATGCCCGCTACTTCGACGCCCTGGCCCTGCTGGTCCGAGAGCCGGGACGGTTGGTGAGCAAGGACCGATTCCTGGACGAAGTCTGGAACGGCGTGCCGGTAACCGAGGAAGCGCTGACCCAGTGCATCCGCACCTTGCGCCGATCACTGGGAGACAACGCCTCGGATCCGATTTTCATCGAGACGGTGCCCAAGCATGGCTACCGCTTCATCGCGCCGGTGACGGCGGCGGATGGGGATAAAGCGAGTGCAGCAACACCCGCTTCCGGATGGAACTGGCGCAGCGCCCTGCTGCTAGCCGCCGCCGGCACCACCGGCGCGGGCGTGGCCGGCGTCCTCGGCGGGCTGTTCTACGGTTTCGCGGGCGCCACCCAACCGCTCGCGCCCGGCATGGGCGCGGTCTCGATGCTGCTGGTGATGGTGTGTTTGACCATCGTCGCCGCGGTCGCTGGCGGCGCTGGCGTCAGCCTGGGCATCGCCGCATCGACGCTGCTGCCCGGATCTCACTGGCGCTGGACGATCCTGGGTGGCGCCATCGGCGGCATGTTCGTCGGCACGGTGGTGAAACTGCTCGGCCTGGACGCCTTCAACCTGCTGCTCGGGCGTTCGCCCGGCGACATCACCGGCGGCGCCGAAGGCCTGGTGCTCGGTGCAGCGGTCGGCTTCGGCGTGTGGTTCGGGGCACGCGGCGGCACTCCACCATGGACAGGGCGCAGCGTCACCGGCGCGGCGATCGCCGGCGTGGTCGCCGGCATCGCCATTCCGCTCGCTGGCGGCCGCCTGATGGGCGGCAGCCTGCAACTGCTGGCGAACACCTTCGAAGGTTCGCGCTTGCAGCTGGACCGGATCGGCGCACTGTTCGGCGAAACCGCCTTCGGCCCCATCAGCCAGGCCGTTACCGGCGCGATGGAAGGTGCCTTGTTCGCCGCCTGCATCGTCGCAGCGATGGCCTGGCTCGGGCCGTCACGCGATTGAAGGTTGCGCGAGATTCAGGGCCTTTCGATCGCGGTGATCAGCGCCGCAGGATCTTCCGGCGTCAGGACGATATCGAAGCCTCCCGACGTCGGGATGTAGACGCGGTTCGCTTTGCCGGTTATCGCCGCGAACACGCGTTTGGAGCCGTTGGTGGTAAACCATCCCAAACTCAATCCGGGCCACCCCAACCCATTGGTCCTCCACCGGAGCCTGAAGGGATCGTCCGCCGGCAGCAATCGCACATTGCGTGCATCGATTTGCGCCAATGGCATCCTGACCTTGTAGAACATTCCGCCTGCAATGAGATTCCCATCGGTTACGACGATCCGTACCGATCCGATGAGCGCCAGCACTACACCGAAGACAACAATGGCAAGCGCGACCGGCACGGCTCGAAATCCCTTGTCCATACCCAGGACGACCGACGCCACGACAGCCAGGGCCATCAGGACCAATGCACCGATGGATTTCCAGTTCAGTGCGCCTATAGCGAAAACCTGCGTATCCATGCTTCCCATCGCGTCTACACACCGATCATTCTATAAGCATAAAGGGACATCGCCTCCGCGAGGCGGCCAACGCCATCTTCGGAGATGTCCAGGATGCCTGCGCCCTTCATCGCGGAGACAATGGCAACGCTCTCGGCCAGGATCAACTCCCGCGCCCCGTGCGCGAGAATCTCCTTGTCCCCGGTAAGCGCGGCCAATCTCGTGGCACGTTCATAGTTCTTGACGAGATTCGGGTCGGCCTCTGCTAGCCGGCCAAAACTCGTGCCGGGGAAATTCGCCACAAGCGGTCCGCCGATCACCCATCCTGCCGTGTACACCCAGAGAACCGCGGCGGCTGCCACCGTAACTACGACAAGAGCGATTGATACGACGACCAATGCGATCGATGGCGATCCTTCGAGCTCGGATGACATCAGCTTGTAGGTAATCGCCAGATCGTCTTCCGAGGCGCCACACCCCGATGCCGAAAGGATCGCAAGGAAAGCTTCGCGGTCTGCAGTCGGGATCCTATCGATGTTGGACAACAGCAGATCGCGAATCTCGTCCGCATTCTTGGCCAAGGTCTTCTCGAGTTCTTTCTGGAGAAAACTCGCATCGAACCCAAGAACTCCCGTTGTCTTGAGATGCTGCATGAACGCAACATGATCCTTCCTGGTAATTGCGTCGCGCGCAGCGGGACTAGACAAGGCCACGACAAGCTTGACCGTCTCGTCTTCCAGCGTCCCGTCCGAATGATCCAACCCGTGCATCTCCAGGTACTTGGCGGGAGATTCGGCAAATGCCCTGCTTTCTTCAGGTGAATTGAGCACGCCAACAACGACCGACGACACCCCTTTCAGCTTGGCCCAGAATCGCGGTGGCAAGCCGGAGCGGGCAAGCGGAAGCACAAGCTTTTCCCCCAGATCATTGCAACCTGGAGACACGCTGCCCGGCGTTCCAAACAACCGGGTCCCCGCTGATACGTTTCCTGCGAGTACCGGCGCAACCAACGCCGCCTTGATGAACTTCCTCCGCTTCATTTGGACATCTCCCTTGCGTTGGAGGCCTGGATTCCATCCACGGCCTGTTTGATCGCGAAACGGGTCATTACCTCTTCGACATATGACGGGAACAACGCAACAATCTTTTCCCTTATTTCTGGAGTCTTGTGCAGGATCGCGCAAGCCTGACATCCGTGTACAACGCCCTCCAAGTAGGTTCCAGCGGCATCCCCCATGACCTTTTCGATAATGGAATAGGGGCCGTCCATGCGGATCCAGTACTTCATGAAATCATCTGCCTGGGCGCGGTACAGCGAACCCATGTTGCTGCCGTCGTTCTTGCCGAGGCGCATTTCCGGAATATGCTCCAAGGTGAGTCCGCAACACGCGGACAGATTGTCGTGCGGCGTCAAGACAACATTCTCGAAAACCTGCGAGCACCCCTTGCGAAGCAAGGCGATGTCGGCTTCCTGCCGTCGAACGGGAGCGTCGTCGTGGAATGGCATCCAGAAGTTGTTGACGATCCTGAAGCGCCTGTCATCCAGGAGCCGCTTGATACGCGCGTTCCCCCTGAGCGACAGATAACAGTCGCTTTCGGATGTGTCCGTCTCGACCGTGACCAGGACTTCGATGCCACTCCCGATCGCCGCCTCGGCTGCATTGATGATGCTGTCTTCTGGTACGAACTCCTGATGGTCCCGCCCGGTGCTCAAGTTCAGCTCCCCAAGACCGGCCTCCTTCAGTTCCGCGCAGACCCGGATAGCTCGCTCCAGGCGCTTGGCCCACGAGCCGTTGGAGACGATCCTGGTCTTGAGTCCGAGCGCTGTTGCATGCGCTACGCTCCGGGTCAGCTCCTCCTTCAGGAGAAATGCTTCCCCGCCGCTGAAGACGACGAGTCCCAACTCGCGGAACTCATTTTTCGCCTCGGAAATGCGCGCCCGGATCACCTCGCCTTCCAGGCCACCCTTGATGGCTGGGCTGGACTCGAAGCAACATTGCTTGCAGGCAGCCGTGCACTGGTATGTGCACAGCACGGTGATGCTCTTGGGTTCGATCAGGCATTCCATTGCCATACTCCATTTGATGTCGCCAGCACATTGCATGCCGGCTCGCCGAATATAGCGATCGGCCGACCCCGATTTCAAGCGTCATTTGACCCTTGGGGCAACGCCCGCCCCGCCGTGCTAGCTTGCGGCTGATGACGACCCCGTCGCCGGCCCAGCCCAACCCGTCCCAGCCCGCCCTGCGCCGTGCCGTCGGCCGCTGGCAGCTGTTCGGCCTGTCGATCAACGACGTCGTCGGCAGCGGCATCTACCTGTTGCCCGCCGCAGCGGCTGCATTGCTGGGACCGGCGAGCCTGTGGGGCATCCTGCTGGCCGGCCTGGCGGTGAGCCTGCTGGTGCTGTGCTACGCGCAGGCAGCCAGCTACTTCGATACGCCCGGCGGCAGTTATCTCTACGCGCGCGAGGCGTTCGGGCCGCTGGTCGGCTTCGAGATCGGCTGGATGCTGGTGCTCACGCGCATCGCCAGTGCCGCCGCGCTGAGCAACGGCCTGGCCGAGGCGGTGACGCATTTCTGGCCCGGCGCGGCAAGCGGCGGAGCCCGGGTCGCGATCGTGACCGCGTCGATCGCCTTCCTGATCGCGATCAACATCCTCGGCGTGCGCGCCGCCGCGCGCACCGGCGTGCTGCTGGCGATCGCCAAGATGCTGCCGCTGCTGATGTTCATCGCCATCGGTGCGATGTACGTGGACATGTCGCAGGCCGCGGTGCTGGCCGCCGACATTCCGCTGGCCGACCTGGGCGAGGCGGCCTTGCTGCTGCTGTTCGCCTACGCCGGGTTCGAGAACCTGCCGGCGGCCGCCGGCGAATATCGCAACCCGCGTCGCGACGTGCCGTTCGCGATGCTGGCGATGATCGCCACGGTCACGGCGGTGTACGTCGCGGTGCAATGGGTCGCGCTGGGCACCTTGCCAGGTCTGGCGCAGTCGCAGACGCCGCTGGCCGAAGCCGCCTCGCTGTTCAGCGGAAGCTGGCTGGTGTGGGTGCTCACGGTGGGCGCGGCGGTGTCGATCCTGGGCACGACCGGCAACACCATGATGCTCGGGCCGCGCTATTTGCTCGCGCTGGCCAACGACGGTTTCGGCCCGCGTTCGATGACCCGCATCCATCCGCGTTTCCGCACGCCGGTGACCGCGATCATGGTGATCGGCGTG
Organism: Luteimonas sp. 8-5; assembly: GCF_029763755.1. Taxonomy (GTDB): domain Bacteria; phylum Pseudomonadota; class Gammaproteobacteria; order Xanthomonadales; family Xanthomonadaceae; genus Cognatiluteimonas. The sequence goes on from NZ_JARUVM010000029.1 coordinate 22,268, forward strand.
CTGTCGCTGGTGCTGGCATTGAGCGGATCGTTCGTGCAGCTGGCGCTGCTGTCGGTGGTGGCGCGGCTGGTGACTTACGTCAGCACCGCCCTATCGGCGGTGGTGCTGCAGCGCCGCCATGGTCAACGCGAGGGCTCGCTGCGCTTGCCCGGCGGCGCGGTGATTCCGGTGGCCGCGACGGTGCTGTCGCTTGGCCTGCTGGCCAGCGCCAGCGTGCACAACCTGGTCGCCGGTGCCGTGGCACTGGTGGCCGGCGCGCTGATCTACCGATTCTGGCGCCGCGACCTCACGGCATCGATAGCCGCGGCAGATCGATCGTGAAGACGCATCCGCGGCCCGGTAGATCCCGGGCGCGGAGGTGGCCGCCATTGGCTTCTACGCTGCGGCGCGCGATCGCCAACCCCAGTCCCAGGCCCGACCTGTCCTCGTCGGCCTGGACAAAGGGCATGAAGAGCGCCTCGACGTCGCCGCCCGGCAGGCCGCCGCACTCGTCCTTGACCTCGACCAGGATGCGATCGGCCGCGGCATAGGCCTGCAACCGCACCTCGGTGCCCGGGCGGGTGTACTTGAATGCGTTCTGGAGCAGATTGCCGACGGCCGAGAACAACAGGTCGCGATCGGCATCGACCGCCAGTTCCGGGTCCACTTCCGCGACGCGCAACGTGCAGCCCTTCACCGATGCCTCCAGGTCCGCGGCGGATTTGAGTTCGCCGATGAAGCTGGCGAGCGAGAACACTTTCTGGCGCACATCCACGCCGGCATTCATCCGCACTTCCGACAGCGACCGGTCGATGAGATTGCGCAGGTTCACCAGGCTGCGGTCGAGCACGGCGCCGGTTGCGCTGTTCACGCCGACGTTGCCCGTCTTCATCACCATCAGCGCCAGGGTGGCGGTGCTGAGGTGATTGCGCAGTTCGTGGGCGAAATAACCCAGGTGCTCCTTGAAGGCAATGGCCTGGCGATCGGCGACGACGAAGTCGCGCTGGTAGGTATATTCGGTAATCGCGTTCGCAATGGCGTTGTCGAGGCACCGGTTGAGGGTGCGGAACTCCTCCATCGTGAATGGAGAATCCTGCTCGAGCGCCAGTCCGGTGATCGATTGGCACAGATCGCCGTAGTCGTGGACCAACTCTTCCACGGTGAAGCCGTTCTCCAGCAGTTCGCGCCCGTGCGCGGCAGCCGACTTGCCCATTTCGGACAGCACCGGCTGGCCGCCGCCACTGGGACCGGACACCTCGCGGCTGCGCAGCGGTTCGACGCCTTCCTCGACCTGCAGCGTCTTGATCAACTGGTCGAGGAACACGGTGATGCCGTGGTCGAGCTCGATGGCGAGCGGCCCGGGCAAGGCGCGCAAGGCGACCTTGGCCCGGCAGCGGGCGATGAGCTCGCTCCGGTGATCGGTGAGGAAGCGATGCAACATGGCCGGCAGTTTACTCGCGCTGCCGGCGACCGTCGTCACATGAATGGCCGTGGCGGGTTTCACCACACCTTACCCACCGCCCCGGTACGGTGGCCTTGCGATGTGGAACCCGCATTCCTTCGGTTCCCGGAGAAACACCATGAACAACGACACCGACAACAAGACCGGCCAGAACAAGAACCCGAACCAGGACGGCGCGCAGAAGGATGGCGACAAGAGCAAGGAGGCCGCGCCGGGCAAGGACCAGGGCACCGGCAGGACCGAACCCGGCACCGGGAACGAAAGGAAGTAGTCCCCGGCGTTTCCAGGGATGGATGCAACGACAGCGCCGCCCTCGGGCGGCGCTGTCACATGGGGCATTGCCGCATGGCGCTAGCGGCGGCGCGCAGGGGCATACCGGTCAAGCGATCGCCGCCGCCATTCGCCCGCGGGACCGGCGGAGGACCAGCGCGGCGCTACGGCCGGCCGACACGACGCCACCGCCACCGCGGCAATCGGTGGCCAACCGACGCGAAGCGGTGTTACGCGGCGGACTTGCACGGGACAGGTCGCCAGGGCGGACAGGAAGTGCCTGGCGCGTTGCATGAAGGGCTGAGTAGGGGAATCCATCGGTTGCTCCTGAAGTTGCAGCCACTATGCGCGAGTCGGCGGCATCGTGCCGCATCGCAGCAATCCGGTTCACCCGGGGTGCAGCGCGGCATGGCGGAACAGGCTTGCCGAGAACAGCCAGGGCAACACGAAACCGAGCGCAAGCACGGCACCGCGGGTGTCCCAGCCCGCGACCAGCGCGACCAGGCCAATGGCACCGTGGAGCGCCGCGGTCGCATACAGCGACCAGGCCATCCCCGCCGGCCGGAACCACGACAGCAGCGCTCCCGCCGCGCCGACCACGAGCGCGACCAGGAACAAAAGGTTGTACGCATTTTCCTCGCTGCCGATCATGCCGACCGCACCATTGACCCAGACCACCAGGAAGCCGGTGACCACCGCCACGCCCACCCCGGCGCGGTACGCCCGGCTCGGCGACATCCGGCTCACCACCTCGTAGGCGGCACAGGCCACCAGCAGCATCCCGGCCCAGAACACGAAGTCGAACGTGGTCCAGTTGACCTCGTCGGTGAACTGCATCGCCACCAGCGGCAGCAGCCACAGCGCCGCCGCCAGCCCCCAGATCGCGATCCGCAAACGATTGCCCGCCATTGCCGTCCTCCTCCGATCGAATGAGGGCTGCAGCTTGCCGGCGCGGCCAGCAAGGCGCATGAGCGGCCCATGAGCAATGGATGAGCAATTGCTGATCAGAGGCACCTGGGATCGGAGGCGTGGACCCGCGACCCTGTCCCGTCCTCGGGCTGGTGCCAACGCCAGAGCTCCATTCCCCGGCGCTCATCCGTGATCACCACGAATGTGTAGCACGCCGGCAGGTCCTCGGGCACCAGGGACATGAGGGCCCGGGACCGTGGAAGCGAGCGGGTGCGGCGCTTGAATCCCGCTTCGTCGACTACCCGGTGGAACGAACCGGTATTGGCCACGGTGAACCTGACGCCGTCGGCGACTGCGCTCCAGGGCTCGCGGAATGCGTGCGTGTGTCCATAGACGAAATTGATCATCGACGGATGATCCGCCTCCCTCGCCCTCAGGTGCGGCGTCACCACGGCCCGCTCCGAGCGCAGCAGCGACTGGCCCATGTGCGACGCCACCGACGGAGCGCAGGGATGGTTGTCCTGCATCGCCGCAATCTCGCACAGCTGGCGGATCCCGTCGTCGGGCATCTGCCGCACTTCGGCATCGAGGCTGTCCCTGAGCGACTGTCCCGTCTCCGAATCCTCGGCGATCAGCGCCGCCAGTTCATCGCCGGGTTCAAGGCTGGCCAGTACCAGCTGGTGGCCCGCCTGCCGTCCGAGATCCACGCGCCAGGCCGGCTCCGCGTCGGCAACGGACATGAACCTGCCCAGCTGCGACCGGGACGTTTCGAAGAGATTGAACTTCAGGAAACGGGCGATGTCCGCGGCACTCGCCACCACGCCCCGGTCGATGATCCGGTACTTCACCCCCACGGACTCGGGGCCGATGTTGTCGATGATCGGATACTCACCCTCCACATCGTTGTAGATCTTCTGCACGAACAGCTGGCCCCAGGGGCGCTGCAGGTGGCCGGGCCGTGGTTGTTTCGTCACTGTCGGCCATCGGTCGAACCTGTTCGCATCGCCATGTATCTGATGGCCGTGCTCGGCGACCGTCAGGCCCGAGGGGCTCGTCCAGACACCAGCCTCCACGAGCTCCACCCTGGCGCCGGCTCCGAATGCCGGTGCCACGTTCGCCCAGGCCTCGGGCAGGATCAGCGCGGCGTCGTGGTTGCCGGGCACCACGTAAATCCGATTCTCGCCACGCCTGGAAAAGTCGCCGAGCCGTTTCAGATCGGCGGCATGCGCGGCGGCAACATGCGCCGCAAGGACCGCGGTCTCCGCCACGCTGCAGCCGGCCTCGGCCTCCGGATCCGTGCAGGCCAGTCCCGGGAACGGCTGCCACAATTCGAGGAAGTCGCCGAGGATGACCAGATCCGCCTTGCCTTCGTAGGTTCGCTCCACGTAGGCCAGGAAGCCGTCCAGTGCGTTCGGCCAACGGAAATCCTCGATCGGCATCCAGTTGCCGCCGGCATCCTTGCCGACGCCCAAGTGCACGTCGCTGATGAACACCAGGGCACGTTCGGTTGGCCGCGCCGACTGCGCCGCAGGCTGAAACGGGAGGAGCAGGCTGCACGCTGCCAGCAAGGCGATTACGGCCATTCGGGTCTTCATTGTTCATTCTCCAGTGTCGACTCCAGCTTGCACAGGCGTCGGTCGGGATTCCCGACCAGCACGAACTCGCGACCGAGCACCCGGTCGCCGATACCAGCGCCGGATTCCGCCTTCATCGCCTCGATCGCATCGCGATACAGCTCTCCCACGGTGGGCGTCCTGCCTTTGGCATAGGCATCGCCGAGCTGCGTGACGAAGCGGTCCATCAGCGGTACCGCGTAGGTCACGGGAACCTGGAGGGGGGACGCGACGAACGTTTCGACGTTGCCATTCCGCAGTTGTCGAATGAGACCATCGGCCTCCGTGGGAATCGCCGTCTCGCATGCCGCCAGGAAGGCAGCACTGCCTGGCGGAAACCGCCTCCTGATGGCGGAGATCGGCAGCTTCTCTTCGTTCTCGAGGCCCAGCATCCCGCGGCCGTAGTGCGCGATGACGACCAGTCCCGTGGCACCGTCGTCGCCGGTATCGTTCCCGTCTTCGTCGGCGCCGAGATACTCCCTGATATCGTCGTAGGACGACAGCGACGCATTTCGCCAACTGTTCTTTTCCAGTGCCTTCAACCTGGCGATTGCGTCGGCGACGGCGAACGACATGCCGGCCGGCGAGCCATCGGACTTCGCGAAATCCGGATTGACGATGACCTGCCAGCGTGAAATGCAGCGATCGACCGGCTCCACCGCGCCGGATAGTGGCGAATACTGGTTGAAATCGTTGCTGAAGATTTCGGAGCCCGGCGCGGCCATGATCCGCAGCGGGAGAAACATCAATCCGTATTCATCGCCCCCGGGCAGCGGCACATAGAGCTGCAACGAAACATCGACGCCCTCATGCGCATTGACGAACCCCCTGATGCGATCGAAAGCGTCGCGTCGCCCCGCCTTGTCTGTGAAAAGGTTGTCGCGGATGAATTCGGCGGTCTGCCGGTAGATCCATTGCCCCGGAGTCGCGCCACGCATCCGTTGCCGGTCCTGCTCGGCGACCGCGCTGAAGTTGGCCGCATGGTCACCAAAGCCTCTCGACAACGGCCAGTTGAGCTTCCACCCCTCGAAAGACTTCGTGCCACCATGATCGAGGACGGCAACGCCATAGCTGTCCCTGGTTGTTAGCGGCAGTTCGAACGCGTAGATGGAGATACGGTCCTGGGCCGTTTCGAACTCGCTTGCCACCCATGGGTGGAAGACATCCGTAACGCTGACGAGCGACGGCTCCGCCAGGATCGTCGCGGGGTGGAGGGGGTCCTGGCACCCGGGAGCACCCGCGTCCACCACCGGGAAGGTCACCAGGAAGGCATCGAAGGCCTGGCGCATTCCCGTGTCCCACACCGAGACGATCATCTGTGCGCACCTTCGCGCTTCCGGCAGCACCGAAAACGGGATGTCTGCAGTTCCCCAATCCTCCAAGGCGCTACCGGGCCGCATGATCGTCAGGTCGACCGCGTGGACGCCCCCACCGAAACCCACGCCATCCAGATACAGGGGAATCAGCTTGAACCGGTGCACCTTCCCGTCGGCGACCGCCCTGCCCAGGCTTTCCGTTGCCCTGCCGCGATCTTCCACGCGTTCATTGAGGCGGACACGAAGGCGGTATTCATCACCGCGCCGGACCTGCGTCTGGTCCTCGCACTCTTCGTCGCAGTATGGCGACAAGGCAGCCGCCTTCCAGTACAGGCCGGGCGTGGGCGCGGGATTTTCCTCCGGCGGCGGAGGTTGCGCAGGTTGCGGGACCACGGCTCCGGACGCCTGCTGCATCTCGAGCCGTCTGGCGGCCTCGGCGACGGCAGCGGCCTCAGCCGCTGCGGCATCCGCCGCTGCGGCCGCCTCGACATCCTGGAAACCACCGCCGCCGCCACCACCCCCTACGCTCGAATCGCCAGGGGCGTCTCGATTGGCCCGCATCGAACAGGTCGATGCCACTGCGGCGACCAGAAGCGCGGTCGCAATGGCCAACAAGGGAAGTTCCTTCTTCATCCCGCCCCCTTCGCCCGAACTCCATGGGCGTTTGAAGCGTGGAACGGGGATATGGGCCGATTCAGGTCAGCCCGGTCTCCGGAGGGCGCATGAGCTGCGTCTGGGCAAAGGGTGAGCAATCGCTGATTGGCGTAGCATGGGCGCCACCCAGGCGTTCGCCGCGACACACGCTATCCCCTCCCAGCACCGCTGGCCGCTCCTTCACGCGTTTCCGCCCCGCTCGTTCCGGGCGACGCCATACCGGAGCACGCATGCCGGGTTACCAGGTCCGCGAAATCGAGCAACCGATCGGTGGCCACCGCTATCGGCTGCGCCTGCTCAGCGACACCCAGCAGTTCGCCGATCCCGACGGCCATGGCGCGCGCGCCGGCGTCTCGTCGGCGCAATGGAGCCTGTTCGGCCAGTTGTGGCCGGCCGGGCGCATGCTCGCGCAGGCGATGGACCGCTTCGACATCGCCGGCAAGCGCATCCTCGAACTCGGCTGCGGCATCGGCCTGGCCAGCCTGGTGCTGCAGCGGCGCGGCGCCGATGTGGTCGCCTCCGACCTTCATCCGCTGGCCGAGGTGTTCCTGGCCTACAACGCCGCGCTGAACGACTTGCCGGCCGTGCCTTTCCGGCACATCCACTGGGACCTGGACACGCCCAACCTGGGCATGTTCGACGCCATCGTCGCCAGCGACGTGCTGTACGAACGCGGCCACGCCGAGCTCATCGCCGGAATGGTCGAACGCCACGCGCTGCCGATGGCCGAAGTGCTGGTCGCCGATCCCGGCCGCGGCAACAGCGGGCGTTTCACCGCGCTGCTCGCAGGACTGGGATTCAGCGTCGAAACCGAGCGATGCCCGATGGACGACGGCGATCCGCCGCCGCACCGCGGGCGGCTGCTGCATTTCCGCCGCGGCATGCCCGCATGAGCGGCTGCAGCACATGCGATGCGGTGTGTTGCCGGCTCACGGTCGTGCTGCAACCCGAAGACCGCATTCCCGACCACTACACCACGCATACCGACGCCGGCCTGCACGTGATGGCGCGCGACGCCGAGGGTTGGTGCGTGGCGATCGACGGCGCGAGCATGCAATGCGGCATCTACCAGACGCGGCCGCAGGTGTGCCGCCGGTTCGTCATGTCCGGCCCGTATTGCCGCGAGATCCGGGCCGATTACCGCGACCGCAACCTGCGCGGGATTCCGCTGCAACTCTACTGATGCATCACCGCGCGGTCGCGATCAGGCCATCGCGGCTTTCGCGGCCTCGGTGAGCCAGCGCATTGCCCCGCTGTAGGGACCGGGTCCGTGGCTGATGCGGGCCACGCCGAGTTCGGCCAGGCGCGCGCGCGGCGGCAGGCCCGGCATCGCCATCACGTTGACCGGCAGCGGCGAGGCCTCGGCGATGCGCGCGATCAGCGCCTCGGCCACCAGGCCGGGTACGAACAGGCCGCTGGCGCCGACATCGGCGTAGGCACGCGCACGTTCCAGCGCGGCGTCGGCCATGGCCGCGTCGTGTTCGGGGGCGGGCTTCTGGAAGAACACGTCGGTGCGCGCGTTGATGAACATCGCCACGCCTGCGGCGTCGGCCGCCTTGCGCGCGGCGGCCAGGCGCACGGCCTGGTCGCCCGTGTCGCGCAGCATGCCGTCGACGGGGAAGCTGTCCTCGAGGTTGCAGCCGATGGCGCCGGCGTCGATGGCGGCGGCGACGGTTGCGGCCACGATGCCGGGCGCCTCGCCGTAGCCGCTCTCCAGGTCGATGGTCACCGGCAGCGCCGCGACCGCGGCGGCGATACGGCGCAGGTTGTCCAGCGCCACCGACAGCGGCAGGTTCTCGCCATCGGGGTAGCCGTTGGCCGCGGCCACCGACCAACTCCCGGTCGCGATCGCCCTTGCCCCGGCTTCGGCCACCGCGCGTGCACTGCCCGCGTCCCAAGCGTTGAACAACACCAGCGGATCGCCGGCGACGTGCAGCCCCCGGAACGCGGCTGCCTTCTGCTGCTGGCCGCTCATGCGCGGGTCGACGCCTGCTGGATGGTGGCGGAGGCTGCGGCATAGGCCTCGCGCAGCTTGATGGCACAGTCCTCGCAGCACACTTCGACGGTCTTGCCGCCGACGCGGACCTGGATGGCGTTCTCGTCCAGCGGGTAGTCGCAGGCGGCGCAGGTCTTCTCGCTCATGGTCTTGCTCCGTTTGGATTGACGCCCGGGATCGGGCAGGACCATTGGACCGCGGGCGGCCCCCGGCGGCTGTCGAAAACTTTAGCGGCCGACGGGATTCGCGTGCTAGGCTTTGCCTCGAAGGGGAGTAGCTCCCAATTGCCACCACCGTCATTACGAGCCGGGCTTCACGCCCCATGCTCCGGTGCGGCAGCAGGCTAGACGCCTGTGAGCGAGACCTTCGCCATGCATGGCGTCCCTCCCTTTCGGAAAACCACACAATGGAACAGCTTGCGAACCCGGAAATCTGGATCGCGCTCGCGACCCTCACCGCGCTGGAACTGGTGCTGGGTATCGACAACATCATCTTCATCTCGATCCTGGCAGGGAAGTTGCCGCCGGCGCAGCGCGACCGCGCACGCAAGGTCGGCATCCTGCTCGCCGCAGTGACCCGGCTGGCGCTGCTGATGGCCATCGCCTGGATCGTCGGCCTCACCGCGCCGCTGTTCTCGGTGTTCGGCCACCCGTTCTCCTGGCGCGACCTGATCCTGATCGGCGGTGGCCTGTTCCTGATCGCCAAGGCCACGCACGAGATCCACCAGAAGGTCGAAGGCGCGGGCATGCCGCCCTCGGTCGCGAGCGCGGCCACCGCCGCCGGCACCGCGACCTTCGGCGCCGTGATCGGCCAGATCATGCTGCTCGACATCGTGTTCTCGCTGGACTCGATCATCACCGCGGTCGGCATGGTCGACCAGCGCTGGGTCATGGTCACCGCAATCCTGGCCTCGATCGTGTTCATGCTCGCCTTCGCCCGCCCCATCGGCGAGTTCGTAGAGCGCCACCCCACGGTCAAGGTGCTCGCGCTGAGCTTCCTGATCATGATCGGCCTGGTGCTGGTCGCCGACGGCTTCGGCCACCACGTACCCAAGGGCTACGTCTACACCGCGATGGCGTTCTCGGTGTTCGTGGAGATGATCAATTTGTGGATCAGGCGGCGGGCGGAGCGGCAGGGAGCTCGCCCCTAGGCAGCGCGCCTTCTGACCTGTGCTTCGATATCAGGTCCGCGCTCGCGACGAAGCATTCGCAGATCATAGTCTGTCTGCAGATTGAGCCAGAGCTCGGGGTTGGTGCGGAAATACACTGCCAGGCGCAAGGCGGTATCAGCAGTGAGCGCCCGACGCCCGGCAACAATCTCGCTGATGCGATTCGGCGGGACACCCAGGTCGCGGGCCAGCGCGTTCATGCTGATGCCGAGGGGCTGCATGAACTCTTCAAACAGGATTTCGCCTGGCGGAATGGGATCGAGGTGTTTGCTCATGGTGATGCTCAGTGGTAAGCGCTTCGGCTTCCTTGCCGCGGAACGACGCGATCATGTGCGAATGTTAGTACGTATCACGTACTACGTCAAGCGTATCGGGCGACTCACTTTCCCAGCACCGCCTGCCTGAACTCGCTTGGCGTGCGCCCGTAGACCTTCTGGAACGCCGCGGTGAAATGGCTGTGGCTGGAGAAGCCAAGGTGCAGGCCGAGCGCGGTGAGGTCGTCGAACTCGCGCAGCAGGTCCAGCGCGCGCGCCAGGCGCAGGCGCAACTGGTACTGGTACAGCGGCACGCCCTCGACCTGGCGGAAGCTCTGGGTCAGGTACACCGCGGACACGCCGACTTCCGCCGCGACTTCGGCCAGGGTCCATCGCCGCGCCAGGTCGCTGGCCAGCACCAGCTTGGCGCGATCGACCAGGCGCTGGCGAACGTGGCTGGAACCGGCCGCATGCGTGGTCCGCGGCGCCAACGCACGATGCACCAACGTCAGCGCCAGGCTCTCGCCTTCCAGCGGCTCGGCGATGCCCTCGAGCAGCGAATGCCGCAGCATCGCCACCAGCACCTGCGCGCGCGGATCGATGCGCAGCCGCGGCAGGCGGAAGCGTAGCGGCTTGCCTTCGTGCACGAGCCCTGGCGGCGCTATCTCGCGCAACAGGTGCGGGTCCACCCACAACGACAACGTCGCATCGCCACCCGGGTTCGGATGGCTCACCTGATAGTCCTCGCCGGCGTTGAAGAACAACACCTGGCTCGCATCGGCCACGGCCTCCTCGTCGCCGGTGTGGCGCACGTAGGTGCCGCGATAGGGGAAGCCCAGGGTAGTGCGCGGCGAGCGCTCGGTGTCGCCCTTGTGGCGGTGGGTGCCCGTGCAGGCGACGTCGCGGATCTCCACCAGCGGCGTGGTCAGCAGCGTCTGGACCTGGAACTCCGACATGCGCGCGCCCAGCCGAGGCCTCAGGCCTTGAGCTTCCACCCGCTGCGGAAGATCCACCACACCGCCACCAGGCAGGCCACCAGGAACCCGAGGATGGCGGCGATGCTGATCCCCACCGGGACGTCGGCATTGCCGTAGAAGCTCCAGCGGAATCCGCTGATCAGGTACACCACCGGGTTGAACAGGGTGATGGTCTGCCACACCGGCGGCAGCATCTTGATCGAGTAGAACGCGCCGCCGAGGAAGGTCAGCGGGGTGATCACCATCAGCGGCACCACCTGCAGCTTCTGGAAGTCGTCGGCCCAGAGCCCGATGATGAAACCGAACAGGCTGAAGCTGGTCGCCGTGAGCAGCAGGAAGGCCAGCATCCAGAACGGATGCTGGATTTCGTAGTCTACGAACACCCGCGCCGTGGCCAGGATCAGCACGCCCAGGATCAGCGACTTGGTCGCCGCCGCGCCGACGTAGCCGATCACCACCTCGACGAAGGACACCGGCGCCGACAGCAGCTCGTAGATCGTGCCCGACCACTTGGGCATGTAGATCCCGAACGAGGCGTTGGAGATGCTCTCGCCCAGCAGCGACAGCATGATCAGGCCGGGAATGATGAAGGCGCCGTAGCCGACCCCGTCGATCTCGCCCATGCGCGAACCGATCGCCGAGCCGAACACCACGAAGTACAGCGAGGTCGTGAGCACCGGCGCGGCGATGGACTGCATCAGCGTGCGCCCGGTGCGGGCCATCTCGAAGCGATAGATCGCGCGGATGGCGTGCAGGTTGAGGCCCATGCGGCTCATGCGCCGGCTTCCATCGGTGTGTCCCTCACCAGGCTGACGAAGATGTCCTCCAGCGAGCTCTCGCTCGAATGCAGGTCCTTGAAGTCCACGCCCAGCTCCGACAGCCGCCGCAGCAGCCCGGCGATGCCGGTGCGCTCCTCCTGCTGCACGTCGAAGGTGTAGGTGAGCGTGGTGCCGTCGTCCGAGAGCTCCAGCGGCAGGTCCGCCAGCGCTTCCGGGATCGCCGGCAGCGGCGCCTGCAGGGTCAGCGCGAGCTGGCGCTTGCCCAGCTTGCGCATCAGCGTGGCCTTGTCCTCCACCACCACCAGCTCGCCGTGGTTGATCACGCCGATGCGGTCGGCCATCTCCTCGGCCTCCTCGATGTAGTGCGTGGTCAGGATGATCGTCACCCCCTGCTCGCGCAGCCCGCGCACCATCTGCCACATGTCGTGGCGCAGTTCCACGTCCACCCCGGCGGTGGGCTCGTCCAGGAACAGGATGCGCGGCTCGTGGGCCAGCGCCTTGGCGATCAGCACCCGCCGCTTCATGCCGCCCGACAGCGCCATGATCCGGCTGTCGCGCTTGTCCCACAGGGACAGCTGGCGCAGCACCTTCTCCAGGTGCGCCGGATCCGGCGGCTTGCCGAACAGCCCCCGGCTGAACCGGCAGGTGGCCCAGACCGACTCGAAGGAGTCCGTGGACAGCTCCTGCGGGACCAGGCCGATCAGCGCCCGGGCGGCCCGGGCGTCGCGGACGTGGTCGTGCCCGTCCACCGTGACCGTGCCCCCGCTGGCGTTGACGATTCCGCAGACGATGCTGATCAGGGTGGTCTTGCCGGCGCCGTTTGGCCCGAGCAGGGCGAAGATCTCGCCGGGGTGGATGTCCAGGTCGATGCCCTTTAGGGCCTGGAAGCCGGAGGCGTAGGTTTTGGTCAGGTTGCTGATGGAGATGATGGGGGGCATGGGGCCGATCATAGCTAGCAGCAGGCAGGAGAGCGACAGCTATGCTGCTCCGGAAATTAGTATCCTGGGGCCATGGAGCGCCTCCCGCCCGCGACCGATCTGCCCTTCGAAGTAGGGGCGCTTTACAGTCGCCGCGATCAAATCCATGGCCCATTGGGCGGACAGCGGCAAGGTGGCATCTCCACACCTGCTACCAGCCCCTTCGTCATCCTATTTACAGGCGAAGCGGGCAAACAGCACGGCTATCACGACTTCTGGGACGACAACGGAGTCCTTCACTATTATGGTGAGGGACAACGGGGCGATATGAAGTTCTCGGGTGGCAACCTAGCCATTCGCGAACATCTGAACAATCTTAAGCGCCTGTTGCTTTTCCAGATGATGGGTCATGGTCGGCCATGCAGGTTCTTGGGCGAATTCCGCTTCGTGCATGCCTACGAGCAATCCGGAATCCCGGATACAAGCGGTGAGCTACGTAAAGCGCTTGTATTTATGCTGCAACCGATCGAATCTTCATTCGAACCATTCGACAAATCAATTGGCGACGCGCGGAGTCCGGAGATTGAACTTTCTTCCACCATTTCGTCGCAAGTATTGGAAGTCAGAACTAAGCAGTCACTCTTTAAGCGCCGTCTGTTGACCGTAGAAAAGGAATGTCGCTTGACTCGGATCGCTGATTTGCGTTTTCTACGCGCGAGCCATATCAAGCCATGGTCGAAATGCGCCTCTGGGGACGAACGCATTGATGGCAGCAATGGCCTGTTGCTGAGTCCTGCAGCGGATCATCTGTTTGATCGTGGTTGGATTACTTTTGAAGATGACGGTGCTCTCGTTCGATCGGATGCGCTTCCCGGTGATGTCATTAGCCGAATCGGAATAGATCTTACGCAAGGTCGAAAGTGCGGGACTTTCAGCCAAGTTCAAAAGAAATATCTCCAATATCACCGTAACAAGATTTTTGAGAAGACCTTCAAGACGATGCCCGACACCCTCTTAGAGCTTCTGACTAAATCAGGCGCTTAGTTCCGCTGACTGGCCTTCGACACGACGCTCAGCAGGCCGGTTGACAAAAAAACAGGTCGCTTGATGTCATCCTTCACGCATGCAACACTTCGGCATCTCCCAAGGGGAGTAACGGCACCCCTCAGCGGTACTTGTACTTTGGGGCATGGAGTTCAAAATCCATGGCAACTGAAACTTACTTTAACTAGGTTGGTGTCCGTGGAAGGCCCGAGTTCGCTCGGGCCTTTTTTAGTTGCGAAATCGCTAAGGAGCCAACATGCTTGACGCGCGCAACATCGAAAAAGCGATCGCCGAAGAATCGGCGAAACTCATAGAACGATTCAACTCGTATCACAACAACTTACATGTCGATTGGACTAGAAATAAAAGGCGATTTCCCACGATCGGTCCAAAAGTAGTTTTGCGGCCAGATTATTGGCTCATCGATCCAAAGTTCGACCCTTTTTACTGCAAGCATAAAGCGAAGGCGATTGCACGATCGATCGCACGAAAGATCAAGCTCGGCACGTACGCACCACACACACCACATGTAAAAATAATTCCAAAAACGTTAGGCGGTACGCGAACCGTTCACATTTACCAAATTCCTGACGCAGCTGTCTCCAAAATTGTCTATTCGAGGCTGCTAACCAAGAATAGGCATAGATTTAGTTCGTTCGCATATGCGTACCGTGACGACCGGAATGTACATTTCGCCATACAAGACATGTATGTCGACCTTTCTAAGAAAGATCGCGCCTTTATTGCGGAATTCGATTTTTCCGACTTCTTCGGAAAAATCGATCACGCCTATCTACTTGGCGAACTAGGAAAACATGGCCTATTGCTCAGTGAGCAGGATCTGCGCATCATCAAAGCGTTTCTTTCAGGACGAGACGGAGTTCCCCAGGGAACTTCTGTTTCGCTCTTTCTCGCAAATGTAGCCTGCTTTGAATTAGATCGAGAGCTAGAGCGCTTAGGCGTTAAATTCGCGCGATACGCTGACGATACAGTCATTTGCAGCCCCAGCTACGAGGCAACCTGCGCGGCCGTGCAAGCTCTGTTCAACTTTTCGGAAAGATCAGCTGTACCGATCAATTTTAAGAAATCTGCTGGCATTCACCTAATTTCTAGCCAGCCAAAGAACGCAGAAATACGCGCGAAGTCATCGTTTGACTTCCTTGGCTACGCACTCGCGCCGGGAAGGCTATCGATTAAGAGCTCCTCTGTCTTGAAGATAAAGAAAGAAATTTCCTATCTTCTCTATCGCAATCTTATTCAACCCTTGAAGGTTCCTGCATTAGCAGGCATATCCATCCCATCCGGCGGCAGAGATGAAGGCCTCCTTACCGCCATGATGCAGGTCCGTCGATACGTTTGTGGCGGGCTATACAAGGCAACACTGAGGCGCTACACATTCGGTCATGGTGGGCAGCTGAGATTCAAGGGGGCAATGAGTTTTTATCCATTGGTGGACGACATTGATCAGTTGAGGGCACTAGATGGCTGGCTTGTCTCCACGATATATCGGGCATTGCAGCTTCGAGTCCAGCTCCTCGCCGCCCATGGATTCACTCGCCATTCGATGTTTCCATTTAATGTGCCAAGAAGCGATTTGGTTGAGCATTTTGATAAGCACCAAATTCGCGGCAAGCCTCTACTAGAAATTCCGAGTTTCGTCGTAGTGCAAACTGCCATGCAGCATGGGCTCCGCGAGCACGGAATTCAGCATGTTATGAATAGTCAATCGAATGCCTACAAATACTGAATTACTAAGCCTCACTTGGGTCTACTTCCTCTCCCCGCCGTGGACGTTGTGATCCCTAACGCAAGGGAGATCCAAATCGGCCGCCTTCTGCATTGCTTTACTTCAACATTCAAACCGCTAATCGAGTAGGGTTTTTCCCTTCTACCCTTTCAGCTCGATCGCCTTCGAAACAGTCTTTGCCGTAACCTCCCCTACGCTAACAGTGCCGCGATGGCCGCCAGAAACGCAGTAACCAACCGCGCATCGCAGCACCACTACCCAGCACCGCCACGGCCTTCTCGCCAGCGCGATTCGCTTAGGGTCGCCCGACGCTAGCGCAGCGGTGAAGGTCACCGGCGACGCCGACGATCTCAAAGCCCTTCCGGGTCGATCGCACGCGCTCCGCGGGCCCGGGCGTAAGGATTGCGGCATTCGGCCAATTGCGAGCCGAATCGCTTGCGGCCCGTCACCATTTCTCGTATAGCTGCGATACTCGAAATAGAGGTACGGCTCGCAATGTCTGCGCCAGAGATCAAGGAAATCGAGCTCCGCCAATATGTCGCCCAGAATGGGCAGCATTTGATGTGGTTCCTCGGAGCCGGGGCGTCACGCAGTTCCGGACTTCCAACTGCAACAGACCTAATTTGGGATCTTAAGCTTCGCTACTACTGTTCCCAGGAAAATCAAGACATTGTTGCTCATGACGTGAGCAATCGAGCTGTCCAAGCGCGCATACAGACGTATATGGACAGTAAAGGCTTTCCGCCCCCTGGAGATCCCACGGAATATTCTTTCTATTTCGAGCTGCTATTCGGAAGAGACTATGCGGCACAGCAGAGGTACCTCAGCAAGGCACTTGCAACAGAGAAGGTTTCCTCAGCCATCGGCCACCGCGCGTTAGCCGCGCTGTTGCATCTCGGCCTTGCCAGAATAATCTTCACGACAAATTTTGACGAAGTTGTCGAATCCGCCTACGCCTCTATTTCAGGCAAGAATCTAGCGACCTTCCATCTTGAAGGCTCTTACGCCGCGGTTGAAGCGTTAAACGCGGAGAAGTTCCCGTTCTACGCGAAAATTCACGGTGATTTTCGGTATCAGACCGTGAAGAATCTTTCTGACGATCTGCTACACAACGACCGTGAAGTTCAGAGGTGCTTTGTGGCCGCCGCTGTTCGCTTCGGAATTGTGGTCAGTGGATACAGTGGGCGCGATGGCAACGTAATCGCAATGTTTCACGAAGCTATCGATCAGAACAATGCCTTTCCGCATGGCTTGTATTGGACGGTTCCGCGAATTTCCGCAGTAGAAGCGCCAGTACGTGAATTGATCGAATACGCGCACAGGAAGGGAATAAAGGCTGGAATAGTCGAAACGGGTACGTTCGACGAGATGTTGTCAAAAATCTGGCGTCTGGTCGCCGAAAAGAACCCAAGCATTGACAGCAAAGTCAGAAGCGCCGCGGCTAAGTCCGTAAATATTCCGCTTCCGCCTGTTGGCACCGCGTACCCTATGCTTCGAACGAATGCGCTTCAAATTACCGGGTTTCCGAGTGCCTGCGGCACAATCGATTATGACGGAACTCTGGACATTGGACAGCTGAAAAGGGCTTTGTTCGAAGAGCAACCTCCATGTTCAGCCTGCTACACGGACCGCGTCCTATTTTGGGGAGATGGCGAGGCGCTCGCCAAGATATACGAGTCCGATCGGGCGAAGTCCGTTTCGTCGTTCGAGATCGGTGACATGCTCCGTGCGATTAACGATTCGACTTACTTCAAATCGATGGTGGAGCACACTATAGCATCAGCACTGGTCTCGAATGCCCCCCTAGTTCTGCGTAAGCAGGGTAATACTTGGTACGCCATCACTAGCCACAAAGAGGAAAACAGCGAAGCCTTGAAACCATTGCGAGATGCGCTTTCTTGGAAGGATCGAGACGGCAAGTTTCACAGCGGAGTCGTGAACGGTCAGGTCTTTGGCCTCAAAGATGTGTATTGGGCTGAGGCCATTTCGCTGAAAGTGGAAGAGCGGAACGGTCGGCTGTGGCTGCTCCTACGACCTGATGTTTGGATTTCTCCGAGTAAGATGCGCGAAGAAGCAACAGATTTTCTCTACAGGAAGAAGATACGCCGCTATAACAAACAGGCATCCGAAATTCTGAGCGCTTGGATTGCGATTCTTCTTGGAGGCCTTGGAAAGGGAGACGCCATTATCACCGCATACGATGGGTCCAACTACCCAGCGCAGTTTCAGATCAGCATGCGCTCCGCGTTCAGCAGAATTGGGGGCTAGTATGAGTAATGATCCAAATGCATTGCCAGCCAGCTCTATTCTTCCCGAACCGCGCTTACTCTTCGCGAGCGCAAAGACTCACGCTCATCCGCTTCGCGGCCTAACAGACCACGGGCCATACAGCCTCGACATCGGAGCACCAAGAGTGGTCCGCCTTGCTTTTCTTGCGCCTAACGCCCTTCTTCCAAGACTCGATGCCCTTGTAAGAGAATTGATGAACAAGCAGCAGGTTCGCGAAGCCCCGAACTACTACATCGCGTATGAAGGATTTGAAAAAGTCTTTCGCGCACAACTTATACCGCCGACAGAATCTCTACGCGTTTCCACCCCGAATGAATGCAACGCTATGGCGGTCGCAGGCAACGGCAACGCTCTGGTCGATTTGATTTTGCATGCAATCCTTCCACTGCAAAAGATCAAGTATACGTTTGACGTGCTAGTTATTTATCTGCCTGCCGCATGGAAAGCGTCCTATCTGTACGAAGGCTTCGATCTTCACGACAGAATCAAAGCGAAGCTCGCGCCACTCAACATTCCAATCCAAATTCTCAATGACACAGTATTCGAGCGTACTTGTCGCGCACAGGTTGCGTGGGGATTGAGCGTCGCCCTTTATGCAAAGGCAAACGGGATCCCATGGAAGCTCGCCGACTGGGACAAAGACGAGGCCTATATCGGGCTCAGCTATGCCATCAAGACCCTCGAGAATGGCGCCGAGTACAGCACTTGTTGCAGCCAGGTTTTCGATCCGGACGGCACCGGATTTGAGTTCATCGCCTACGATACGCGCGAGTACGAGACTGATCGTAAGGGCAACCCCTACTTGACCTATCAAGAGATGCAGTCAGTGCTCTCGAAAAGTCTATTGCTCTATCAGAACTCCCACAACGGACGCTTGCCAAAAAAGATCTATGTCCATAAAACCACGCACTTCACGGAAGACGAGATCCAAGGCGCGCTCGATGCATTCGGCTCGAGGATGGAAATCGAGCTAGTTCAAATCGTGCGCGGAAGTAATTGGTATGGCCTGAAGATTGACGGCCCGAATAGGTGGAACAATAAGCCATCCCCTGCCGGGTATTCCGTTGATCGAGGCCTCTACCAGCCGCTCACCGGAAACGAGTGTCTTCTTTGGACGCAGGGGTCCGTCCATGACATCAATCAACACAGGCCCAATCAACCTGTGTTCAAAGAAGCACCGCTTAAACCTCTTCCCAACCCGATAATGCTGCGTCGGTTCTCTGGAGATGGCGGATGGCATGCGACGTGTGCGAGCATTCTCGCCCTTACAAAGGTCGATTGGAACAACAACACGCTCTATAAGACATTGCCGGTAACACTCGTGTACTCGCAGGTATTCGCTGAGGTCGTAAAGCAGTCGCCGGATATCGTGAACGATGTCTATGATTATCGGATGTTCATGTAGTGGACATTCGTGGAATAGAATTCGGTTAAGTCATGCGGCTTTAGCAATGCAATTGAGTCCGGGATGGGTCGACACTAATCCACATATCTAACGTTGCAAGGGCTATGGTCTTAAGCCCCCAACGGATTCGGCTTCTTCCCATCGATCCCGTAAAGCTCAATCGCCTTCGCCACATCCTTCGCTGCGAGCTTCCCCTCAGCCGCCAACGCCGCCACAGCCGCCTGCGCCACGTAGTACCGGTCCACCTCGAAGTGCTTGCGCAGGTTCTCGCGGGTGTCGCTGCGGCCGAAGCCGTCCGTGCCTAGCACGGTGTAACGCATCGGCACGAACTGGCGGATCTGCTCGGGGTACAGGCGGATGTAGTCGGTGGCGGCGATGGCCGGCCCCTGCCGTCCTTCCAGCAGCTCGGTCACATAGGCCTTGCGCGGCTTGGCCTCGGGGTTGAGGCGGTTGTGGCGCTCCACGTCCTGGCCGTCGCGGGCCAGCTCGTTGAAGCTCGGGCAGGACCAGATGTCGGCCTTGATGCCGAAGTCCTTCTCCAGCAGCTCCGCCGCGGCAATCACCTCGCGCAGGATCGTCCCCGAGCCCATCAGCTGCACACAGAGCGCGTCCTTGCCCTTGCCCTTCGCTTTCCCCGAGTCCCGAGTCCCGAGTCCCGAGTCCCGGAACAAATACATGCCCTTGAGGATCCCTTCCGCGCTGCCTTCCGGCATCTCCGGGTGCGCGTAGTTCTCGTTCATGAGGGTGACGTACCAGTACTCGTCCTTCTGCTCGGCCAGCATGCGCTGCATGCCGTGCTGGATGATGGTGACCACTTCGTAGGCGAAGGTAGGGTCGTAGCTGCGCACGTTGGGGATCAGCGCGGCCTGGACCAGGCTGTGGCCGTCCTCGTGCTGCAGGCCTTCGCCGTTGAGCGTGGTCCTGCCGGCGGTGGCGCCGAGCAGGAAGCCGCGCGAGCGCATGTCGCCGGCCTGCCAGGCGGCGTCGCCGATGCGCTGGAAGCCGAACATCGAGTAGTAGATGTAGAACGGCAGCATCTGCAGGTCGTTGGTGCTGTAGCTGGTGGCGCAGGCCAGCCAGCTGGCGAACGCGCCAGCCTCGGTGATGCCTTCCTGCAGCACCTGCCCGGCGGCGTCCTCGCGGTAGTACATGAGCTGGTCGGCGTCGACCGGCTTGTACTTCTGTCCGTTGGGGGCGTAGATGCCGATCTGCCGGAACAGGCCTTCCATGCCGAAGGTGCGGGCCTCGTCGGCGACGATCGGCACCAGGCGCGGGCCGACCTGCTTGTCGCGCAGGGCAATGTTGAGCATCTGCACGAAGGCCATGGTGGTGCTGATCTCGCGGTCGCCGGTGCCCTTGAGCAGGCGCTCGTAGGTCTGCAGCGGCTGCACTTCCAGCGACTGGGTGGCCTTGCGCCGGCGCTGCGGCAGGAAGCCGCCCAGCGCGCGGCGGCGCTCGAGCATGTATTCGACTTCCGGCGAGTCCTTGCCTGGGTGGTAGAACGGCACCTTGTGCTCTTCGAGCTGCTTGTCGGTGACCGGGATCTGGAAGCGGTCGCGGAACGCCTTGACGTCCTCGTCGTCCATCTTCTTGGTGCCGTGCGTGGGGTTCAGCGCTTCGCCGGCCTTGCCCATGCCGTAGCCCTTGACCGTCTTGGCCAGGATCACGGTGGGCATGCCCTTGGTGTTCACCGCGGCGTGGTAGGCGGCGTAGACCTTGTGCGGGTCGTGGCCGCCGCGGTTGAGGCGCCAGATGTCGTCGTCGGAGAGGTTGGCGACCAGCGCGGCGGTCTCCGGGGTCTTGCCGAAGAAGTGCTCGCGCGTGTAGGCGCCACCGAAGGCCTTGCAGTTCTGGTACTCGCCGTCGACGGTCTCCATCATCACCCGGCGCAGCTGGCCGCCGGTGTCGCGGGCCAGGAGCGGATCCCAGTAGCTGCCCCAGATGGTCTTGATCACGTTCCAGCCGGCGCCGCGGAAGTTGCCTTCCAGCTCCTGGATGATCTTGCCGTTGCCGCGCACCGGGCCGTCCAGGCGCTGCAGGTTGCAGTTGATGACGAAGATGAGGTTGTCCAGGCCTTCGCGGCCGGCCACGGAGATTGCGCCCAGGCTCTCGGGCTCGTCGGTCTCGCCGTCGCCGAGGAAGCACCAGACCTTGCGGTCGCTCTTGGGCATCAGGCCGCGCGCTTCCAGGTACTTGAAGTTGCGCGCCTGGTAGATGGCGGCGATCGGCCCCAGGCCCATGGAGACGGTGGCGGTCTGCCAGTAGTCGGGCATCAGCCAGGGGTGCGGGTAGGAGCTCAGGCCCTTGCCGCCCACCTCCATGCGGAAGTTGTGCAGCTGCTCGTCGCTGATGCGGCCTTCGAGGAAGGAGCGGGCATAGACGCCGGGGGAGCCGTGGCCCTGGATGTAGAGCAGGTCGCCGGGGTGGTCCTCGGACGGGGCGCGCCAGAAGTGGTTGAAGCCGACGTCGTAGAGGGTGGCGCTGGAGCCGAAGGTGGCGATGTGGCCGCCGAGCTCGCCGGGCTTGCGGTTGGCGGCCACGACCATGGCCATGGCGTTCCAGCGGATCAGCGAGCGGATCCGCCATTCCATCGCGGCGTCGCCGGGGCTCCTGGCTTCTTCGCCCGGGGGAATGGTGTTGATGTACTCGGTGGTGGGGTCGAACGGCAGGTTCGCGCCCGCGCGGCGGGTGACCTCGACCACGTTCTCCAGCAGCTGGTGGGCGCGGCCGGGGCCGTCCCGGTCGAGCACGGCCTGGATCGAGTCGAGCCACTCGCGGGTCTCGATCGGATCGGGGTCTTCGCGCAGGAGGGCGTTGTCGTGGGTCATGTCGGGGCTCCGTTGATGGCCCGATGTTAGCAGCGAGCGGCAATGATTAAATTATCGTCCGGACGAAAATAAATCCCGATGTCCTGTTGACATAATTCGATAATTCTGGAATATACGAACCATGGAGACCGCCAACGCCCTTTCCGCCCTCAGCGCCCTCGGCCAGGAATCCCGGCTGGCCGCCTTCCGCGCGCTCGTGCAGGCCGGGCCGGGGGGCCTGTCGGTCGGCGAGCTGCGCGAGCGGCTCGACCTGCCGCCGGCCACGTTGACCGCGCACCTCAACGTGCTGCGCGCAGCGGGGCTGGTCCTTGACCAGCGCGAGGGCCGGGTCATCCGGGTCCGCGCCAATTACGCGGGGATGGATGCCCTGCTCGCCTACCTCACCGAAAACTGCTGCGCCGGTGCCGCCGACTGCGGACCGGCTTCCTGCTGCCCACCGCCCACCAAGGGAACGAAACGATGAACCGCTTCCACGTCCACCTCAACGTCGCCGACCTGGCGGCCAGCGTCCGCTTCTATGCCGAGCTGTTCGGCGCGCAGCCCACCGTGCTGAAGGACGACTACGCCAAATGGATGCTCGAGGATCCGCGCGTCAACTTCGCGATCTCCAACACCGGGCGCGCACCCGGCATCGACCACCTGGGCATCCAGGCCGACAGCGGCGAGGCGCTCGCGGCGCTGGGCACGCGCCTGGACGCCGCCGGCGGCACCGTGGTGCCGGAGGAAGCGACGATCTGCTGCTACGCGCAGTCGGACAAGCTGTGGACGTCCGATCCGCAGGGCACGCGCTGGGAGACCTTCCACACCACCGGCGAGGCCACGCAGTACCACGCGGCCGGCGCGCCTTGCGCGACCGATGGCGCGTCGTGCAGCCCGGACATCGCCAGCGTCGGCCCGAAGGTGGGAGATGGCGCCGCGTGCTGCGGGCCGAAGTCGGCGTGCTGCTGAGGCGGCGGCCATGAAGCGGATTCTTTTCGTCTGCATCGAGAACGCCAACCGCAGCCAGATGGCCGAGGCCTTCGCGCGCATGCATGGCGGCGCGGAGGTCGAGGCACTGAGCGCGGGCTCGCGCCCCTCCGGGCGGATCAATCCGAAGGCGGTCCGCTTCATGGCCGAAGTGGGCTATGACCTCACGGCCCACGCTTCCAAATCACTGGACGACATCAACGGAGAGTTCGACGCGGTGGTGACCATGGGCTGCGGCGACAGCTGCCCGTGGGTGCCGGCGAAGCGGCGCGAGGACTGGGCGCTGCCCGACCCGAAGGACATGGACGACGACGGCTACCGCGCGGTGCGCGACGACATCGGACGTCGCGTGCGCGACCTGCTGGCCTCGCTGTGACGATCTTCGAGCGTTACCTGACCCTTTGGGTCGCGCTGTGCATGGCCGCGGGCATCGCCCTGGGCGCGGTGGCGCCCGGCGTGTTCGCGCAGCTCGCTGCGGCCGAGGTCGCCAACGTCAACCTGCCGGTCGCGGTGCTGATCTGGCTGATGATCATTCCCATGCTGCTGAAGATCGACTTCGGTGCAATGGGCGAAGTCCGGCGACACTGGCGCGGCATCGGCGTCACGGTCTTCATCAACTGGGCGATCAAGCCTTTCTCGATGGCGCTGCTGGGCTGGATCTTCATCCGCCGCGTGTTTGCCGACTACCTGCCCGCCGACCAGCTCGACTCCTATGTGGCCGGGCTGATCCTGCTGGCGGCGGCGCCGTGCACGGCGATGGTCTTCGTCTGGAGCCACCTGTGCGATGGCGAGCCGCGCTTCACGTTGAGCCAGGTCGCGCTGAACGACCTG
Source organism: Luteimonas sp. 8-5 (assembly GCF_029763755.1). Lineage (GTDB taxonomy): Bacteria > Pseudomonadota > Gammaproteobacteria > Xanthomonadales > Xanthomonadaceae > Cognatiluteimonas. The sequence goes on from NZ_JARUVM010000029.1 coordinate 45,672, forward strand.
ATCATGATCGTCGCCTTCGCGCCGATCGTGGCGCTGCTGCTGGGGATTTCCTCGATCACCGTGCCGTGGTCGACGCTGTTGTTGTCGGTCGGGCTGTACATCGTCGTTCCCGTCGTGGTTGCGGTGTCGATGCGCCGATGGATCCTGCGCCGGCACGGCGAGGCCGCGCTGGGATCGTTGTTGCAAAGCCTGCATCCGGCGTCGCTGCTCGCGCTGCTGGTCATGCTGGTGCTGCTGTTCGGTTTCCAGGGCGGGCAGATCCTCGCCCAGCCGCTGATCATCGCGATCCTCGCAGTGCCGATCCTGATCCAGGTCTACTTCAATGCAGGCCTGGCCTACTGGCTCAATCGCAGGTTCGGCGTCGCCCATTGCGTGGCCGGGCCGTCGGCCCTGATCGGTGCGAGCAACTTCTTCGAGCTGGCCGTCGCGACCGCCGTGGCCGTGTTCGGCGTGCACTCGGGGGCGGCGCTGGCCACCGTGGTGGGCGTGCTGGTCGAGGTGCCGGTGATGCTGTCGGTGGTGCGCATCGTCAACGCCAGCAAGCCCTGGTACGAGGCCCGCTGACGAGGGTCCCGTCCCGCCGCTTGCAAATCCCCCGGGGCAGGCATACAGTGAACCATATGGTTCAGTATCAAGCCCACCTCGACGCCACCTTCGCCGCCCTCTCCGACGTCACCCGGCGCGGGGTGCTGGAGCAGCTCGGCAGCGCCGACGCCTCGATCAGCGAGCTGGCCCGGCGCTTCGACATGACCCTGACCGGCATGAAGAAGCACGTCGGCGTGCTGGAGCAGGCCGGGCTGGTGCGCACCGAGAAGGTCGGGCGCGTGCGCACCTGTCGACTCGGGCCGCGCCGGCTCGAGGACGAGGCCGCCTGGATCGAGAAGCATCGCCAGCTCTGGAGCGCCCGCTTCGACGCTCTGGACGGGATCGTCGAAGACCTGAAGCGCAAGGAGAAGGCAGATGGCAAGCGCAAACAGCACCGCCGTTAACCCCACCAAGGTGGAACGCAAGTCCGATCTCGAGTTCGTGGTCACGCGCGTGTTCGACGCGCCCGCCCGCCTCGTGTTCGAGGCCTGGAGCAACCCGGACCTGTTCAAGCGCTGGTGGGTGCCCGAAGGCGCGGGCCTCACCCTGCTCTCGTGCGAGATGGACGTGCGCACCGGCGGCAAGTACCGCCTGGTGTTCGCGCACCCGGCCGCGCCGGACGGCATGGCGTTCTTCGGCACCTACCAGGAGGTCGTGCCGGGCAAGCGCATGGTGTGGAGCAACGAGGAGAGCGGCGACCAGGGTGGCGTGACCACCGTGGTGTTCGAGGAGCGCGACGGGCGCACGCTGGTCACCTACTCGGAGCGGTATCCGACTGCGGAGGCGCTGGATGAAGCGCTGGCCGGCTCGGCGGAGGGGCTGCCCGAGCAGTTCAAGCAGCTGGATGCGATGCTGGCTGCCGGGTGGTAAGAAAAAGGGGACGGAGGGGATTAAGCGCATGCGCTTAATCCCCTCCGTCCCCTTTTTTTGCTAGCGGCGGGCGCGCTCTTTGCGGATCTGGGCGTCGACTGCCGCTATGGCGGTCATGTTGATCACGCGGCGCGGGGTCGAGGCGGTGGTCAGGATGTGCGCCGGCTGGTCCAGGCCCATCAGGATCGGGCCCAGGGCCACGCCGTCGGTCATCACCCGGGTGATGTTGTAGGCGATGTTGGCCGCGTCCAGGTTGGGCATGACGAACAGGTTGGCCCGGCCGCTCAGCGTGGTGTTGGGGAACATGTGCTGGCGCAGCTCCTGGTTCCAGGCGGTGTCGGCCATCATCTCGCCGTCGATCTCCAGCTTGGGCGCGCGCGCGCGGATCAGCTGCAGCGCCTTGCGCATCTTCTGCGCGCTGGCGTCGTCGTGGCTGCCGAAGTTGGAGTGCGACAGCAGCGCGACCTTGGGTTCGATGCCGAACAGCTTGAGCCGGTACGTCGCCTGCAGCGTGGCCTCGGCGATCTGCTCCGGGCTCGGGTCGAGCTGCACGTGGGTGTCGAGGAAGAACCACACGCCGCGGTCGTTGATCACGCCGGTCATGGCCGCCGTGCCGGTCACGCCCTTGTCGAAGTCGAACACGCTGCGCAGGTAGCCGAGCTTCTTGTGGTAACGGCCGACCAGGCCGCAGATCATCGCGTCGGCCTCGCCGCGCTCGACCATCAGCGCCGCGATCAGGGTCGGCCGCGAACGGATCAGGTTCTTGGCGGCCGCCGGGGTCACGCCGCGGCGCTCGGTCAGCGCGTGGTACTGCTGCCAGTATTCGTGGAAGCGCGGGTCGTCGTTGATGTTGGTCAGTTCGAAGTCGACGCCGGGGCGCATGCGCAGGCCCAGGCGCTCGATGCGCGACTGGATCACGTCCGGGCGGCCGATCAGGATCGGCGTCGCCAGCTGTTCGTCGATCACCGTCTGCACCGCGCGCAGGGTCACTTCCTCTTCGCCCTCGGCATACACCACGCGCTGGCGGTCGGCGCGCGCGCGGTCGTATACCGGCTTCATCAGCAGGCCGGTGCGGTGGATGAACTGGCCGAGCTTTTCCTCGTAGGCGTCGAAATCCTTGATCGGGCGTGAGGCGATGCCCGAGTCCATCGCCGCTTTCGCCACGGCCGGCGCGAGCATCACCAGCAGGCGCGGATCGAACGGGCGCGGGATCAGGTATTCCGGGCCGAAACACGGGATGTCGCCGCCGTAGGCAGCGGCCAGGTCGCCGGATTCCATGCGCGCGAGCCTGGCGATGGCGTGCACGCAGGCCAGCTTCATCGCCTCGTTGATCTCGCGCGCGCCCACGTCGAGCGCGCCGCGGAAGATGTACGGGAAGCACAGCGCGTTGTTGACCTGGTTCGGGTAGTCGCTGCGGCCCGTGGCGATGATGCAGTCCGGACGCACGCGTTTCGCGTCCTCCGGCAGGATCTCCGGGTGCGGGTTGGCCAGCGCGAGGATGATCGGCCTGTCGGCCATCGTCGCCAGCATTTCCGGCTTGAGCACGCCGCCGGCGGACAGGCCGAGGAAGATGTCGACGCCCTCCACTATCTCCGCCAGGCTGCGCTTGGTCGTGTCGCGCGCGTAGCGCTGCTTGTCCGGATCCATGTTGTCGCGGCCGGTGTACAGCACGCCGTCGCGGTCGACCGCCAGGATGTTGTCCGGCGTCATGCCCAGCGCCTCCAGCATGTCCAGGCAGGCGATGCCCGCGGCGCCGGCGCCGGCGGTGGCCAGCTTCACGTCCTCGATCTTCTTGCCGACCACTTCCAGCGCGTTGACCACCGCTGCGCCGACGATGATCGCGGTGCCGTGCTGGTCGTCGTGGAACACCGGGATGTTCATCCGCTCGCGCAGCTTGCGTTCGACGATGAAGCACTCCGGCGCCTTGATGTCCTCGAGGTTGATGCCACCGAAGGTCGGCTCCATCGCGGCGATGATCTCGACCAGCCTGTCGGGGTCGCGTTCGTTCAATTCGATGTCGAACACGTCGATGCCGGCGAACTTCTGGAACAGGATGCCCTTGCCTTCCATCACCGGCTTGCCCGCCAGCGGCCCGATGTCGCCCAGGCCAAGCACGGCGGTGCCGTTGCTGATCACCGCCACCAGGTTGGCCCGCGCGGTGAGCTCGCTGGCCGCGTTCGGGTCGGCCACGATCGCCTCGCAGGCATAGGCCACGCCCGGCGAGTACGCCAGGGCGAGGTCGCGCTGGGTCACCATCGGCTTGGTCGCGACCACCTTGATCTTCCCGTGCGGCGGGAAGCGGTGGTAGTCGAGGGCGGCCTTTTTCAGGTCGTCCACCGAATTGGCGGGGCTTTCGGGCTGGTCGGTCATCTTGCCGGGACTCGTCTTGCCTGGAGCAGGGACTGCGGAACGACCATTCTAGTCACTCCGGCGACAGCATCGGTGCCTGGTCCACCGCGTCGAGCCGGATCCGGTTGGCGAACAGGGAGAACGCGAGCATCCCGGCCAGGCCGTTGGCGCGCGACAGCCAGCGCGGCAACCAGCGCGGCGGCGCCAGCACCGGCGCGGCATCGCCCTGGCCCTTGAACAGCGGCTCGAACCGCATCGCGTCCTCCAGCGTCATCTTGCCGGCGAACAGCTGCCGGCACAGGTGCAGGCGGTCGGTCTTGAGCGCCCAGCGAAAGAAGGTGTGCACGCCGATCAGCCCGCGCAGGTAGACCACGTCCTTGGCGAAAGCGTGGCCGCCGCCGGTGGGGACGCCACGGAACACGCGCTGCGCGGACGAGAAGCTTTCGACCTCGTCCTGCCCGGCGTCGAGGAAGTAGCGGAACACCTGCACGAAGTCGGCGCCGTCCAGCGCCATCGCCACCGCCTCGATGCGGAGCGATACGCGCTTCATGCGCTCGATGTCGATCGCCCCGGTGATCTGCTCGGCGAAGGTGGCCAGGCCTTCCTGGGTGGCGGTGGTGCGCGGCGAGGACAGCGCCAGGCTCTTGAGCACCGGCTGCTGCCGGCCATTGAGGCCGGTGAGCGAATGCACGAAGGCCTCGTGCTGCAGCAGTTGCTGGCGGTCGTAGTCGCTGAACGCGGCGCCGGCGCGCAGGCGGATGCGGGTGGAACCGGCGGCGGCCTTGGCGATCAGTTCCGGATCGAGCACGACCTCGATCACGCGCGAGTCGAAGAAGTCGTCGAGGTCGGACTGCAGCTGCAGGCGCAGCGCGGTGGCGGAGATCTCGACGCGCTCCTCGGGCGCGAGCAGTTCGCGGTCGAGTTCGCCCGCGATGTCGATGAAATGCCGCGCCGCGTCGCGCGTGCTCGGCCCGTTGCCTGGCAGCGGCGCGTCCGGCCGCCCGAACAACTGCTGCGACAGTTCGCCCACCCGCGGTGTGCCCAGCGACTCGAGCAGCTGCGCGGCGAGGTTCCAGTCGCGGCTGGATTCGACCAGGTACTGCGCCAGCGGATGATCCGGATCGCCCGCACCGGCTTCGGCCGCGACCGCCTCCAGCTCGCGCCGCGCATCCCCGAAGTCGTGGCGCGGATATTCGTATTGCGGCAGCACCGCTTCACACCGCCGCCACCCCGCCAGGAACGCCTCCTGCACCGCCACCGGCCAGCTCACCAGCGACAACCACCGCAACCCCCGCGCCGCCCGCACCATCCGCGCGTCGAGCTCGGCGTACCTGGCGATCTCGCTTTCCCGGGGGTTCATGGTGTGTGGGTGTTCCTTGGACGCGGATCAACGCGGATCAAGAGCCGGATTCACGCGGATAGAGCAACCACTAGTGGAACTTCGCTTGCCGTGGGGCCAATCCTTCTTCGCTTGATCCGCGTTGATCCGCTTTTCCATCCGCGTTGATCCGCGTCAAAAATATGTCTCAATGTCGCCCGTACTTGTCGTCGAGGCGCTTGTGCAGGGCCTTGCCGAGGACGCGGGCTTCGGATTTCTGGGCGAGGCGGGTCGCGAGCTGGTTGGCGGCGCCGGCGACTTCGTCGCGGAGCTTGAGGAAGTTCGCGTAGCGGTCCGGGTCCAGGGTGCCCGCCTCGATCGCCGCGCGCACCGCGCAGCCGGGTTCGCGGTCGTGGCGGCAGTCGCGGAAACGGCACTGCTCGGCCAGCGCCTCGATGTCGGCGAAGTTCTGCTCGACATCCTCCTCGCCCGTCAGCTTCAGCTCGCGCATGCCCGGCGTGTCGATCAGGCAGGCGCCCGACGGCAGCGGTACCAGTGCACGGTGCGTAGTGGTGTGGCGCCCGCGCGAATCGCTCTCGCGCACTTCTCCGGTCTTCATCCGCTCCACGCCGAGCAGAGTGTTGGTCAGCGTGGACTTGCCGGCGCCCGACGAACCCACCAGCACGATGCTGCGCCCAGGCTGCAGCCAGGGCGCCAGCGCGCGCAGCGTGTCGGCGTCCTTGGCGTTGACCGCGACCACGGCGGTGCCGTTGGCGGCGGTGTCGGCAAGCGCGTGCAGCGCGTCGGTGACGGCATCCGCGTTGTCGGCCAGCGCCTTGTCGGCCTTGGTCAGGACCACCACCGCGCCCGCGCCACTGCCCTGGACCAGCAGCAGGTAGCGTTCGATCCGGCGCGGGTTGAAGTCCGCGTCCAGGCCGCAGACCACGAATACGGTGTCGATGTTGGCCGCGATCAGCTGCTGCCGGTAATGCTCGCCGGCGGCGCCGCGCTTGATCGCCGAGTGCCGCGGCAGCAGGGCGACGATCTTGCCGGGCGCGCCGTCGCCGCCTTCGACCAGGACCCAGTCGCCGACCGCGGCCCGGTCCTCCGGCGAGGCCTGGCCCTTGCGGTACCCGGCCGGGCGCT
>NZ_JARUVM010000003.1 GCF_029763755.1 Luteimonas sp. 8-5
CCAGGCCGCCGCCGCTGCCGCCGCCCAGGCCGCCGCGGCCTCGCAGGTCGCCTACGGCGGCACGCTCGACGGCCAGGTCATCTACAACAACCTGTGCACCGGCTGCCACACCACCGGCGTGGCGAACGCGCCGACGCTGGACGCGGCCCACTGGACCGCCCGCATCGCCCAGGGCGTGGACGTGCTGCACCGCCACGCGATCGAGGGCTATACCGGCCCGGACGGCGGCGTAATGCCCCCGAAGGGCGGCAACCCGGCGCTCACCGACGAGCAGGTCATCGCCACCGTCGACTGGATGCTCAGCCAGATCTGACGATCACCCTGGCGTGGACGCCAGGGCCGGTATCATGGGCGGGTGACTTCCCCCGCCTTTCCCGTCGAATCCTCGACCCTGGCGCTCGCCGGCCCCGCCGGCGCGCTGGAGCTCGCGGTCGACCGTGCGGAAAAGCCGCGCCCGGTGGTGGCGGTGGTCTGCCATCCGCTGCCCACCGAAGGCGGCAGCATGCACAACAAGGTCGTGACCATGGCCGCCCGCGCCCTGCGCGAATGCGGCGTGGACACGGTCCGCTTCAACTTCCGCGGCGTCGGCGCCTCCGCCGGCAACTTCGATGACGGCGAAGGCGAGTGCGACGACCTGCGCGCGGTCGCCGCCTGGGTCCGTGCGAGCCGGCCCGACGCGGCGCTCTGGCTGGCGGGCTTCAGCTTCGGCGCCTATGTCTCGCTGCGCATGGCCGCCGAACTGCAGCCGTCGGCGCTACTCTCGATCGCGCCCCCGGTGGGCCGCAGCTGGGACTTCGACTCCATCGTCCCGCCGTCCTGTCCCTGGCTGGTCATCCAGGGCGAGGCCGACGAGATCGTGGATCCCGAAGCGGTCCGCGCCTGGGCCGAGTCGTTGCCGCAACCGCCGCAACTGCTGCGCATGCCCGACACCAGCCACTTCTTCCACCGCAAGCTGGTGGACCTGCGCGGCGCGATCCGCAACGGCATCAAGGACTGGCTGCCGAATGGCTGAAGCGCTGCCGTCGCAGCGCTATGCGCAAGGCGTGGCCCGGGGCGACTGGCTCGACGACCCGGCCCAGCACGCGGCGTTGCGCGAACTCGACCGCATCCATGCCGCGCTGGCCGAACCCGACGCGACCGGCCTGCTCGGCCGCCTGCTCGGCAAGCGTCCGCCCGCGCCGCGCGGTCTGTACCTGTGGGGCGGGGTCGGTCGCGGCAAGACTTTCCTCATCGACCTGTTCCACGAAGGCCTGCCGACGCCGCACAAGCGCCGCACCCACTTCCACCGCTTCATGCGCTCGGTGCACGAACAGCTGCGCGTGCACGCCGGCCAGCGCGACCCGATGGGCCTGGTCGCGCGCGACTGGGGCGCGAAGCTGCGGGTGCTGGTGCTCGACGAGTTCTTCGTCACCGACATCGGCGACGCGATGCTGCTGGCGCGGTTGCTGGAGCGGCTGTTCGCCGAGGGCGTGGTCCTGGTCACCAGCTCCAACATCGCGCCGTCGGGCCTGTACAAGGACGGCCTGCAGCGGGCGCGCTTCCTGCCGGCGATCGCGCTGATCGAACGCGAGTGCACGGTGCTGCACCTGGACAGCCCGCAGGACTACCGCCTGCGCGCGCTGACCCGTTCGCCGGTCTACCGGCAGCCGCTGGACGACCAGTCCGATGCCTGGCTGGAGCAGCGCTGGCACGAGCTGGGCGGCGACGACGTGCACCGCGACGCGGGCATCATCCTCGAGGGCCGGCGCATCCCGGGGCGCGCGCGCCCCGAGGGCCGGGCCGGGTTCGCCTACGCCGCCCGGTGCGCAGGTCCGCGCGCGGCCGCCGCCGACAGCGAGATCGCGCGCGAGGTCCACACCGTGCTGCTGGGCGGGATCCCGGTGATGGACGCACGCCGGGACGACGCCGCGCGCCGCTTCGTCACCCTGGTCGACGAACTCTACGACCGCAACGTCAACCTGGTGTGCAGCGCGGACGCGCCGCCCACCGGGCTGTACACCGGCGAACGCCTGGCCGGCGCCTTCGAGCGCACCGCCTCGCGCCTGATCGAGATGCGTTCGGCCGAGTACCTGGCGCAGGAACACCGCTGCTGATCGTCACCGCCGGTCGTCACGGTGCTGGTCATATAATCGCCACCCCTTCCCTCGCTTCGAGAGCGCCGCAATGAGAGCCGCCCGCCTGCCGTCCATGACCGCCATCGCCCTTGCCATGCTGCTTTCGGCCTGCGGTGAGCAGGCCGCGCCCGAACCCGCCGCGGAA
>NZ_JARUVM010000030.1 GCF_029763755.1 Luteimonas sp. 8-5
CGCGGCGCGCGCGCTACTGGGCGAAGGCGCGATCATCGGCGCCTCCTGCTACGACGACCTCGAGCGCGCGCGGGCGGCGGCCGTTGCGGGCGCCGACTACCTGGCGTTCGGTGCCTTCTTCCCCTCCTCGACCAAGCCCGGCGCACGCCACGCCGATGCGTCGCTGCTGCGCGAAGCGGCCCGTTTCGGCCTGCCGCTGGTGGCGATCGGCGGGATAACGCCGGACAATGGCGCCATCCCGATCGACGCCGGTGCCGACCTGCTCGCGGTGGTAGGTGCGGTGTTCGACGCGCCCGACCCGGTGGCGGCGGCCCGCGCCCTCTCCGCCCTCTTCTGAAGGACCCGTCATGCAATCCGACCGCTCGCACGCCCTGTTCACCCGCGCCCGCGAGCTGATGCCCGGTGGCGTGAACTCGCCGGTGCGCGCGTTCAAGTCGGTGGGCGGCGAGCCGTTCTTCGCGCAGCGCGCGGAAGGCGCGTTCCTGTTCGATGTCGACGGCAACCGTTACATCGACTACGTCGGTTCATGGGGGCCGATGCTTGCCGGCCACAACCATCCGGCGGTCCTGGAGGCCGTGCTGCGCACCGCGCGCGACGGGCTCAGCTTCGGCGTGCCCAACCCGCTGGAAGTGACGATGGCCGAAACCATCGCGCGCCTGGTGCCGTCGTGCGAGATGGTGCGCATGGTCAATTCCGGTACCGAGGCGACGCTGTCCGCGATCCGGCTCGCACGCGGCGCCACCGGGCGCACGCGCATCGTCAAGTTCGAAGGCTGCTACCACGGCCACGGCGACAGCTTCCTGGTCAAGGCCGGCAGCGGCGCGCTGACCTTCGGCGTGCCGACCTCGCCGGGCGTGCCCAAGGCGCTGGCCGACCTCACCCTGACCCTGCCCTACAACGACTTCGACGCGGCAACCGCATTGTTCGACGAATGCGGCAGCGACATCGCCTGCCTGATCATCGAGCCGGTGGTCGGCAACGCCAACTGCCTGCCGCCGCGCGAAGGCTACCTGCAACACCTGCGCGAACTGTGCACGAAGCATGGCGCGCTGCTGGTGTTCGACGAAGTGATGACCGGCTTCCGGGTCGCACTCGGCGGCGCACAGGCCCGCTATGGCGTGCGTCCCGACCTGAGCACCTTCGGCAAGGTCATCGGCGGCGGCATGCCGGTGGGCGCCTATGGCGGACGCCGCGCCCTCATGGAACAGGTCTCGCCTGCAGGGCCGATCTACCAGGCCGGCACCCTCAGCGGCAATCCGGTGGCGATGGCGGCCGGCCTGGCGATGCTGGAACTGATCCAGGCGCCCGGCTTCCACGAGGCGCTCGAGGCGAAGTCCAACGCCCTGTGCGACGGTCTCGAGGCGGCGGCACGCGACGCCGGCATCGCGTTCACCACCAATCGCGTCGGCGGCATGTTCGGCCTGTTCTTCAGCAGCGAAGCGAAGGTCGACACCTACGCCCAGGCGATGGCCTGCGACAGCGCCGCGTTCAACCGTTTCTTCCACGCGATGCTCGAGCGCGGCGTCTACCTGGCACCCTCGGCATTCGAGGCCGGCTTCGTTTCCAGCGCGCATGGCGACGCGGAGATCGCGGCGACCATCGAGGCCGCGCGCGAAGCCTTCCGGGTCGCGAAGGCGTGAGCGCCGAGCCGGCCGTCGTCCTGTTCGACCTGGACGGCGTGCTGGCGCACTACAGCCACGCGCCGCGGCTCGCCCACCTGGCGCAGTGCAGCGGGCGGACGGTGGACGAGGTGGCGCAGGCGCTGTTCGGATCCGGCCTGGAACACGATGCGGACCTGGGCCTGCACGATGCCGCCGGCCAGGTCGCCGAGTTCTCGCGGCGGCTCCAGGCGCCGGTCGGCCTGGACGACTGCATCGAGGCCCGGCGCCTGTCGATGCAGGCCGACACGGCCATGCTCGCGCTTGCCGCGCAACTCGCCAACCGCGCCCGCGTCGCGATCCTGACCAACAACAACCTCCTGCTGCGCGACCACCTGCCGCGCATCTGCCCGGAGCTGTTCCCGCTGTTCGAAGGCCGGGTGTTCTGCTCGGCGCAGTTCCGCCTGGCCAAGCCCGACCCGGCGATCTTCCATGCCTGCCTGGCCGCACTCGGCGCCTCGCCCGGCGAAGTGCTGTTCATCGACGACAAGGCGGCCAACGCGGACGGTGCGTACCGCGCCGGCCTGCATTCGCACCATTACCGTGACCTGCCGACACTGCGCGCGCACCTGCGCCAGTTCGGCCTCGACGAGGAAGCAAACGATGCGACTTGAAACCCTGGCGGTGCATGCGGGCGCAGAAACGGATCCGGAAACCGGCGCCGTGGCGCCGCCGATCCATTTGTCCACGACCTTCCGGCACGGGCCCGCCGCCGAACGCATCGCCGGCTACGAGTACCAGCGCGAAGGCAACCCGACCCAGGACCGCCTGGAAACCGCGCTCGCCGCGCTCGAAGGCGGCGAGGCGGCCCTGGTGTTCGCTTCGGGCATGGCCGCGATCGCCGGCCTGCTGGAAACCCTGCCCGGCGGTTCCCGCGTGCTGTTGCCCGACGATTGCTACAGCGGGCTGCGCTACCTCGCCAACGAGTTCCTGCCGCAGCGCGGCGTGGCCGCCGATTTCATCGACATGGCCGACATCGCCGGCGTCGAGGCAGCGTTCTCCCGGCCGGCGACGCTGCTGTGGCTGGAAACGCCGTCCAATCCGCTGATGAAGGTCTGCGACATCGCCGCACTGGCACGACTGGCGCATGCCAACGGCGCGCTGGTCGCCGTCGACAACACGTTCGCCACGCCGGTGCTGCAGCAGCCCCTGGCGCTGGGCGCGGACGTGGTGATGCATTCGACCACCAAGTATCTCGGCGGCCACAGCGACGTGCTCGGCGGCGCGCTGGTGTTCGCAAGGCGCGACGACAACCACGCAGCGGCCATGCACCGCCGCCATATCGCCGGCGCGGTGCTGTCGCCGTTCAGCGCCTGGCTGCTGTTGCGCGGCTGCCGTTCGCTGGCCGCGCGCATGGCCATGCACTGCGCCAGCGCGCGCACGCTGGCGGAATTCCTGTCCGCGCATCCGGCGATCCTGCAGGTGAACTGGCCGGGCCTGCCGGGCCATCCCGGCCATGCGGTGGCCACGGCGCAGATGCGCGACTACGGCGCGATGCTCAGCGTGCGCGTGCGCGGCGGCCGAGAGGCCGCGCTGTCGGTGGCGTCGAAGCTGCGCCTGTTCACCAACGCCACGTCGCTGGGCGGCTGCGAATCGCTGGTCGAACACCGCGCGTCGGTCGAGGGCCCGAACCCGGTGTCGCCCCAGGACCTACTGCGCATCTCCGTCGGCCTGGAACATTCCGACGACCTGGTCGCAGACTGGAGCCAGGCGCTGGCGTCGTAGGAGCGGCGGAAGCCGCGACCGGGATCGCGGCTTCCGCCGCTCCTACTTCAATCCAGGAACAGATCGGGCAGCAACGGCTTGCCGGGTTGCACCGCGTAAATCGAGAGGTCGGTGACGCCCGCCTCGCGCAGCACGTCCTCGTCGACCAGGAACCGGCCGGAAAAGCCCTTCGCTTCCCGCACCAGGATGGCGTGCGCCGCATCGGCAACGATCTCCGGCTTGCGGCAGTTGGCCGAGTCCACGCCGGGGATCATGTTGATCGCGTCGGTGGCGATCACGGTGCGCGGCCACAGCGCATTGATCGCCACGCCCTTGCGCCCGAACTCCGCGGCGAGGCCCAGGGTGACGAAGCTCATGCCCATCTTGGCCAGGGTATAGCCGGTATGGGGGCCCCACCACTTCGGGTCGAGCGAGGGCGGCGGCGCCAGGGTCAGGATGTGCGGGTTGGGCGCCTGCAACAGGAACGGCAGGCAGGCCTGCGCGCAGACGAAGCTGCCGCGCGCGTTGACCTGCTGCATCAGGTCGAAGCGTTTCATCGGCGTGTCCAGGGTGCCGCGCAGCCAGATCGCGCTGGCGTTGTTGACCAGGATGTCGACGCCGCCGAAGGCGTCGGCGGTCGCCGCGACCGCGGCCTGCACGGCCTCCTCGTCGCGGATGTCGCACTTGAGCGCAAGTGCCCTGCCGCCCGCGGCCTCGACTTCGGCAGCAACGCTGTGGATGGTGCCCGGGAGCTTGGGATTGGCCACGTCGGACTTGGCCGCGATCGCCACGTTGGCGCCGTCGGCCGCGGCGCGCAATGCGATCGCGCGGCCGATGCCGCGCGAGGCGCCGGTGATGAAAAGGGTCTTGCCGGCCAGGGTCGTCATGGTGCTCCTCCGTTCGGGCAAGCATAATCCACCGATGCCCAGCGCGTGGTTCGACAACATCGTTGCCTGGATCGGCGCGCATCCCGTGGCGGCCGGCGGCCTGATCTTCCTGATCGCCTTCTGCGACGCCCTGGCCGTGGTCGGCATCGTGGTGCCGGCGCTGCCGTTGTTGTTCGCCGTCGGTGCGCTGGTCGGCCTGGGCCATGTATCGGGCCCGTATGCGCTGGTGTGCGCCGCGCTCGGCGCGCTGGCCGGCGATGCGTTGAGCTTCTGGATCGGCCGCAAGTGGGGGCCGCAGCTGCGCGAGCACTGGCCGTTCCGGCGCTATCCGCAATTGCTCGATCGCGGCGAGGCCCTGTTCCGCAAGCACGGCGCAAAGAGCCTGCTGATCGCACGCTATGTCGGCGCCGTGCGGCCGTTCGTGCCGGCGGTGGCCGGCATGCTGCGGATGCCGTTGAAGCGCTACCTGCCGCCGAGCCTGTTTGCCGCGTTCACCTGGGCCGCGGTGTTCCTGGCGCCGGGCTGGATCTTTGGCGCCTCCTACGATGCCGTGGCCGCGGTGGCCGACCGCCTCGCGCTGGTGTTGCTGGCGATGCTGGCGGTGCTGGTGCTGGTGTGGTCGGGCGTGCTGTACAGCTGGCGCTGGTTCGCCGGCCACGCCGACACCTTGCTTGCGCGCGCCCTGCGCTGGTCGCGCGCGCATCCACGGCTGGGACGCTACGCGCAGGCGCTGATCGATCCGAACCGGCCGGAATCGGCATCGCTGGCGCTGCTGGCCGCGTGCCTGCTCGCCATCGGCTGGGCCTGGTTCGCGCTGCTGGCAGTGGTGCTGGCGCGGGGCGGCCCGTTGCGCCTGGACCAGAGCGTGTATTCGGCTATGGCGTCGCTGCGCAATCCGCTGGCGGACCGGCTCATGGCCGCGCTGGCGACGCTGGGCGATGCGCAGGTGTTGCTGCCTGCATCGGGCATGGCCCTGGCCTGGCTGCTGTGGCGCCGGCGCTGGATCGCCGCTGCCCACTGGCTCGGCGCCCTCGCATTCGGCCTGGCCCTGACCGCAGTCCTGGATGCGTGGGTGGCGATGCCCGGCCCGCCCGGTGCGCCCGCCGGGTTCGGCTTCCCGTCGATCGCGGTGACGATGTCGACGATCACCCTGGGCTTCTTCGCGGTGCTGGTCGCGCGCGCCCTTCCCGGCCGTCGCCGGGTGTGGCCGTACATCGTCGGCGGCGCGGTGGTGGCGATGATCGGCTTCGCGCGCCTGTACCTGGGCGCGCACTGGCTCAGCGACGTGGTGGGCGGCGCACTGCTGGGCATCGTCTGGCTGCTGATCCTGGGCATCGCCTATCGCAGCCACGTCTCGCGCACGCTGTACATGCGACCGTTGGCGATCGCCTTCTACGGCACTTTCGCCCTGGTCGGCGCCTGGCACGCCACGCATGCCGCCGACGACCTGATGGCGCGTTTCGCGGCCCCACCGGCAACGGCCACGATCGACGCTGGCGAGTGGTGGCAGGGCAGCGCCTGGCTGGCGCTGCCCGCGCAACGCAACGAACGCGACGCCGGCCGGCGCTGGCCGCTGGACCTGCAGGTGGCCGGTACCCTGCAGCCGCTGCGCGAAGCACTGCAGGCGCAGGGCTGGCACGAACAACCGCAGGCGGACTGGATCGCGACGCTGGGCCTGCTCGACGACGACGTGCCGGCGGCACGGCAACCGGTGTTGCCGGCCACGCTCGATGCAGAAGCCGAGGTGCTGTTGCTGCGGCGCCCGACGGCGTCGCCCGACCAGGTGCTGGTGTTGCGCCTGTGGCGCGCACCGGCGCACCTGGACGACGGCACGCCGCTGTGGCTGGGTACCGCGCAGGTCATGCAGCACACGCGGCCGTTCGATCTGTTCGCGCTATGGCAACCCGCAGCCGACCATGGCATGGCGCACGCAGCGGTACGCGAGGCCTTGCGCGGCCTCGCCACCCGCAAGGCGCAGCGCGGCGACCAGGAAGTCATCCGGGTCGACCTGCGGCCCTAGTCCGAGATCCACTCCAGCAACGACTGCAGGCGCGCATGCGGATCGTCCTCCTGCAGCAGCGACTGGCGCTGCAGGTTGGACAGCGGCACCAGTTCGCACAACCGCCAACCCACCCAGGCCGCGTCGTCGAGCTGCGCGGGGCCGGCATCGACGCGCGCATCGCCGATCTGCTCGAGGATCCGCTGCAGCAGCGTCCCCAGCATCGCGTGTTCGGGCCGCAGCTCCTCGTCGGGATCGGGATCGCGCCATTCCACTTCACCGACCACCAGCCCGTTGTCGCGCACCCGGGTGCGCTGCACATGGAAGCGGCGATGCCCGCGTACCCGCAGGGTCAGCAGGCCACGGTCGTCGGTGCCGAAATCCTCGATCCTGGCTTCGGTGCCGAACGCGGCGGGCGTGGCCGCGGCGCCGGCTTCCTCGCCTTCGATGATCATGCACACGCCGAAGCCGTTGCCTTCGCGCCCGCACTCGCGCACCAGGTCAAGGTAACGCGGTTCGAACACGCGGAGCTCGAGCAGCGCTCCCGGCACCAGCACCGCATGCAACGGGAACAGTCCGAGCGCCTGCGTGTTCATGGCTCCAGTGCGGCAAGGAAGCGCCGCGGTGCGGCATCGAAGCCGCCGTTGGACATGAACACGACGTGGTCGCCCGGGCGCACCAGCCCGCGGAGGGTGGCGACCAGCGCCTCGACATCGGCGACGGCACGGCCTTCGCCACGCAGCGCCGACACCACCGCGCCGGCGTCCCATGCCAGGCCCGGGCGATGCAGGAACACGACCGCGTCGGCCAGGTCCAGCGACGGCGCCAACGCATCGGCGTGCGCGCCCATGCGCATCGAATTGCTGCGCGGCTCCATCGCCACCACGATGCGCGCGTCGCCGACCCTGGCGCGAAGACCGGCCAGGGTGGTCGCGATGGCGGTGGGATGGTGGGCGAAGTCGTCGTAGACGGCGATGCCGTCGCGCTCGCCTACCAGCTCCATGCGCCGCTTGACGCTGCGGAACGCGGCGAGCGACGGCAGCACGCCCGCGACGTCTACGCCGATCGCATTCGCGGCTGCCAGTGCCGCCAGCGCGTTCATCACGTTGTGGCGTCCGAGCAGCGGCCAGTGCGACTGGCCCAGTTCGCGCCCGTGGTGGATCACGGTGAACACGCTGCCGTCGGCGGCATCCAGGCGCGCCTGCCAGTCGAGTCGGCCCCCGTCAGCGCACTGGCCATCGATCCCGAAACGCTCCACCGGCGTCCAGCAGCCCATGGCCAGCACTTCGGCCAGGCGCGGATCCTCGCCGTTCACGACCAGGCGCCCGCGCCCCGGCACGGTCCGCACCAGGTGGTGGAACTGGCGCTGGATCGCGGCCACGTCCGGGAAGATGTCGGCGTGGTCGTACTCGAGGTTGTTGAGGATCGCCACCAGCGGCCGGTAGTGGACGAACTTGCTGCGCTTGTCGAAGAAGGCGGTGTCGTACTCGTCGGCTTCCACTACGAAGGGGGGACGGGAGACGGGAGACGGGAGACGGGAGACAGGGCCGCCGAGTCTGGCGGAGACGCCGAAGTCCTCGGCGACGCCGCCAATGAGGAAGCCGGGGTGGAGGCCGGCGGCTTCGAGGAGGTAGGCGAGGATAGTGGTGGTGGTGGTCTTGCCGTGGGTGCCGGCGACGGCGAGCACGTCGCGGCCGGGCAGCACGTTGTCGCGCAGCCACTCGGCGCCGGAGGTGTAGGCGCGGCCCGAGTCGAGCACGGCCTCGACGGCGGGGTTGCCGCGCGAGAGCGCGTTGCCGACCACGACCGTGTCGCAGTCGGGCGAGATGTGTTCCGGCAAGTAGCCCTGTTGCAGGGAGATGCCCAGCCGTTCCAGCTGGGTAGACATCGGCGGGTAGACGGCCTGGTCGCTGCCTTCAACCTCGTGGCCGAGTTCACGCGCCAGCGCGGCCACGCCGCCCATGAAGGTGCCGGCGATGCCGAGGATGTGCAGCTTCATCCGACTGCTGGCGCGGGATCGATCGCTTCCAGGATGCGGGTGAAGACTTCGTCCAGCGAGCCGACGCCGTCGACGACGGTGAGCTGTGCGTGCTGGCGGTAGAACTCCACCACCGGCGCGGTCTGGTTTTCGTAGACCTGCAGGCGCTTGCGCACCGCGTCGGGCGCGTCGTCGGCGCGGCCCTCGGCCTTGGCACGGCCGGCGATGCGCTCGACCAGCAGTTCCTGCGGCACCTCGAGCTGCACCGCATAGTCCATCGGCTGGCCGATGCGCTGCAGCAGCCCGTCGAGCGCGTCGGCCTGGGCCAGGTTGCGCGGGTAGCCGTCGAGGATGAAGCCGCCCCTGGTGTCGGGACGCGAGAAGCGGTCCTCGAGCATGCCCAGCAGGATCTCGTCGGAAACGAGTTCGCCGCGCGCCATCACTTCCTTCGCGGCCAGGCCGAGCTTGCTGCCCGCCGCCACTTCGGCGCGCAGCAGGTCGCCGGTCGAGATGTGGGGCACCTGGAGGTGCTCCTTCAACCGTGCCGCCTGCGTTCCCTTGCCGGAGCCCGGCGCGCCCAACAGAACCAATCGCATCAGCCACTTACTCCCGAAGCTTTCCATTGCGTCCGCATCGCGGGGCGGCGCTAGACTGCCACTTTAACCCATACCCCCCGCCCCACAGGAACCCTCCATGCCGTCCGGGACCCTGCTTTACGCCCAGTCGGGCGGCGTTACCGCCGTCATCAACGCCACCGCCGCCGCCGTCATCGAGGCCGCCCGTGCGCGCAAGGTCAGGGTCCTGGCCGCGCGCAACGGGATCCTGGGCGCGCTGCGCGAGGAACTCATCGATACCTCGAAGGCGCCAGTCGCCGCGATCCGCGCCCTGGCCCACACCCCCGGCGGCGCCTTCGGTTCGTGCCGGGTCAAGCTCAAGTCGCTGGAGCAGGACCGGGCGCGCTACGAACGACTGATCGAGGTGCTGCGCGCCCACGACGTGCGCTGGTTCCTCTACAACGGCGGCAACGATTCGGCCGACACCGCGCTCAAGCTCTCGCGGCTGGCGGCGGAGTTCGACTACCCGCTGACCTGCATCGGTGTACCCAAGACGGTGGACAACGACCTCGCCGTCACCGACTGCTGCCCGGGCTTCGGCTCGGCCGCCAAGTACACGGCGGTGTCGGTGCGGGAGGCGGCACTGGATGTGGCGGCGATGGCCGAAACCTCTACCAGGGTGTTCGTGTACGAGGCGATGGGCCGGCACGCCGGCTGGCTGGCTGCCGCCGCGGGGCTGGCCGCACAGTCCGCCGACGAGGCGCCGCAGGTCATCCTGTTCCCGGAGCGTGCCTACGACGAGGCGGCGTTCCTGGCCCGGGTGCAGCAGGTGGTCGACAGGGTCGGCTGGTGCGTCGTCGTCGCCAGCGAAGGCATCCGCGACGCCGAAGGGCGCTTCGTCGCCGATGCCGGCGCGGGCAAGGACGCATTCGGGCACACCCAGCTCGGCGGCGTCGCCGCGCATCTTGCCCACCGCGTGCACGATGCGCTCGGCCTCAAGACGCATTACGCCCTTCCCGACTACCTGCAGCGCTCGGCCAGGCACATCGCATCGAAGACCGACTTCGAGCAGGCCCAGGCGGTCGGGCGCAAGGCGGTCGAGTTCGCGCTGGCGGGCAGGAACGCGACCATGCCGGTGATCGTGCGCACCTCGGACGCGCCCTACCGCTGGAAGATCGAAGCCGCACCCCTGGAGAAGATCGCCAACCGGGAAAAGAAGATGCCGGCGAACTTCATCCGCCGCGACGGCTTCGGCATCACCGCCGCCGCACGCCGCTACCTGCAACCCTTGATCCGCGGCGAAGCGTATCCGCCGTACGGGCGCGACGGATTGCCCGCGTACGCAACGCTGCGCAATGCTCAGGTGCCGCAGCGCTTGCCTTCGATGCGCATCGAGACCGCATAGGCCGGGACCGCACCGAGCTTGCCGGCCTCGGCCTTGCGCTTCGCATCCTCGAGGTAGACCCGGGCCTTGCCCTGGGCATCGAGCGAGGGCGACGCGGTCGCCGCCGGGCGACGCCAGACCTCCACCAGCGCTGCCAGCGACGGACAGTCGGCGCTGGGCACGCGGATGCGGTCGTTGAACAGCCAGCCGTCCTGCGCGGACGGCTTGGCGCGCGCCGCGTCGAGCAGCCGCGCCCGCGGCTGGCACGCCGCGCTGGTGCGCACCACCGCGAACCGGTAAGGCTCGGCCGGGTCGCTGCTGAATTGGCCTTGCAAGCGCGCGCACGCTTCCGGAATGGTGCGCAAGGCGTGCAGGGCACCGGTTTGCTGCGGCGCAACAGGCTCGCGCTCGATTTCGGGAACGGGGTCGGCGGCGGCCGCTGCCAGGGGCAGCACCAGCGCGCCGGCGAACAGCAGGGAGGATAATCGGTGCATCGGCGGCTCCGTCGTCAGGCTTTGCGCGAAGGCTGTCACGGGCCGGCTGAACGCCGCCGTCATCTATGCCATAGTCGGCCGGGTTTCCACTCTGGGGAGGGGTTCATGCTGCAGCAGTACGGTCTTGTCCTGGCGCTCGGTTGCGCCGTCATCGCGATTCTCTACGGAATCATCTCGGCGCGCTGGATCGGCGCCCAACCCGCCGGCAACGAACGCATGCAACAGATCGCGGCGGCGATCCAGGAAGGCGCGCGCGCCTACCTCAACCGCCAGTACACGACGATCGCGATCGCCGGCGTGGCACTGTTCGTCCTGGTGGGCTTCGCGCTGAGCTGGCACACGGCGATCGGCTTCCTGATCGGCGCGGTGCTGTCCGGCGCCGCCGGCTACATCGGCATGAACGTTTCGGTGCGCGCCAACGTGCGCACCGCGGAAGCGGCACGCAAGGGCATGGGCGCGGCCATGGACGTCGCGTTCCGCGGCGGCGCCATCACCGGCATGCTGGTGGTGGGCCTGGGCCTGCTCGGCGTGGCCGGCTACTACCTGGTCCTGACGGACATGATGGGCGTCACCGGCGAGGCCGCGCTGCACGCGCTGGTCGGCCTGGCGTTCGGCTCGTCGCTGATCTCGATCTTCGCGCGCCTGGGCGGCGGCATCTTCACCAAGGGCGCCGACGTCGGCGCGGACCTGGTGGGCAAGGTCGAGGCCGGCATTCCCGAGGACGACCCGCGCAACCCGGCGGTGATCGCCGACAACGTCGGCGACAACGTCGGCGACTGCGCCGGCATGGCCGCGGACCTGTTCGAGACCTATGCGGTCACCATCATCGCCACCATGCTGCTGGGCGGGCTGATGGTCGCCGAGGCCGGCAGCAACGGCGTGCTGTACCCGCTGGTGCTGGGCGGCGTGTCGATCATCGCCTCGATCATCGGTGCGATGTTCGTCAAGGTGAAGGCAGGCGGGTCCATCATGGGCGCCCTGTACAAGGGCGTGATCGTGTCGGCGGTGCTGGCCGCGATTGCGTTCTACCCGATCACCACCGCGCTGATGGGCGACTCGGTCTACGGCGCGATGAACCTGTACTGGTGCGCGCTGATCGGCCTGGTCCTGACCGGCGCCATCGTCTGGATCACCGAGTACTACACCGGCACCCAGTACGCGCCGGTGCGGCACATCGCGTCGGCGTCGACCACGGGCCATGGCACCAACATCATCGCCGGCCTGGGCATCTCGATGAAGTCCACGGCCATGCCGGTGATCGCGGTGTGCATCGCGATCTGGGGCGCGCACGCGCTCGGCGGGCTGTACGGCATCGCCATCGCGGCGACCGCGATGCTGTCGATGGCCGGCATGATCGTGGCGCTGGACGCCTATGGCCCGATCACCGACAACGCCGGCGGCATCGCGGAGATGGCGGAGCTGCCGCCGGAGATCCGCGACATCACCGATCCGCTGGACGCGGTGGGCAACACCACCAAGGCCGTGACCAAGGGTTACGCCATCGGTTCGGCCGCGCTGGCCGCGCTGGTGCTGTTCGCCGACTACACCCACAACCTGCAGGCCAACAACCCGGGCGAAGTGTTCACCTTCGACCTGTCCGACCACATGGTGATCATCGGCCTGCTGATCGGCGGCCTGATCCCCTACCTGTTCGGCGCGATGGCGATGGAAGCCGTGGGCCGTGCCGCGGGCGCGGTGGTGGAGGAAGTGCGCCGCCAGTTCCGCGAGATCAAGGGGATCATGGAGGGCACCGGCAAGCCGGACTACTCCCGCGCCGTGGACATGCTGACCAGGTCCGCGATCAAGGAAATGATCGTGCCCTCGCTGCTTCCCGTCGCGGTGCCGGTGATCGTCGGCCTGCTGCTGGGCCCGAAGGCGCTGGGCGGCCTGCTGATCGGCACCATCGTCACCGGCCTGTTCGTGGCCATCTCGATGACCACCGGCGGCGGCGCCTGGGACAACGCCAAGAAGTACATCGAGGACGGCAACTTCGGCGGCAAGGGCTCCGAGGCGCACAAGGCCGCGGTGACCGGCGACACCGTCGGCGATCCCTACAAGGACACCGCCGGCCCGGCCATCAACCCGCTGATCAAGATCATCAACATCGTGGCCCTGCTGCTGGTCCCGCTGTTGTAGGAGCGGCGGCAGCCGCGACCCCGGAAACGGCGGCCCCAGGGCCGCCGTCTTCGTTTGCTGCACCGCAGCGCGTAGAATATGCGCCCCCACCGCAGCACCCGGAGCACCCCACCCCCATGGGCCTGGACCTCGTCCCCACCGGCGCCAATCCGCCGCACGAAATCAACGTCGTCATCGAGATCCCGAAGGACGCCGAACCGGTCAAGTACGAGGTCGACAAGGCCTCGGGCGCGATCTTCGTCGACCGCATCCTCTCCACGCCCATGCGCTACCCGTGCAACTACGGCTACGTGCCGTACACGGTCTGCGGCGACGGCGACCCGGCCGACGTGCTGGTGATCCTGCCCCTGCCGCTGATCCCCGGCTCGGTGATCCGCTGCCGCCCGGTGGGCGTGCTGAAGATGAGCGACGAAGCCGGCAGCGACGAGAAGATCCTCGCGGTCCCGGTCGACAAGGTGTTCGCCGGCTACACCCATATCGACGACATCGCCAGGGTCAGCCCGCACTGGCTGCAGCGCATCGGCCACTTCTTCGAGCACTACAAGGACCTCGAGGACGGCAAGTGGGTCAAGCTCGACGGCTGGGGCGACGCGGCCGAAGCGCGCGCGATCCTCGTCGACGCGATGGATCGCTACAAGGCCAGCGACGACAAGCCGAAGTTCTAATTTCCGGCACCGGCCGCTACGCACAAGAAAAGCCCGGCCTTCCTGCGAAGGCCGGGCTTTTTGCATCTACCGCCGATTTTACCAGTCGTACCCGGCGGTGAAGACCACCGCACGCGGATCCTGGCGGCCGATCGGCAGCATGTAGGTGTTGGACACCGTGTAGACATCGTCCTCGGACGTCACGTCCACCTGCAGCGTCTCGGTCGAATTGAACACGTTGCGCACCTGTACGCCGAGCGACAGCTTCTTGTCGAAGGCGAGCGGGCGCCAGGTCAGGCCGAGGTCGACGCGCTTGACCCATGGCGTACGGATATCGCCGGGCGTGGCCACTTCGCCGAAGCAGGTGTGGTAGCTGGCGCCGTAGTGGATCGGGTCGGCTTCGGGCGAGTTCTCGTCGATGTCGCCCGGGTTGAAGTAGCCCAGGCAGCTGATCGGCGCGCCCGACTGGATGCGCAGGTTGCCGCCCACCATGAGCTCGTCGGTCAACTGGTAGCTGCCGCGGGCCTTGAGCTGGTGGCGGCGGTCGTTGGCCAGGTATCCGGTGCCGTAGGTCATGATCGCGGCCGCATCCCAGTCCTGCGTCTTGGAGATGTTGGCCTGGCCGAACTCCGATTTCACCTGCCCCTCCATGTTGCCTTCGCTCCGGCTGTAGGTGTAGTCGACCCGCGCTTCCCATTTGCCGTCGAAGGCACGCTCCATGTAGATGTCCAGGCCGGTGTACTTGCGCTTCATGTCGTCCGGGAAGCCCCAGTCGTCCGAGCTCATCGTCACGTCGGTCCTGCCGCCGGTGAAGTCGCCGGTCACGGGGTCGACGTTCGCCAGGCTGAAGGTATTGGTGCCGCCGGGGTTGAACATGAAGCAACCGGGGATCTCGACGGTGTCGACGTCGACACCGCGGTCCTCGAGGACCTGGGCCATGGTGCCGCCATCGCAGATGTCGTCGATGGCCGATCCCAGGTTGCGGCTGGTCAGCTTGGCGCCGATCATCCAGCGATCGCCGAGGACGTGCTCGGCACCGAGGATGAACTCGTCCTGGTACATGTTCTTGAGGTCGGAGGGCGCGAAGGACAGCACGTCGATCGGCTGGCCGTACTCGCCGTTGGAGGAGAACGGGCCGTCGGGCGAACCATCCAGCCGCGGGACGTGCGCCAGGCCCGTCGGTGCGCCGTTGGCGTCGATGCCGGTGTAGGTGAAGTACTCGCGGGTGAAGGTCGATGCCGAGGCGCCGCGAATGGCGACGTTGTTCGGCATGGCCAGGAAGTAGCGGCCGGCGTTGCCGAAGACCTTGAAGGTGGAGTCGCCGTTCACGTCCCAGGCGAAGCCCAGGCGCGGAGCCCACTGGTCCTTGGCGTCGAGGTACTTCTCGCCGAAGTTGTTGATGTTGGTGAACTGGTCGTTGCGGATGCCCAGCGACAGCAGCAGGTTGTCGGCGACCTGCCATCGGTCTTCGATGTACCAGGCCTTCTGGTCGAGCTTCATGCTGGTCGAGGTGCGGAACAGCAGCTTCTGCACGTAATAGCCGTCGGGATTGGCACCGCTGGCGGGACTGCCGATCACGCCGGGACCGATGCTGCCGGTGGTCCGTCCGTAGATCCAGCGATCCACCAGCTGGTCCTGGCCCTCGTTCTCGGCCTCGAAGGTGATGTTGTCGATGCCGACGGTCACGGCGTGGTCGCCGACCAGCCATTCCAGGTCGGCACGCAGCCCGCGCGTCCTGTCGACGGCGTCGACGCCTACTGCGCCTCCCTGGGCATTCGATCGCGGGGTGCCGCCGTTGAGCGCGGGATTCTGGAGGTTGGCGGTCCCGATCAGCGGCAGGCCGGGAATGATCGACGGATTGATCTGCTGCTTGGACAGCTTGCCGCGTCCGGCGGTGACGCTGAGAGTGAGGCTGTCGGTCAGGTAGCCGGTGTACTTGCCGATGAGATATTCATTCTTCTGGTGGAAGGGATCGGGCACCGAGGCTGTGTACTCAGCGCCGGTGGTGCCGGCATCGAAGTCGTAGTTGTAGAACACCCCGACCTCGTCGGTTTCTTCGCCCAGGTAACTGAACTCGGCGAAGTGGTCGTTGCCGATGTTCCAGTCGATCTTCGCGTACAGCTTCGGGATCTCCGTCGTCGTGTGCCGGGAGCGGACCGGTGCGGCCGCGAATGCGTTGGGCGCGTCGATCTCCTTGTCCTCGTTCCACTCCGCCGCGGCGAAGAAAAACAGCCGGTCCTTGATGATCGGGCCGCCGCCGTACAGGTTGTAGGACGTCCCCCACTCCGTCGATTCGCTGCCACGCGAATGCAGCGTGCCGGGCAAGGTCGGATCGGAGTAGGTGTACTGGCACTGCTCGTCGCCACCGGCGCCGCAGGTCTGCGGCAACCCCGCGTTGGCATTTGCCTGCGACAGGTCGATGTCGGGGAAGTACAGGTCCGGCATGTCGCCACGCAGGCCCTTCGGGGTATAGACGACCTGGCCGCCGAAGCTCCATTCGTTGCTGCCGCGCTTGCCGATCTGGTTGATCACGCCGCCATCGGAACGACCGTACTTGGCGCTGTAGCCGCCGATGAAGGTCTCCTGCTGTTCGATCGACCCGAACGGCAGGCCGAAACCGCCGAGGTTGGACAGCGGCTCGCCGGTGAAATAGCCGTTGACGTAATAGGCGTTCTCGGAGACGCCTGCGCCGCCGAACGACACCAGGCCGCCGAAGAATCCGGCCGCGCCGGACACCGCGCCGGGGGCAAGCAACGCAACCGCCTCGGCGTTGCGCGCGAGCGGCAGGCGGGTGAGTTGTTCGGCGGTGACGACACTGCGGGTATCGACCGCCGTGATGTCGATGGTCGGCACGCTGGACGCGGTCACCGTGACCGCTTCCAGCATCGCCGGGTCCCCGCCGGCGGCCATGGTCGCGTCCGCACCGGCACCGGCACGCACCGTCACCACGCTGGCGCCGACGACCTCGCCGTTGCGCTCGACGACGACCCTGTAGTTGCCGACGGGAAGGGTACCGATGTTGTAGCGGCCCGACGCGTCCGCGGTCACGGTGCGGGTCAGGCCGCTGTCGTTGCGCACGGTCACGGTGGCGCCTTCGCTGGCGACGCCGTAGATGCTGCCGGTGGTGCTCTGGGCGTTCGCGGCGCCCGCGAACGAAAGGGCGATGGCCAGGGCCAGCGCCTTGCGGCGATGGGGATTGTTCCGGGTGGTTGTCACTGTCGATCTCCAGCTTGGTGGGTTGTTGACGCTTTCCGATTTCTTAACGAGATCGATCCTAGGTTCACGATGTGGCGCACTTCCTTGCCGGATTTGGCGGCTTGCCCTTGCGGCCGGCCCGACGCAGGTACGCAACCAGCGATCCCGGCGAGAAGCCCGGCTCGGGATCGACTTCCAGCGGCACGCGCGACTGCCGCGCGAATTGCCTGTAGCGGCGCACCCAGAAGAACAACGAGCCTTCGCTGACGCACAGATCGCGGGCGACCGAACTCACGCTGTGGCCGTTCTCGACCACGCGGCGCACCGCTTCGACCTTGCGCGCGGCGGGATACCGGCACCGGCTCATCGCGCGTTCCCGTGGCGCAGGCGGTGTTCCGACGCGGTCATGCCGAAGTGCGCCCGGAACGCGCGCGCGAAGCTGCACGGGTTGTCGAACCCGCACGACGCGGAAACCTCGATGACCGGAAGCCGCGTGCCGGCCAGCAACCGCGACGCCTGTTCCAGGCGCGCGCGCGTCGCGAACTGCAACGGCCCGATCCCGTACAGGGCGTGGAATACCTTGCTGAAGTACCAGGGCGAGAAGTTGATGTGCCTGGCCAGCTCCGCGATGCGCACGCCATCGCCTGCATGGCCTTCCAGGTAGAGGCGCGCGCGCTGCATCCTCAACAACACCTGGCGCTTGCGCCGGGGGGAGTGTCCCGGGCAGCGGTCGATGCCCTCGACCAGATCGGCCTGCAGGTCCCACAACAGCGCCCTTGCCTCGGCACCGTCACTGATGGCCGGCTGCATCCATTCGCGCCCCCGGGTCGTGAGCGCTCCCTGCCTGGACCACGTGCGGAACGCACGCGCCCTCGCACCGCGCGCCATGCGGCCACGGCCCGGAATCGGGGCCGTGCGCTCCGGCCCCTCGTCTCCGGCGACGCCGATTCCGAGCAGCAACGCCCCGGCGCCGGCCACCGCGAGCGAGGCCGAATCCCGCGGCAACGCGATCCAGTCGCCGGGGACGAGCGCGAAGGCGCCTTCCCGGGCCCGCACTTCGGCCCGTCCACGCAGCAACAGCCAGGCGACGTCCGTGCCGCGCGGCGCCTCGAGTGCGCCCGCGCCGGACGTGGCGATCAGGGAAATGGAATGCACGGCCAGCTCCTTTCGGGGAACGGCCGTCATCACGGTGGTATCGCGCCGGGGCGTCAGGAAAGCGCGGCGAATACCTGCCGAAATTTTTCCGAAGGCTTGCGCTTCAAGGAGTTGCGCTGGACTCCGACTGCGGCGGATCGAGCTCGAGCAGGCCGATATCGCTGTTCTCCAGGCCCACCACCATGCTCGCGTAGAGCCATGCACGGTCCTGGGACACCATCACTGCCAGCGACGGCTCGCCGCGCCGCTCCGGATCCAGACAACCGGCTGCGGGTGTCGGCTCCACCCCCATCCAGTGCCATTGGGCCAGGCAGCCGGGCGCAGCCGTGCGCAGTGCGAACGGACGTCCGTCCAGCGTTCCCCAGCGTCGCAACCAGTAGCCGGCGGGCTGGTCGGCAGCCACCAGTTCCGGCGTGCGCAGGTCCAGGCCGACCCGCCACAAGCCCGGACTGCTGCCACGCACCAGGAACACCTCGCCGCTCACCGGATCGAAACGCGCTTCGCCCACGTCGTCCATCCGGGCGAGCGTACGCAACGGCGGCGCCGCGGCGTCGACGATGCGCAGCGACAGCCTCCCGGCGCCGCCATCGACCACCAACAACAGCCGCTGCCCCGGCAGGTGCTGCGCGAAGTATGGAACTCCATCGTCCACCGCCACTTCGGTACTGCGGCCACTGGCCACATCGACCTGGTACAGCAGTTGCCGCGGCACGCCCTCTGCGTCGGTCACTTCGCCGACCACGAGGATGCTGCGACTGTCGGGCGACCACTGCGGGGGATGCCGCGAGATCGGAGCGATGCCATCGACCATGCGCAGGTGGCCTGGATCGTCCGGATCGCCCAGCCACAACCTCGCTTCACGACTGCGATCGGAATGGAAGGCGATCCACTTCCCGTCGGGCGACGGCGACGGCAGCAGATCGGTTCCCGTCGAGGCGAACAATGGTTCGGCAATGGTTCCGCTGCCAAGCGGCAGCCGATAACGGAACATCGCAATGCGCGCGTCGTCGACGGTGAAGACCATCGTGTTGCGACGCGCTGCCAGGTCCAGCCCCACCGCCGGGAATCGTCCCAGGGCCCGGGTCAGGCCAGTGCCCAGGTCGTGCCGGTACAGCCTGGGCGGACTGCCGAGCGTGCCCAGCAGCAGGGACTTGCCGTCGGGCGCCCAGTCCCAGCCGGAGATGCTGCCACGCAGGCGGGTCAGCCTTTGTGGTTCGCCGCCGCCCGCGGGCATCTCCCACACATCGGAGCGGCTGAGGTTGCGCCGGAATCCGATCCGGGTGCCATCGGGCGAAAAGCGCGGATCGAAGTCGACGTCGGCGGGGCCGATCGCATAGCGCATCGGCTCCCACTGGCCGGTCTCCAGCCGCAGGTTCGACAGTGCCCCTGGCCGGCCTTCGGCCTCGGGCTTGAGTCCGGCAACGACCCCACTGCCGTCGGGCAACCAGTCGTAGCGGCCGTTGACCCGGTCGCAGCGGCCGATGGCACGCCCAGCGCCGCCGCTCACCGGCAACAACTGGAACTCGCACCCGCCGTTCTCGTCGATGCGCGCGAACATCAGCTGCGTACCGTCGGGCGACCAGCGCGGCAAGTGATCGGACGATCCCCGGGGCGGCGTGGTCAGTTGCCGCGGCGCGACCGGATGCGCCGCCTGGATGAAGATCGCGGCCGGATCGTCGATCGCGCCGGGAGGCATTGCATAGGCCACCATGGCGCCGTCGGGCGACAGTGCCGGCTGGGTTTCCGGACCCACCCGCGAGGTCAGCAGTGTGTAGGCAAGCTCGCCATCGCTCGCCGGCACTGCTGGCGTCGCGGGTGGAGGTGCCACCGCATGGAAGCGGCCGGCGCCGATCCACCAGCCCAGCGCGACGACGGCCACAACGCCCAGCACCCATGCCACGCGGCCGCGCCAGCGATGCTTGGCAAGGTGTTCTGGCGGCGCATCCGGCAGCCACTCGACTTCCGCGAGCAACCGATATCCGGACTTCGGAATCGTCTCCAGGTATGCCGGTGCGTCGCGATCGTCTCCGAACGCCTTGCGCAGGCCGGTGATCGCCTGGGTCAGGACGTCGTCGGTCGGCAGCGTGCCTGCCCACACGGAATCGAGCAACGTGTCGCGCGCGACGACCTGGCCCGGCTGCCGCGCGAGCATCAGCAGCACGGCCATCGACTTGGCGGTGACGCGCACACCGGTGCCGCCGGCGCGGACGATCTCGCGCAACGGAATGTCGACCACGCATTCGCCGACGCGCAATCGGGTCGCTTGCGGCAGGTCGGGCCGGATCGTCGGCATGCGTGTCGCACCTGGGGTGAAAGGCGCCATTGTGGGAGCGCAGGCGCGCCAGGACAAATGCCGCGCGATCCGCCAAACGACGCAAAGGCCGGCGGCCGCGATTGCATTACGCTACCGGCGATATCCACCGACCGGCCTGCGACGATGCCTTTTAGCCCGATCCATATTTCCGGGTTCCTGCTGGCCTGTGCGGGCCTGTCCATGGCCTCGCCCGCGCATGCCCGTTGCGAACTCCATGGCGAAGCAACCCCGGGCCTGGAGCAGTGGCGATCCTCGGGCTTTCCCATGCCCGACGAAGCACAGCGCAATGCGCGCGCCATCGCCATGACCGCATGCCTGGGCGAAGCCGATCCTTTCCTGCGCGACGACATCGCCTTCGGAGCGTTGTCGACGTGGATGCGCCACGACCAGCTCGACACCGGCATGCTGGTCCGGATCGAACAGGCGTTGGAGGACGCCATCGCCGCCGCGGATGCCGATGGATTCGGCAGGTCGTTCGCGGCCCTGGCGCTCGCCGAGGTCGCGCGTACCGATCGCCTCCGGCCGTGGATGACGCCGCAGCAACGTTCGCGCATGGCGACCCTTGCGGCGGATTACCTGCGGTCGACGCGCGACTATCGCGGTTACGTCGATGGCGAAGGCTGGCGCCATGCGGTCGCGCACGGCGCCGACTGGGCGATGCAGTTGATCCTGAACAAGGCGTTGGCGACGCCCGACGCCATGCTGCTGCTCGAGGCGCTGGCGACCCAGGTCATGTCCGCCGATGGCCACGCCTACGTGTACGGCGAACCCGGCCGACTCGCGCGTCCCGTTGCCTATGCTGCAGCGCGCGGCGATCTCGACCAGGCGGCGATGGGGGCCTGGCTTGAACAGCTTGCGACCGCGCTCGGCCCGATGCCGTCCGGCCCCAAGCAATCGCAGTGGTGGCTGCGGCGTGGCAACCTGGAGAACTTCCTGCATGCGCTCGGCCACATGCTCGCCGGCGAGCAGGCGCCCGGCCTGGTCGCCCTGGCAGCCAGCGTCGACGCAACGCTGGCGAAACTGCACTGACGCCCTCAGCGCCGCTGGCGGACGATGGTCAACCCGATCAACCGCGACACCACGATCGCGATGTAGCCGATGCCGGCGAACTGCTCGAGCATCACCAGCACGCGCGCCGGCGAACCGACCGGCAGGATGTCGCTCAGGCCGGTGGCCGAGAGGTTGCTGAAGCTCAGCGACAACAGTTCCAGCCAGCGCCGCGGCCGATCGGGTTCCTCGATGCCGACGAAGCTGTCCGGGTACCAAGCCTGGCAGACGAAGTAGGCATAGGCGAACCCCCAGGCCAGCAGCGTGAACGTGGCGCCGGCGGCGAACAGTTCGTCGGCGCTGACCTCGTGGTCGTTCATCATGTACACGATCAGGCCACCGGCAGCGTAGAAGTACAGCGCGGCCTCCAGCACCGCCGAAACCTGCAGCAGGCCCGGCCGGTCCAGCAGCACGCCGGTGGTGGTCAGCAGCAGTGCCGGGATCGCCAGCAGCCACGCCACCCATCGCACCGCGGGGCTGCGGTTCACCACCCATACCGCCAGCGGCACCACCACCAGCGCGACCGCGCCGAACAGCATGCGGCCGCCACTGGTGTCGTCCATCACCGGATAGATCAGCAGGCTCAGCAGCTGCGCCGCGAGCAGGAAGGCCGACGGATGCCGTCGCGCCACCACCGCCCACGGCCCCGACCAGAAATGCGCCTGCGCAGCCATCATCGTGCCCCGTTCATGCTTCCGAATAGACCTTGCCGCCGGCCTCGCGGAACTCCGCCGCCTTGCCGGCCATGCCCTCCTCGACCGCGGCGGCGTCGCGCACGTCCTGGCTGATCTTCATCGAGCAGAAGTGCGGGCCGCACATCGAGCAGAAGTGGGCGAGCTTGTGCGCGTCCTTGGGCAGGGTCTCGTCGTGGAAGGACCTGGCCTTCTCCGGGTCGAGGCCGAGGTGGAACTGGTCCTCCCAGCGGAACTCGAAGCGCGCCTTGCTCAGCGCGTTGTCGCGCACCTGCGCACCGGGATGGCCCTTGGCCAGGTCGGCCGCGTGGGCCGCGATCCTGTACGCCATGATCCCGTCGCGCACGTCCTCGCGGTTGGGCAGGCCCAGGTGCTCCTTCGGCGTCACGTAGCAGAGCATGGCGCAGCCGTACCAGCCGATCATCGCCGCGCCGATCGCGCTGGTGATGTGGTCGTAGCCCGGCGCGATGTCGGTGGTCAGCGGCCCGAGCGTGTAGAACGGCGCCTCGCCGCATTCGCGCAGCTGCTTGTCCATGTTCTCCTTGATCAACTGCATCGGCACGTGGCCGGGGCCCTCGATCATGGTCTGCACGTCGTGCTTCCAGGCGATCTTCGTCAGCTCGCCGAGCGTCTCGAGCTCGCCGAACTGGGCGGCGTCGTTGGCGTCGGCGATGCAGCCCGGGCGCAGGCCGTCGCCGAGCGAGAAGGCCACGTCGTAGGCCTTCATGATTTCGCAGATGTCCTCGAAGTGCTCGTACAGGAAGCTCTCGCGGTGGTGCGCCAGGCACCACTTGGCCATGATCGAGCCGCCGCGCGAAACGATGCCGGTGACGCGCTTGGCGGTCAGCGGCACGTAGCGCAGGAGCACGCCAGCGTGGATGGTGAAGTAGTCCACGCCCTGCTCGGCCTGCTCGATGAGCGTGTCGCGGAAGATCTCCCAGGTCAGTTCCTCGGCACGGCCGTCGACCTTCTCCAGCGCTTGGTAGATCGGCACAGTGCCGATCGGGACCGGCGAGTTGCGGATGATCCACTCGCGGGTCTCGTGGATGTGCTTGCCGGTGGACAGGTCCATCACCGTGTCGCCGCCCCAGCGGATCGCCCACACCAGCTTCTCCACTTCCTCGGCGATGCCCGAAGAGAGGGCGGAGTTGCCGATGTTGGCGTTGATCTTGGTAAGGAAGTTGCGGCCGATGATCATCGGCTCGCTTTCCGGGTGGTTGATGTTGTTGGGCAGGATCGCCCGGCCGCGGGCGATCTCGTCGCGCACGAACTCGGGGGTGATGAGCTTCTGGATGCTGGCGCCGAAGCTCTCGCCCGGGTGCTGCACCAGCAGGCCGGCGTCGCGCACCGCCTCCAGGCGCTGGTTCTCGCGGATCGCCACGAACTCCATTTCCGGGGTGACGATGCCGCGGCGTGCGTAGTGCATCTGGGTGACGTTGGCGCCGGCGACGGCGCGGCGCGGCAGCGGGCGGTTCGGAAAGCGGACCGCGTCCAGGCGCGCATCGGTTTCGCGGCCGCGGCCGAACGAGGACGACAGCGCCTCCAGCGCTTCGGTATCGCCGCGCTCGGCGATCCACTGCGCGCGCAGCGGGGCGAGTCCGGCGCCCAGGTCGATGCGCGCCTGCGGATCGGAGTACGGACCGGAGGTGTCGTAGACGGTGATCGGAGGATTGTCCTCGCCACCGAACAGGGTCGGCGTCTGCGACTGCACGATCTCGCGCATCGGCACCCGCAGGTCCGGCCGCGAGCCGGGCACGTGGATCTTGCGCGAGCCGGGGATCGGGCGGGTCACTGCCTCCGAAAGCTGCTCGGTCTGGCGGATCAGGTCGGAGGGGACTGCACTCATGGGTTCTGGCTCCCGCATTCGCTGGTGGGGTGATCCGCGCACCAGGCACGGACTCTTGCGAAGCAGGGCGCAGCCGGGGCGTGAAGGCGCCGGCCGCGAAGCTTCCCTACGCCGGTTTGAACCGGATCAGGTTCGAAGGGTCTGTCTCAACCGCGAAAAAAACGCGGTACCCCCGCTTCGGGACGCATTGAAGCATGCGACCGGGCCGGGGACCAGTACGGGACCCGCTTGACGCGGTGCACCAATCCGGCTATTGCTGTCTCCATGCACGTCGCGGCCGCCATCGCCACCACCACGACCACTACCCGCCAGCCCCGGGTACGGACGCGCGTGTCCATCTGACCGACCACGCCGCTCCGCACCCGAACCGGGTGCGAGCGGGCGACCGCCCCCCCGGATCGAGACGCGGAGCACCGACAGGAGCTCCACATGCCGTCCGCATCCATCCACGTCCACAAGTTCGGCGGCACCAGCCTGGCCGACGCCGCGCGCATCCGCGCGCTCGGCACCCTGCTCGACGACGGCGCCGGCTCGCGCCTGGTGGTGGTGTCGGCCATGCACGGCACGACCAATGCCCTGGTCGAACTGGCGGCGACGGCGCGCAACGGTGGTAACTGGCACCCCGCCTGGGAAGCGTTGCGGCAACGGCACCTGCAGGCGGCGGACGCGCTGGGCAGCGATGGCCCGCACCCGGGCGGGGCCATCGCCGGGGACTTCGATGTACTGCACGCGGATGCGGCAATGCTTGCGACACGTCCGGTCGATGCCGACCGCATCGAGGCCCGCATCCACGGATACGGCGAGGTCTGGTCGTCGCGCCTGGTGCAGGCGGCACTCGGCGGCGACGCCGCGGGCTGGAAGCGCATCGATGCGCGCGAAGTGCTGGTCGTGGCGGCGGGCGAAACCGGCGTGGTCGTGGACTGGGCCGCAAGCCGCGAGCGCCACGCAGGATGGCGGGCCGCACACGGGACCTGCAACGCGGTCGTCACCGGCTACATCGCCAGCGACGCGCAGGGCCACGCGACCACGCTCGGCCGCAACGGCAGCGACCATTCGGCGGCGATCTTCGCCAACCTGTGCGATGCGCAGGCGCTGACCATCTGGACCGACGTCGACGGGGTGCTGTCGGCGGATCCGCGGCTGGTGGCCGAGGCGGCCTGCCTGCCGTCGCTGTCCCATGCCGAGGCCAACGAACTGGCCTACTTCGGCGCGAAGGTGCTGCATCCGCAGACGCTGGCGCCATTGCAGTCGCGCGGCATCGCGCTGCGCATCCGCAACACGCTGCGGCCGCACGTCCCCGGCACGCTGGTCACCGCGCATGCCGAGCCCGGCGGCGCGCCGGTGAAGGGCCTGAGCGTGGTCCGCGACATGGCGGTGCTGGAACTCTCGGGCAACGGCATGGCCGGCGTGCCCGGCGTCGCCGAACGCCTGTTCGCGGCCCTGCACGGCGCCGGCGTGTCGGTGACGATGATCTCGCAGGGTTCGTCCGAGCACTCCATCTGCTGCATCGTCCGCGCAGACCAGGCCGAACGCGGCCGCGCCGCGATCGCCGCCGCGTTCCCCCCACCCGGCAATGGCGCGCCGGCGCAGAGCGTGCGTGCGACGCCCGGCATCTGTGTACTCGCTGCCGTCGGCGACGGCATGGTCGGCACGCCCGGCGTGGCTGCGCGCCTGCTGGGAGGGCTGGCGCAGGCCCGGGTCAACGTGCGCGCGATCGCGCAGGGCGCCAGCGAACGCAATATTTCGGTGGCGGTGGCCGATGCGGATGCCACGCGCGCGTTGCGCGCCGCGCACGCCGCGTTCTGGCTGTCGCCGCAGTGCGTCTCGGTCGGCATCATCGGCCCCGGGCAGGTCGGGCGTGCGCTGTTGTCGCAACTGGACGCCGCATTGCCCGGATTGCGCTCGCGATCCGGGCTGGACCTGCGCATCCGCGCGATCGGCGACAGCCGCCGCATGGTGTTGTCCGAGCCCGGGATGGCGCCGGATACCGCACTCGACACGCTGCGTGGCGAGGGATCGCAGGCAGCGGACCTGGACGCGTTCGCCGCCCATGTCCGCGCCGAACA
The DNA here is from genome assembly GCF_029763755.1 of Luteimonas sp. 8-5. Lineage (GTDB taxonomy): Bacteria > Pseudomonadota > Gammaproteobacteria > Xanthomonadales > Xanthomonadaceae > Cognatiluteimonas. The sequence continues at coordinate 25,754 of NZ_JARUVM010000030.1, forward strand.
CATGCCGCATGCGCTGGTCGTCGACTGCAGCGCCAGCGATGCGGTCGCCTCGCGCTATGCGCAATGGCTGGCCGCCGGCATCCACGTGGTCACCCCGAACAAGCACGCCGGCAGCGGCGAATGGGCGCGCTACGCGGCGATCCGGGACGCACAGCGCGTGGGGCGTTCGCGGTTCCGCTACGAGGCCACCGTTGGCGCGGGCCTGCCGGTGATCCTGACCCTGCGCAACCTGCTCGACACCGGCGACGAGCTGCACGGCATCGACGGGATGCTCTCCGGCACCCTGGCCTGGCTGTTCAACCGCTACGACGGCAGCCGGCCGTTCTCGGCCCTGGTGCGCGAGGCGATGGACCTGGGCTATACCGAGCCCGACCCCCGCGACGACCTGTCGGGGCTCGACGTGGCGCGAAAGCTGGTGATACTTGCACGCGAGGCCGGACGCGAACTGTCGGTCGCGGACGTGGACGTGGAGAACCTGGTGCCGACCGGACTGCAGCACGTGGAACGCGGGGAGTTCCTCGCCCGCCTCGATGAACTCGACGCGCCGATGCAGGCCCGGCTCGAGGCCGCCACGGCCGCCGGCCACGGCCTGCGCCACCTCGCCCGCCTCGATCGAGACGGCAGCGCAAGCGTGGGCGTAGTCGCCCTGCCCGCCGAGCATCCGTGCCGGCACACGCGGCTGACCGACAACCTGGTCCAGTTCCGCACCGCACGCTATGCCCGCAACCCGCTCGTCGTGCAGGGCCCGGGGGCGGGACCGCAGGTGACGGCGGCGGGCGTGTTCGGCGACATCCTGGCCTGCGTGCAGGCTTCGCGCGCATGAACATCGTCCGCGCTTTCGCCCCGGCCAGCGTCGGCAACATCGGCGTCGGCTTCGACCTGCTCGGCCACGCCTTCGAAGGACCGCGCGACATCGCCACGGTGCGGCGCATCGACGAACCCGTGGTGCGGATCGCCGCCATCTCCGGCGACGCGCCGGGGGCCGCGTCATTGCCGCTGGCAGCGGAACGCAACACCGCCGGGCAGGCATTGCTCGCCCTGCGCGTCCGGCTCGGCCTGGCGCATGGCTTCGAACTGTCGCTGCACAAGGGCATTCCGCTGGGTTCGGGCATGGGCGGATCGGCGGCGTCGTGCGTGGCGGCGCTGGTCGCGGCCAACGCGCTGCTCGACGCGCCGCTGCCGCGCGAGGCGCTGTATCCACTGGCGCTGGACGGCGAGTCCGTCTCCAGCGGCAGCCGCCACGGCGACAACGTCGCACCGATGCTGCTCGGCGGCGTCGTGCTGGCCACCGGGACGCGAATGATCGCGTTGCCGGCGCCCGACTGGTTGTACTGCGTGGTCGTCCACCCCGACCAGGTGCTGGAAACGCGACGCGCGCGCGCAGTGCTGTCCGATCCCTATCCGCTGGCGACGGTGGTCGAGCAGGGCGCGCACCTGGCGCTGTTCCTGACCGGGCTGCAACGCGCCGATGCCGCGCTGATCCGCGACGGCCTGCACGACCTGCTGGTCGAACCGCGGCGCGCGCCGCTGATTCCCGGCTTCGCCGCGGTCAAGGCCGCGGCGCTGGACCACGGTGCGCTGGGCGCGAGTATCTCCGGTGGCGGCCCGAGCGTGTTCGCCTGGTTCGCGTCCAAGGCCGCTGCGGAGGCGGCGGCGCCGTCGATGCGCGGCGCCTTCGCCGGTGCGGGCTTCGACTCCCGCGCCCATGTCTCGCCGGTGGCGGGACCACGCGCGGACCTGATCGATGGGGATTGAATTCGCCAGCACGCGCCGCGGCAGCGCGCCCGCAGGAATCGACGATGCGCTCGTTGCCGGACTGGCGCCAGATGGCGGGCTGTACGTTCCCGGGCGCTTTCCCCGGCTTCGGCTGGCAGCGCCGCCGGCCACGCTCGCCGACACCGCAACGGCAGTACTTGAGCCCTGGTTCGAAGGCTCGAGGCTGCGGGACCGGTTGCCGGCGATGTGCGCACGCGCGTTTGCGTTCGATGCACCGTTGCGTCCGCTGCGCGGCAAAGGCGACTGGCTGCTCGAGCTGTTCCATGGCCCGACCGCCGCATTCAAGGATTACGCTGCACGCTTCCTCGCCGAAGCGCTGGCCGGCCTGCGCGATGCGGACGGCACCGCAACGCCGACGACGACGACGATCGTGGTTGCCACTTCCGGGGACACGGGCGCGGCGGTGGCAGCGGCCTTCCATCGCCGTCCGGGCTTCAACGTCGCCATCCTGTATCCCGACGGCGGCGTCTCGCCGCGCCAGGCCCATGGCCTCGGCTGCTGGGGCGACAACGTGCACGCGTTCCGCGTCGCCGGCACCTTCGACGACTGCCAGCGCATGGTCAAGCAGGCGCTCGGCGACGCTGCGCTGCGTCGCGAAGTGCCGTTGGCGGCGGCCAACAGCATCAGCCTGGGACGATTGCTGCCGCAGGCGGCGTACTACGCGCATGCCGCGCTACGGTTCCAGGCCGCGCATGCCGGCGCATCGCTGAACTTCATCGTGCCCACCGGCAACCTGGGCAATGCCTGCGCGGCGCTGGTCGCCCGGCGCATGGGCCTGCCGATCGGCGAGATCCGCCTGGCGACGAATGCCAACGATGTCCTGCCGCGCTACTTCGCCGGCGAGGCCTACACGCCGCGCGCCAGCCGCGCCACGCTGGCCAACGCGATGGACGTCGGTGCGCCGAGCAACTTCGAGCGCCTGCGCCACTGGTACGGCGACGATGCGGCCTTGCGCGAAGAGATCGGCGCCCTTTCCGTGGACGACGCGACCATCCGAGACACGATCCGCGCCGCCCCGTCACGGCACGGGGTGATCCCCTGCCCGCACACGGCCACCGGCCTGCACCTGCTGGAACGACTGCGCGACGACGGCGACACGCGCCCCTGGGCCGTCGTGGCCACGGCCCATCCGGCCAAGTTCGAAGGCATCGTCGAACCACTGCTGGGCCATGCCGTGGAGCCCCCGCCAGCCCTGGCCGAAGCGCTGGCACGGACGGCCTCGGCCGAACCGTTGGCCATCGACTACGCCGCGCTGCGGGAAAGACTGGTGGAACTCAGCGCAGGCTGGCGTTGATCGCCGCCAGGGTCGTGGCCCCGGGGCTGAGTTCGGCGACGCCCAGCGAATTCAACGGCGCCGCGACGGTGCCCAGGTGCGCATGCAGGTCGACCGGTTCCGGATCGACGTACAGCAACCCGGTCACCACCTCGCCGCGGGCCTGGCGCCGCTGCAGTTCGCCCAGTGCCGCGATGCGGTCGCGCGGATCGTAGCCGGCGTCGAGCTTGTGCAGGCGCAATACCGAACCGTCGTGCTGCACCACCTCGGTGGTCGCGCCCGGCGCGTAGTCGACCTCGATGCGCGCGCGCGGCGTGATCACGTCCATCCGGTTGACCGCTTCGTTGTGCTCGCGCACGTGGTCGTAGCTGCGGGTGCTGCCCGCGTGGTTGTTGAAGGCGACGCAGGGGCTGACCACGTCGATGAAGGCCGCGCCGCGATGCGCCAGCGCACCCTTGACCAGCGGCACAAGCTGCGCCTTGTCGCCGGAGAAGCTGCGCGCGACATAGGTGGCGCCCAGCTGCAGGGCCATCGTCACCATGTCCAGCGGGCTGTCGCTGTTGACGGCGCCCTTCTTCGACACCGAGCCCTGGTCGGCGGTGGCCGAGAACTGGCCCTTGGTCAGGCCGTACACGCCGTTGTTCTCGACGATGTAGAGCATGTCCACGCCGCGCCGGATCGCGTGCACGAACTGGCCGATGCCGATCGAGGCCGAGTCGCCGTCGCCCGAAACGCCCAGGTAGGTCAGGGTACGGTTGGCCAGGTTCGCGCCGGTGAGCACCGAGGGCATGCGCCCGTGCACAGTATTGAAGCCGTGGGACTGGCCGAGGAAATAGGTCGGCGTCTTGGAGCTGCAGCCGATGCCCGACAGCTTGGCCAGGCGGTGCGGCTGGATGTCCAGTTCCCAGCAGGCCTGGATGATCGCGGCCGAGATGGAGTCGTGGCCGCAGCCGGCGCAAAGGGTCGAGACCGGGCCTTCGTAGTCGCGGCGGGTGAAGCCGATCGCGTTGCGGGCCAGCGCGGGGTGGTGGAGTCTGGGCTTGGCCAGGTAGGTCATGCGGACCTCTTCGCGGCTTCCGCCGCTCCCACGGGGGTGCCAATGGCTCCCGCGATCGCGTTGGCGATGAATGTGGCGGTGATCGGCGTGCCGTCGTAGTGCAGCACCGGCGGCAGGCGTGCGGGGGCGATGCCGAACTGGTCGACCAGCAGCGTGCGCAGCTGCCCGTCGCGGTTCTGCTCGACCACGAACACCGATTCGTGGGCTTCGATGAAATCGCGAACGGAATCGGCGAAGGGATAGCCGCGCACGCGCAGCGCATCGAGCTCGATGCCGGCGGTGCGCAGGCGCTCGATGGCCTCCAGCATGGCCGGGCTGGTCGATCCGAAGAAGATCGCACCATGCCGGGCCGGCATACCCGCGCGCAACTCCACCGGCTGCGGCAGCAGCGTCTTCGCGGTTTCGAATTTCCGCTGCAGGCGCTGCATGTTGTAGGTGTAGTCGGGGCCGCGCTCGGAGTACTTCGCCTGCGGATCGCGCGAGGTGCCGCGGGTGAAATACGCGCCCTTGTCCGGGTGCGTGCCCGGCCACGTGCGCCACGGGATGCCGTCGCCGTCGACGTCCTTGTAGCGCGCGAACTCGCGGCCGGCCTCCAGGTCTTCGGCGGTCATCACCTTGCCGCGGTCGTAGCGGCGGCCGTCGTCCCATTCGAACGGCGCGCACAGGCGCTGGTTCATGCCGATGTCCAGGTCGGTCATCAGGAACACCGGGGTCTGAAGGCGGTCGGCCAGGTCCAGCGCCTCGGCGGCGAACGTGAAGCATTCGTTCGGGTCCTGCGGGAATAGCAGCACGTGGCGGGTGTCGCCGTGCGAGGCGAAGGCGCAGGCGAGCAGGTCCGACTGCTGGGTTCGCGTCGGCATGCCGGTGGAAGGCCCCCCGCGTTGCACATCGATGATCGTGACCGGGATCTCGGCGAAATAGGCCAGGCCGATGAACTCCGACATCAGGGAAATGCCGGGGCCCGATGTCGCGGTGAAGGCGCGCGCTCCGTTCCAGCCGGCGCCGACGACCATGCCGATCGAGGCGATCTCGTCCTCGGCCTGGACGATGGCGTGGCGGTTGCCGCCGCCGTCCGGCGCGACGCGATACTTGCCGCAGTACTTCGCGAACGCCTCGGCCAGCGAGGACGAAGGCGTGATCGGATACCACGCGCACACCGTCGCGCCCCCGTACACGCAGCCCAGCGCCGCGGCGGCATTGCCCTCGACGAAGATGCGGTCGCCGACCGCATCGGCGCGCTGCACGCGCAGCCCGATCGGATGCGGGAGATGCGCACGGACCCAGTCGCGGCCCAGGTGCAGCGCCTGGATGTTGGGCGCCAGCAGCTTCTCCTTGCCCTTGTACTGCTCGCCCACCAGCGCCTCGATGCCGGCCACGTCCATGTCCAGCAACGCGGACAGCGCACCCACGTACATGATGTTCTTGAACAGCTGGCGCTGGCGCGGATCGCTCCAAGTGGCGTTGCAGATTTCCGTCAGCGGAACGCCGATGATGTTGATGTCGTCCCTGAACCTGGAGCGCGGCATCGGCTTGCTGTTGTCGTACAGCAGGTAGCCGCCTGCCCCGATCTCGGCGATGTCCTCGTCCCAGGTCTGGGGGTTCATCGCCACCATCAGGTCGACGCCGCCGCGCCGCCCGAGCCAGCCGCGCTCGCTGACGCGCACCTCGTACCAGGTCGGCAGGCCCTGGATGTTGGAAGGGAAGATGTTGCGGGGGCTCACCGGCACGCCCATGCGCAGGATGGACTTGGCGAACAGCTCGTTGGCCGAGGCCGATCCGGATCCGTTGACGTTGGCGAACTTGACCACGAAGTCGTTGACCGCCGACAGCGCCTGGAGGGTCGTCCCTTCCATGGGCCCTGCCGCTGGCCCGTTCACGCCAGCGCCTCCACGGCCTTGTCCCGGCATCCCGAGCCGGCGCGCGTCTCCTGCAGCAGGAACTTCTGCATGTCCCAGGCGCCGGTGGGGCAGCGCTCGGCGCACAGCCCGCAATGCAGGCACACGTCCTCGTCCTTGACCATGACCCGCAGCGTCTTCAGCGGTTCCGACACGTACAGGTCCTGCGACGTGTTGGGCGCCGGCGCGCTCAGGCGCGTGCGCAGGTCGGCTTCGTCGCCATCGGAGGTGAAGGTGATGCAATCGGTGGGACAGATGTCGACGCAGGCATCGCACTCGATGCACTTGTCGCGGGTGAAGACGGTCTGCACGTCGCAGTTGAGGCAGCGCTGCGCCTCGGCGAAGGCGGTGGCCGGGTCGAAGCCGAGCTCCACCTCGGCCGACATGCTGTCCAGCCTGCGCGCGGCATCCGACCAGGGCACGATGTTGCGCAGGTCCGGCGAGACCGCGTTGTCGTAGCTCCACTCGTGGATGCCCATCTTCTGCGGCGACAGCGACACCCGCGGCGCGGGCCGCACGCGCGCATCCTCGCCGTGCAGGAGGCGGTCGATGGACACGGCGGCAGCATGGCCGTGGGCTACCGCCCAGATGATGTTCTTCGGGCCGAATGCGGCGTCGCCACCGAACAGCACGTGCGGCAGGGTGGACTGGTGGGTCGCCTTGTCGACCACGGGCATGCCCCATTCGTCGAAGGCGATGCCGCAGTCGCGCTCGATCCAGGGGAAGGCGTTCTCCTGGCCGACCGCGACCAGCACCTCGTCGCATTCGAACACGTCGTCCGGTTCGCCCGTCGGCACCAGCCTGCGCCGGCCGTTGGCGTCGTACTCGGCGCGCACCTTCTCGAACACCATGCCGGTGAGGCGGCCGCCATCGTCATGCAGGAAGGCTTTGGGCACGCGGCAGTCGAGGATGGGGATGCCCTCCTCCATCGCGTCTTCCTTCTCCCACGGGCTGGCCTTCATCTCGTCGAAGCCGGAACGCACGACCACGCGCACGTCCTGCCCGCCGAGGCGGCGCGCGCTGCGGCAGCAGTCCATCGCCGTGTTGCCGCCGCCCAGCACCAGCACGCGCTTGCCGATGCGGGTGACATGACCGAAGTAGACGTTCGCCAGCCAGTCCAGACCGACATGGATGTGCGCACCGGCTTCCTTGCGCCCGGGCAGGTCCAGGTCGCGCCCGCGCGGTGCGCCGCTGCCGACGAACACCGCGTCGTAACCTTCCGCCAGCAGTGCCCGCATCGATTCGATCCTGCGGTTGCCCACGAACGCCACGCCCAGGTCGAGGATGTAGCCGGTCTCCTCGTCGATCACTTCCTCCGGCAGGCGGAAGCGCGGCACCTGGGTGCGCATGAAGCCGCCCGCCTTCGGGTCGGCCTCGAACACGGTGACGTCGTAGCCCAGCGGCGCAAGATCGCGGGCCACGGTCAGCGAAGAAGGGCCGGCACCGACGCAGGCCACGCGGAATCCGTTCTTCTTCGCCGCCGGCGCCGGCATGCGCGCGCGCACGTCGCCCTTGCAGTCGGCGGCCACGCGCTTGAGCCGGCAGATCGCCACCGGTTCCGGCTTGCCTGTGTTGTTCTCCTCCACGCGTCCGCGCCGGCACGCCGGTTCGCAAGGGCGGTCGCAGGTGCGTCCGAGGATGCCGGGAAAGACATTGCTCTCCCAGTTCACCATGTAAGCGTCGGTGTAGCGGCCGGCCGCGATCAGGCGGATGTACTCGGGGACCGGCGTGTGCGCCGGGCATGCCCACTGGCAGTCCACGACCTTGTGGAAGACGTCGGGGTTGCGGATGTCGGTCGGCTTCAAGCGTCCCTCCCGCAGGCGGCCGGTCCCTCCGGCCGTCGCTGGCCCGAGTCTAGCCCGATCCGGTCGCAAGCGTCCTCCCTCACGTGCGGGGCGCCGCGGAATGGCCTTGCCCAAGCCGGGACACGGCATGAACCCGTCCATGGGGCCTCGTCGTCGGCATCCATGCCTCCGACGGTCCCGTCTTGGGCAAGGCCATTCCACGACGCTGAGCCAAGCGAGTGGGTCGATGCTTCGGCCGCGAAGTGCTCCGGGCGTCGCGGGAAAGGTGGTGCGCTTTGGCGAAATCAAGGAGGAGGCCGGGCCGCCGGCCCGGCCGGGGGACATTCGCCAAAGCGGACCGCCTTTCCAGCGTAAGCGCGCGAGAAACTCCGCGTCGCGGCTGCCGCCGCTCCTACGGCCAGCGCTTCACCCGGAACCACGCCGCATACAGGGCGGGCAGGAACAGCAGCGTCAGCACCGTCGCCACCGTCAGGCCGCCCATGATCGCCACCGCCATTGGCCCGAAGAACGCGCTGCGCGACAGCGGGATCATGGCCAGGATCGCCGCCAGCGCCGTCAGCACGATCGGGCGGAAGCGCCGCACGGTCGCGTCGACCACCGCGTTCCAGCGGTCGTGGCCCGCCTTGATGTCCTGCTCGATCTGGTCGACCAGGATCACCGAATTTCGCATGATCATGCCCGCCAGCGCGATCGTGCCCAGCATCGCCACGAAGCCGAACGGCACCCTGAACACGAGCAGGAACAGGGTCACGCCGATCAATCCCAGCGGCGCCGTCAGCAGCACCAGGATCGTGCGCGAGATGCTGCGCAGCTGCAGCATCAGCAGGGTCACCACCACCAGCAGGAACAGCGGCACGCCGGCGGCGATGGACGCCTGGCCGCGGGCCGAGTCCTCGACCGTGCCGCCGGCCTCGAGCAGGTAGCCGGCGGGCAGCTGCGCGCGGATATCTTCAAGGGTCGGCACGATCTGCGCGGTGACCGTGGCCGGCTGCAGGCCGTCGCGGATGTCGGCGCGCACGGTGATCGTGGGCAGGCGGTCGCGATGCCAGATGATGCCGTCCTCGAACCCGTACTCCAGGGTCGCGACCTGCGCCAGCGGTACCGAACGGCCGCTGGCCGTGGGCACCGCCAGGCTGCCGAGCATGTCCAGCCGGGTGCGCTCGTCGTCGCTGCCGCGCATCGACACTTCGATCAGCTCGTTGCCCTCGCGGAAGGTACTCACGTGCAGGCCCGACAACGATCCCGACAGGAACGCCGACAGCTGCTGCGTGCTCACTCCGACGGCGCGCGCGCGTTCCTGGTCCACCACCAGCCGCACGACCTTGCTCGGCTCGTCCCAGTCGAGGTTGACGTTGGCCACGTGCGGGTTGGCGCGCACCTTCGCCTCGACCTGGCGCGCCAGCGCGCGCACGCGGTCGATGTGTTCGCCGGACACGCGGAACTGCACCGGGTAGCCGACCGGCGGGCCGTTCTCCAGTCGGGTCACGCGCAGTTGCAGTTCCGGGAATTCCCGCGCCACGTCCTCGACCAGCCAGTCGCGCAGCGCCTCGCGCGCCTCGATGTCGTCGGCGCGAACCACGAACTGGGCGAAGTTGGCGGCCGGCAGCTGCTGGTCCAGCGGCAGGTAGAAGCGCGGCGAGCCGGTGCCGACGTAGGCGACGAAATTGTCCACGCCTTCGCGCCCCTCCAGCAGCTTCTCCAGGCGCTGCGCCTCGGCGGCCGTGGCGCGCAGCGACGAACCCTCGGCCAGCTCCATGTCGACCATCAGCTCTGGCCGGGTGGAATCGGGGAAGAACTGCTGCGGCACGAAGCGGAACATCAGCAGCGACAGTACGAACAACGCGACGGTCGCGCCGATCACCAGCCAGCGGCGCGACAGGCACCAGTCGACCAGCGCGCGGAAGCGGCGGTAGAACGGCTTCTGGTATGGGTCGTGCGGCTCGCCCGAGCTGCCGGCGTGCTTCTTCGCCAGGTCCGGCAGCATGCGGTCGCCCAGGTAAGGGATGAACAGCACCGCGGCGACCCAGGACACCAGCAGCGCGATCGTCACCACCTGGAACAGGGAGCGGGTGTACTCGCCGGTGGTGGACGCTGCGGTCGCGATCGGCAGGAAGCCCGCCGCCGTGACCAGGGTGCCGGTGAGCATCGGGAACGCGGTCGATTCCCAGGCGAAGCTCGCCGCCTTCAACCGCGAAAAGCCCTGCTCCATCTTGATCGCCATCATCTCCACCGCGATGATCGCGTCGTCCACCATCAGGCCCAGCGACAGCACCAGCGCACCGAGCGAGATCTTGTGCAGGCCGATGCCGAAGTAGTGCATCACCGCGAAGGTCATCGCCAGCACCAGCGGGATGCTCACCGCCACCACCAGGCCCGTGCGCAGGCCCAGCGAGAAGAAGCTCACCAGCAGCACGATGAAGACCGCCTCGGCGAGCACGCGCATGAACTCGCCGACCGACTCGCGCACCGCCTCGGGCTGGTCGCTCACCTTGTCCAGCTCCATGCCCGCCGGCAGCGACTGCTGCAGGCGCTCGAACTCCCGGTCCAGGGTTTCCCCGAGCGCGAGGATGTCGCCGCCTTCCTTCATCGACACCGCGATGCCGAGGGCGTCGCGGCCCATGAAGCGCATCTTAGGCGCGGCCGGGTCGCTGAAGCCGCGTTCGACCGTTGCGATGTCGCCCAGGCGCACGGTGCGGTCGCCGGCGCGGATGGGGAAGTCGCGGATCGCCTCGACCGACGCGAACGCACCGCTGACGCGCAACTGCACGCGCGCAGCCTTGCCCTCGAAGAAACCCGCGGGCACCACCGCGTTCTGCTGGTCGATGGCCTGCTGCACCGCCGCCAGCGGGATTCCCAGGGTCGCCAGCTTGGTGTTGTCGACCTCGATCCAGACCTTCTCGTCCTGCAGCCCGACCAGTTCGACCTTGCCCACGTCGGGCACCCGCTGCAGTTCCAGCTCGATGCGCTCGGCGTAGTCCTTCAGGACCGCATAGTCGAAGCCGGGGCCGGTGATGGCGTAGATGTTGCCGAAGGTGTCGCCGAATTCGTCGTTGAAGAACGGGCCGATGACGCCCGCCGGCAGCGTCGGGCGGATGTCGCCGATCTTCTTGCGCACCTGGTACCAGAGTTCCGGCACGTCCTTCGAACGCATCGAGTCGCGCGCCATGAAGATCACCTGCGACTCGCCCGGACGCGAGTACGAGCGGATGAACTCGTAATCGCCGGTCGTCATGAGCTGCTTCTCGATGCGCTCGGTGACCTGCTCGGCGACCTCGTGCGCGGTCGCGCCAGGCCACTTTGCCTGCACCACCATCGCCTTGAAGGTGAACGGCGGATCCTCGGACTGGCCCAGGTGGCTGTACGACCAGGCGCCCAGCAGGGCCATCACCAGCATCGTGTAGACCACCAGGGCACGGTTGCGCAGCGCCCACTCGGAGAGGTTGAAGCGCGACATCGGATGGCCTGGCATCTGGGGTCAGTTCCCGGAAGCGGCGGCGAACACCGGCTTGTTGTCGCGATCGACCGCGACCACCGGCTCGTCCTCGCGCAGCAGGTGCCCGCCGGCGACGACGATCCAGTCGTCGGCGGCCAGGCCCTCGAGCACCGGTACGCGGTCCTCGCCGTACGGCCCGAGCACCACCGGCGCCAGGTGCAGCGTGTGCGTGCCCGGATCGACCACCCAGACGCCCGCGCCCTCGCCTTCGGCGCGACGCTGCACCGAGGCCAGCGGCACCGTCAATGCGGCCTTGCCGGTGCGTCCGCCCGCAGGTTCGAAGTACACCCGCGCGCTCTGGCCCAGTTCGACGTCGCCGCCCTCGTCGAGCGCGACGCGCGCGGCGAAAGTGCGGGTCTGCTGGTCGGCGGCCGGCGAGATCTCGCGGATCCGGGCAGGCAGTCGTTTGCCTTGCGCGCTCCACAACTCGACGGCGGCGCGCTGCCCGACAGTGAAGTCGTCGATGCTCACCTCCGGCAGCGCAATGGCGATTTCCCGCTGTCCTTCACCGGCCAGCCCGAACACCGTCTGCCCGGCGGCGACCACCTGCCCCGCCTCGGCCTGGCGCAGAGCGATCACGCCATCGGCGGGGGCGCGAAGCTCGGCGTAGCCCGCCTGGTTGCGGGCGACGTCCAGGTTCGCCCGCGCCGCCTTCGCCTGGCCTGCGGCGGCAGCGTGCGCGGCTTCCTGTGCCTGCAGTGCCGAACGGCTGACCAGTTGCTGCGCGGCGAGCTGCTCGTAGCGCGCCATATCCGCGGCCGCGCGTGCCAGTTCGGCCTCGGCCGCGGCGAGTTGCGCCTGCGCCGCGCTCGCCTGCAGCCGCAGGTCGCCGGGATCGAGTTCGGCCAGCAGTTGCCCGCGCTTCACGCGATCGCCTACGTCCACGAGGCGGCGCACCAGCTTGCCGCCGACGCGGAACGACAGTGCCGTCTCTTCTCGTGCCCGTACCTCGCCCGGATAGGCGAGCCCGGCCACGCCGGGTGCCGCCTCCGGATGCGCCACCAGCACTGGCCGCGGCGCGACCGCGGCTTCTTCGCCTGCGCTGCAGGCGGCAAGGGCGAACGACAGGATCGCGGCGGCTGCAAGCGTCTTCGCAGGCATGGGAAGTCCAGGCAATGGGGGATTAATGAACTGGTGGGTATGCTATAAATAACAAACCGGATAGTCTAGTATTGTGGCATGTCCCGCAAAGCCCCCGCGACACCCGCCAAATCCCCCGCCGCCCCCGGCCGTCCGAAGGACCTGGAAAAGGGTAGCGCGATCCTGGACGCCGCCCGCCGGCTGTTCACGACCCTGGGGTTCGACGGGGCCAGCATGGACCAGATAGCGGCCGCGGCCGGCGTCTCCAAGCTCACGGTCTACAGCCACTACGGCGACAAGGAGACCCTGTTCGCCGAGGTGGTCAAGTCCTATTGCGAGCAGCAGCTGCCGGCCTCCCTGTTCGAGATGCAGCCCGGCGTCCCGCTGCGCGACCGCCTGCTGGGCGTGGCCCGCGCGTTCTTCTCGATGATCGTCTCGTCCGAGGCCGTCGCCGGACACCGCATCCTGTGTTCGCCGCGGATGGCCGACTCGCCGCTGCCACGCATGTTCTGGGAAGCCGGGCCGCAACGGGTCCAGGACGCGTTCGCCGAGCTGCTGCGCCGGCGCATGGCCGTCGGTGAACTCGAGATCGACGACGTACCCCGGGCGGCCGCGCAGTTCTTCACCCTGCTCAAGGGCGAACCCCACGCGAAGCTGATGTTCGGCTGCCTCGGTGCCGAGCGCACCGAACAGGACACCGAGCGCCACCTCGCGGCCACGGTAGACATGTTCCTGCGGGCCTATGCGCGCCGCTGAGGCCGCGGCATTGCTCCCGGTGCCTTCGGTCGCGGTGACTTCTGGCACTCAGTGCCGGTGTGGTAGCACAGTCATCCTGTCCACGCCTTTCCGGTCCCGGCCGGGTAAAATCGCGGGTCCGGCATTCCGGCCGCCCCCCGCAAGAGAGCCTTGATGAACGCGTCGAACGACAGCACCAGCGCCTTTGCGCGCGCCCGCGAAGCGATGGTCGAACAGCAGGTCCGGCCCTGGGACGTGCTCGACAACCGGGTGCTCGAAGTGATGTCGCGCCTCCCGCGGGAAGCCTTCGTCGCCGAGAGCTATCGCGCGGTTGCGTACGCCGACCTGGAACTGCCGATCGGCCACGGCGAAACGATGATGAAGCCGGTGGTCGAAGGCCGCATGCTCCAGGCGCTTGCCCTGCAGCCGGGCGACGAAGTGCTGGAAATCGGCACCGGCAGCGGCTTCATCTCCGCATGCCTGGGCCAGCTGGCCGGTTCGGTGCTCAGCATCGAGCGCCATGCCGACCTGGCCGGAGCCGCGCGTGCGCGGCTGGACGCCACCGGCCTGGGCGGCAACGTCGCCATCGAAGTGGCCGACGCCCTCGCCTACGACACCGAGCGGCGCTTCGATGCGGTCTGCGTCACCGGCGCCGTCGACACCATCCCGGAGCGCTTCCTGCAGTGGCTGCGCCCGGGCGGTCGCCTGTTCGTGGTCCGCGGCCGCGCCCCGGCGATGGAAGCGGTGCTGGTGCGCCGCGATGGCGATGCGGTCAACGCCGCGCGCCCCGACTCGTTGTTCGAAACCGACCTCCCCTACCTTGCCGGCGCTGCGCCGGCCCCGCAGTTCATCCTGTAACCCGCGACTGCACACCCCACAAGGATTCACTCCATGATCCGACGCCCCCTCGCCCTGGCCCTCGCCATCGCCATGCTCCCGGTCGCCGGCGCCCACGCCGAAGACCTGCTGCAGACCTACGAGCTCGCCCGCATGGGCGACCCGCAGCTCTCGGCCGCCGAGTCCAGCCGCCTGGTTTCCAGGGAAGGCGCGGTGCAGGCGCGCGCGGCGCTGCTGCCGCAGCTCAACGGATCGGCCAGCTACAACCGTTCGAAGAGCGAAGGTCCGTCCAGCGACAACATCTTCGATCCGGTCACCAACGACTTCGTCCGCATCAACGGCGAGTCGGAAAGCACCACCAACACCCGCCGCGTCGGCGTCAACGTCGACCAGGTGCTGTTCGACTTCGGTGCGTTCAACCGCGTGCGCAGCCAGGGCGCGCTGAGCCGCGCGGCGGACTTCACCCTGGAATCGGCCGGCGATTCGCTGGTCACCCGCACCTCCAAGGCCTATTTCGACGTGCTGGTCGCGATCGAGACCCTGGCCGCCGCCGAGGCGCAGGAAACCGCGCTGAAGAAGCAGTTCGACTTCGCCAGCAAGCGCCTGGAAGTCGGCCTGGCGCCGATCACCGACGTGCACGAGGCGCGCGCCACCTACGACAGCGCCCGCGCCAACACCATCCTCACCCGCAACGCGCTGGAAGACGCCTACCAGGCGCTGGCCGAGATCACCGGCCAGCCGGTGCGCGACCTCAAGGGCCTGCCCGACGACTTCCAGCCCGCGCTGCCGGCCGACCACGACGCCGATGGCTGGGTCGCCACCGCCATCGACAACAACCCCGCGCTGAAGGCGCGCGAGCTGCAGCTGCAGGCGAGCGAGGCCGACATCAACGTCGCCCGCGCCAACCACCTGCCCACGCTCACCTTCGGTGGCAGCTGGGGCAAGAACGCCTCCTGGGGCGACAGCACCTTCACCAGCACCAACCCGCCGTTCAGCAGCACCTTCCCGACCGGCAGCGAGAGCCGCGGCCCGTCGTTCGGCGTCACCCTGAACGTGCCGATCTTCTCCGGCGGCGCCGACCAGTCGCGCGTGCGCCAGGCCGTCGCCCAGCGCGACATCGCCGCCGACGAACTCGAGCAGCAGAAGCGCGCGCTGGTGCGCAACACCCGCAACGCTTACCAGACCCTGGTCGCCGGTGTCAGCGAGGTCGAGGCACGCCGCCTGGCGCTGGTCTCGGCGCAGAGCGCCTACGACGCGTCGCAGGTCGGCCTGGAAGTGGGCACCCGCACCGTGATCGACGTGCTGATCAACCAGCAGAACCTGTTCGACGCGCAGCGCCAGTACTCGCTGGCCAAGTACAACTTCCTGCAGAACCGGCTGCTGCTCGAGCAGGCCGCGGGCACCCTCGACATCGAGGACGTGCGCGACATCAACCGCCTGCTGACCGTGGACGCCGACGCGAAGCTGCAGGATGGCGGCACGCAGTAAGCCGCATCACGGCGGCGGCAGGTCCGCCGCCACCAGGTCCAGGGTGCGGTTGAGCGCACCCCGGCCTTCCTCGACCAGGGCCTGGCCCGCCACCACCATGCGTTTGCGCAATGCCGCGTCGTCGAGCAATGCGGCCAGGTGGTGGCCGACCTCGTCGACGTCGTTGCCGACCAGCAGGGCCCCTGCCGCACGCAGGCGCGCGGCGATGTCGACGAAGTTGTGCAGGTGCGGCCCGGTCACGACCGCGGTGCCGGCCGCGGCCGGCTCGAGCAGGTTGTGTCCGCCGATGTCCTGCAGGCTGCCGCCGACGAAGGCGACGTCGGCACACCCGTAGAACGGCACCAGTTCGCCCAGCGTATCGATCACGAACACGCCGTCCTGGTCGTCCGGCCACTGCGTGAGCTTGCGCGTGGCCACGCGCCAGCCGGCTTCCACCGACTGCTGCGCGACGGCGCGGAAACGTTCCGGATGGCGCGCGGCCCACAGCAGCAGCAGGTCGGGCCAGCGCTCGCGCAGGCGCCGGTGCAGCGCGACCACGGCCTGCTCCTCGTCGGCATGGGTGCTGGCGGCGATCCATACCGGGCGCTCGCCGACCCGCGCACGGAACTCCGCGGTGAACGCCTCCGCACCCTCGAACGGCGCGATGTCGTACTTGAGGTTGCCGACGTCGCGGGTCGCCGCGGGATCGGCGCCGAGGTCGACGAAGCGCGCGGCATCGCCGGACGACTGGGCCAGCACGCCACGCAGCGTGTGCAGCGCGCGCCGCAGCAGCGGCCGCAGCAGCCGGTATCCGCGCAACGAGCGCTCCGAGAGCCGCGCATTGACGATCCACGCCGGAATGCCGTGGTCGCGGCAGCCGAACATCAGGTTGGGCCAGAGCTCGGTCTCCAGCACCAGGGCCACGCGCGGCCGGTAGTGACGCAGGAAGCGCGACACGGCGCCCGGCAAGTCGTAGGGCAGGTAGACGTGCTCGACCCTCTCGCCCCACAGCGCGCGGATCCGCGCCGATCCGGTCGGGGTGATGCTCGTCACCAGCAGGCGCACGCCCGGGCGCAGTGCCAGCAGCTTGTTGACCAGCGGCGCGGCGGCGTTGACCTCGCCCACCGAGACCGCGTGCACCCAGATGGTCGCGTCGTGGGCGGGCAGGCCGCCATAGGCCGCATAGCGCTCGTTCCAGCGCTGCAGGTATTCGCCCTGGCGGAAGCTGCGCCAGATCAGGTGGTAGATCGTGATCGGCAGCAACAGGTACAGCGCGGCCGAGTACAGGCCGCGCAGCACGCGTTCGGTGGAATCGGCTTCGTTGGCGTCGGCCGGCATGGCGACAGGATAAGCGAACACCATAGAATCGCGGCATGAGCGTATCGCCCACCAGCGCCGGCCCAGCGCCGCTCGGCCCGCGGCACTGGCCGATGTGGCTGCTGGTGGGGGCGATGGCCGCGCTCGCGCATCTGCCCTGGCCATTGCAGCGCGGCCTCGGCCGCGGGCTCGGCGCGTTCCTGCGCGTGGCCATGGGCTCGCGCCGGCGGGTCGCCGCGCGCAACCTCGAACTGTGCTTTCCCGGACTCGATGCGGCTGCGCGCCAGCGCCTGCTGCGCGCCAACTTCGCGGCACTTGGCATCGGCCTGTTCGAATTCGCGCGGGCCTGGTGGGGCCGGTTGCCGGTCGCCCCGCGCCAGGTGCAGTTGCACGGACTGGAACACCTGCAGGCCACGGTCGCCGCCGGGCGCGGCGTGATCCTCGTCTCGGGCCACTTCACCACCCTGGAGATCTGCGGGCGGTTGCTGTGCGGACACGTTCCGCTGGCGGGGATGTATCGACCGCATTCGCAGCCGGCACTGGAATGGGCGGTCAAGCGCGGCCGACTTCGCTATGCGACGGCGATGTTCAGCCGCGAGGAACTGCGACCGGCGATCCGCCATCTCAAGGACGGCGGCGTGCTGTGGTTCGCGCCCGACCAGGAAACGCGCCGCGGCGAGAGCGTGTACGTGCCGTTCTTCGGCAGGCCGGCTTCGAGCCTGACCTCCACCCACCAGATGGCGCGCCTGTCCGGAGCCACCGTGCTCGCGTTCGCGCACCAGCGCCGCGCCGACGGTGGATACGACCTGCGCCTCTCGCCGGCGTTCGACGATTTTCCGTCGCGCGACGCGACCGCGGACACCGCGTTGGTGATGGCGGAAATCGAAACGATGGTGCGCGCCGTGCCGGAGCAGTACCTGTGGATCCACCGTCGCTTCAAGCACCAGCCCGGCGGCGGCAGCGATCCCTACCGCTAGGCCTGGTGCCGCGCGCCGCTGTCGCGCCCGAGCAGGCTACCCGCGTACAGCGCGGCGAGCAGCAAGGTCAGCCCGCCCCAGAACGTCGAATAGAACGCGAGGTGGGTGTTGAACGGAAACACCGTCACCACCAGCGCGAGCATTGCCGGGCGCGCGTGCTCGCGCGCGGCATCGCCCGCATAGCGCCACGCGCGCCACGCCAGGGCCGCGCCGGCCAGCCAGCACAGCAGGCCCAGGAAGCCGGTTTCGCTCAGGATCTCCAGCACGATCTGGTGCGCATGCAACGCGGGCCCGTCGCCCCACGCCGGGGCCTCGCCCGGCGCGGGATCGCAGTCCGGGAACGCCTCGCGGAAGCCGCGTGCCCCCACGCCATTGACCGGATGCCTGCCGGCCATGCACATCGCGGCGCCCCAGATCTGCGTGCGCCCCGACAACGCGACGTCGACCCCTTCGGGATTGGCGGCCAGTGCATGCGCGGTGCGCTGCACGCGGTCGCGCACCTGCGGCGAGGTGGCGGTGAGCACGCCCAGCGCGATCGCACCGAACGCGAACACGCCCAACAGCCGCTTCCATCCCAGCAGTTGCCAGCCCGACAGGACCAGCGCCAGGCCGAAGGTGAGCCACGCCGCGCGCGCTCCGGCCAGCAGCACGACCAAGCCGATCGCGGCGGCAGCCACCATCCACCCCGCACTGCCGAAGCGCCGCGCGGCGACATGCAGGGCGAAGGGCGACAGGCTGGCCATGACCACGCCGAGCTTGAGGTTGCAGGGCCCGAGCACGCCGCTCAGGCGATCCACGCGCGCGGTCTCGGCGACGGGGCACATGCCGTGCCCGCTGATCGCCTGCTTGAGCGTGTCGATGCCCCAGAACAGGGGACTGGTGCCGGCAAGCGCCTGCACCAGTGCATCCACCGTCCACGCCGCGACGATGATCGCGAGGCCGCCCAGCGTCGTGCGCCGGCTCGAAGCATCGGCCACCGCGGCTGCCGCCAGCCACAGGAACGGCAGGTAGCGCAGGTCGACGATGGCTTCGCCGATCGCGCGCGGCTGGTCAATGGCATCGACCGCCGACAACAGCTCCGGCAGCCAGTAGGAACAGAACAGCACGCTGGTCAGTGCCCATGCCGGCCCGCTCAGCAGGCGGCTGCCGTCGCGGAAACGCACCAGCAGCAGGCGCACGATCGCCGCCAGCGCGCCCAGCACCATCACCGCCTCGGCGTAGCCGGGCGCGGGCCACAGCGCAACGAACGCCAGCACCCAGGCCGGCGCCCAGCGCCAGCCGACCGGCACCGGGGCCGGGGTGGGCGATGGATCAGCGGTTGCGGACAAGTTCGTCATACAGCGACAGCGTCGCCTCCTGCATTTCGCGCAAGGTGTGGGGCATCGTAACCGCAGGCGCTGCCGGCCGCGCGAGAAGATCCTGCGCGCGTGCCAGCAGCGCGCCGGCATCGAAGGGCGCCACCGCGCCCGCCGGCCACAGCGCGTGCAGCTGCTCGCCGACGCCGCCATGGTCCCAGCCCAGCACCGGGCGCCCGACCGACAGCGCTTCCAGCACGGTACGGCCGAACGCCTCGGGCTTGTGCGAAAGCTGCAGAACCAGGTCGCTGGCGGCGTAGGCGCGCGCGACCGCATCGGTGGGCGGCGTGATCGCGAGCTGGCCCACGACGCCGAGACTGGCGGCCAGGGCTTCGAGTTCGGCCACGTAGGCTGCCCGAGCCGCATCGCGCGCGCCGGGCATCCACAGTCGCGCATCCACGCCTTGCCCCCGCAGCGCCGCGAGCAAGCGCAATGCATCGGCATGTCCCTTTAGCCGGGTGCCCCGGCCCGGAAGCAGCAGCAACGGACCGTTGCCGCCCAGGGCCGGATGCAGGGCGGCAACCTCGGCCCTTGCCGCCGGATCCGGCAGCGGTGCCGCCGGAAAACGTCGTGGATCGATGCCGCGCGGAATCACCTGCAGCCGCGCCGGATCCACGCGCGGGTAATGCCTGGCCACGTAGTCGCGCACCGTGCGCGATACGCAGATCACCCGGTCGCCCGATGCCATGACCGCGCTGTAGCGCGACGGCGAATTGAGCCCGTGCACGGTAGTGACGAAGCGCGGCCCGCCGGCATTGCGGCCGCGCAGCGCGAAACGCGCCAGCCAGGCCGGCACCCGCGAGCGCGCATGCACGATGTCGACGCCCTCGCGTGCGAACAGCCGGCGCAAAGTGGCGACGTGGCGCAAGGCCAGCGGCGACTTGCGCCCGATGTCGAGTTCGAAGTGTCCGGCGCCGAGCGCACGCAGCGCAGGCACCAGCCGACCGCCGGCCGACACCACGAGGGCGCGGTGGCCTGCGCGCACCAGCGCCTCGGCGATCTCCAGGGTTGAACGTTCGACGCCGCCGGATTCGAGCGCCGGCAGCAACTGCACGACCGTCAGCGTTCGGGTCAATCGACCAGCACGAAGTGGGCGCCGCAGTACGGGCACTGGCTCTCGCCGCCCTCGGACTCGATCGGCAGGTAGACCCGCGGGTGCGAATTCCACAGCGCCATGGACGGCAGCGGGCAGCTCAGCGGCAGGTCCGCGCGCCGGACCTCGTAGCGCTGCTCGGCATTGGCGGGCGCTGAAGCGGTGTTGGGGGCGTGCTGGACCATCGCGCTGGAATCCACCTGTTGCGGAACCGCCATTTTACGCCAGCGCGAGGCGTTGGCGGACCTCGGCCGCGACCCTGGCGGTCTCGCGCAGCGGCCGGACCTCGAACGCGTCCAGCGGCCCGTGCAGCGCGCGCACCCGCCCGGCGCCGGCGAGCCCGTCGAGGAAGCCCCCGATGCGGCCGCGGACGCAGTGCGGGTCGGCGACGAACACCGGCGCGTTGGTGGCGCAGGCCTCCGACAGCATGTTCACCGAATCCGGCGTGCACACGATGCGATCTGCCCAGGCCAGCATTCCCGGATAGGGATTGGGGCCGTCGCTGGCGTCGAACCAGCAGCGCCTGCCGACGTGCGCGCAACGCGCCCGCAGGCGTTCGCGCAGGGCCGCCGGCGTACGCCGCGAGGCACTGAGCAGGAGACTGCCGCCTTCAGCGGCGACCGTGGCCGCGACCGTGTCGAACCAGCGGTCCAGGCTGGCGCCGTCGAAGCGCGCCGCCGCGGTAGGCCCACCGACCAGCAGCGTGGTCCGCGGGCCGGGCAAGGTCCCCAGCGCGGGGAACGCGGTACGCGCACGCGCCAGCCAGGCATCGTCGACCGGATGCAGGCTGCCCTGCAACGTGATCACGTTCGCCCCGGCCAGGCGGTCGTGCGCGGGCGCGACGACGATGTCCCAGTGTGCGGGCGACAGCCGCGGATCCAGCACCTGCACGACCTTCGCACCGCGCGCGCGCAACAACCGCGTGGCCAGCGCCGCCTGGCGCCCGCAGCCGATCGCCAGGCCAGGCGGCGCATCCAGTGCCTCGCGGAATCCATCGTCGAAGGCGCCCTCGGCGCCAGGCACGCGGCGCGGTGCGAGCCATCGCCATGGCGCCCTGGAACGCAGGGTCCATTCCAGCGGAGAGAGGTGCAGCGCGGCCGCCAGCGACTGCGCCTGGCGCACGTTGCCGGCATTGCCGTCGCTGAGGATCCAGGCCTGCTCGAACGCCGATCGTTCCATCACTGCGACCGTATGTTGCGGATTTGTCGACGGAATCCGGTGGTGGACACTCTACACTGTGGGCTTGCGATGGACACGGGACGTTACATGCCAGACACCACCACCCTTGAACAGCCTGCCCTTGAACAACTCTTCCTCAAGGCCCGCACCTACAACGCCTTTACCGGCGACGTCGACGATGCGCTGCTGCGCCGGCTGTACGACACCTTCAAGTTCGGCCCGACCCAGTCCAACACCTGCCCGGGACGCTTCGTGTTCGTGAAGTCGCCAGAAGGCAAGGCGAAACTCGGCCCGGCCCTGGACAAGGGCAATTACGCCAAGACCATGGCCGCGCCATGCACGGTGATCGTGGCCTACGACATGGCCTTCTACGACAAGATGCCGGTGCTGGCCCCGCACACCGATGCGCGCGGCTGGTTCTCCGACTCCCCGGAAGCCGAGCTGTATCGTGCCGCGCTGCGCAGCAGCAGCCTGCAGGGCGCCTACCTGATCCTGGCGGCGCGTGCGCTTGGCCTGGATTGCGGCCCCATGTCGGGCTTCGACACCGCCAAGGTCGACGCCGCCTTCTTCGCCGGGACTAAGATCCGTTCCAACTTCCTCGTCAACCTCGGCCGCGGCGAACCGTCCAGCGTGCATCCGCGCGCCCCGCGGCTGGAGTTCGACGAAACCTGCCGCATCGAATGACCCCACCGGACCCCCCTCTCAGGAGACTACCCCCATGAACCTCAAGCGCATTGCCCTCGCCACCGCCCTCTCGTTCGCCGTGTTCGGCGCCAACGCGGCGGAAGTCGCCTACACCATCGATCCGACCCATACCGTGGTGCTGGCCACCTGGAACCACTTCGGCTATTCCAATCCCAGCGCCAACTTCGGCGACGCCAGCGGCACCATCGTGTACGACGCCGAAGCGCCGGAGAAGTCGTCGGTGGAAGTGGTGCTGCCGATGTCCGGCATCGACAGCTTCGTGCCCAAGCTCGACGAGCACCTGAAGAGCGCCGACTTCTTCGACGCCGGGCAGTTCCCGCAGGCCACGTTCAAGAGCACCTCGGTGCGCGCCACCGGCGAAGGCCGCCTGGAGGTCACCGGCAACCTCGAGCTGCACGGCGTCACCAGGCCGGTCGTGCTCGACGTGACCCTCAACAAGGCCGCGCCGCACCCGATGGGCAAGACCCCGACCATCGGCTTCGATGCCTCCACCACGATCAAGCGCTCGGAGTTCGGCATCGACAAGTACGTGCCGATGGTCAGCGACGAGATCGCGCTGCGCATCACCACCGAAGCCAGCGCCAAGGCGCCGGAAGCGAAGTAAAGGCAATGATCTTCGAACGCCCCGGGACCGCGCGCGGCCTCGCGCGCTCGGACTGGCTCGACAGCCGGCACACCTTCTCGTTCGGGCACTACCACGACCCGGAGTGGATGGGCTTCGGCCCGCTGCGGGTCATCAACGAGGACCGGGTGTCGCCCGGCGGCGGATTCGCGCCGCACCGCCATGCCAACATGGAGATCCTCAGCTACGTGCTGTCGGGTGCGCTTGCGCACCGGGACAGCACCGGCGGCGGTGGCGTGCTGCGCCCGGGCGAACTGCAGTGGATGAGCGCCGGCCACGGGATCGAGCACAGCGAGTTCAACGCCTCGCAGGACGAGCCGGTGCACTTCCTGCAGATCTGGATCCAGCCCGACCGCGTGAACGCACCGCCGGACTACGCGCAACGTGCGTTCGACCCCGCACTGCGTCGCGGGCGCTGGGCCACGCTGGCCTCTCCCGACGGCGCCGGTGATAGCCTGGCGATCCGCCAGCAGGCGTGGTTGCGCGGCACGCTGCTCGAGGAAGGCGACAGCGTCGATTTCATCCCCGATCGCGGCCGACGCTACTGGCTGCACCTGGCCCGTGGCGAGGCCAGCGTCGAAGGCCGTCCGCTGCTCGCCGGCGATGCGCTGGGTTACGCTGGCGAATCCGCGCCGGTGCGCATCTCCGGTCGTGGCGCGGACGTGCTGCTGTTCGACCTGCCGGCCTAGCCGAACGCCGCCTGCCATGCCGCGCGGATCGCGGCACGCGCGCCCGCGATCGCGTCGTCCTCCGGCACCATCCGCCGGCGCCGGTCCAGGGTGCAGCGCAATCCGGCGTCGAGCAGCACCGCATGCGCCGCACACAGCGCATCGCGGCTCGCCGCATCGATCAACCCTGCGTCGCATGCGGCCTGTACCAGGCCCGGCGTGTCGCGCGGCCGGAGCAGGGCCGGGTGGGCGCCTGCTTCGCGCAACACGAGGTATTGCAGCAGGAACTCGAGGTCCACCAGGCCGGCTTCTCCCTGTTTCAGGTCGAAACCTCCCGGCCCGGTCCGGTCCAGCTCGGTGCGCATGCGGGCGCGCATCGCCGCCACGTCGGTGCGCAACCCCTCCGCGTCGCGCACCTGGGCCAGGACGCTGTCGCGCACGGATTCGAATCGCGCGCACAAGCCGGGATCCCCGGCTACGCAGCGCGCGCGCACCAGCGCCTGGTGTTCCCAGGTCCACGCGCGTTGGCGCTGGTACTCGGCAAAGCCGGCCAGCGGCGAGACCAGCAACCCCTTCGCACCATCCGGGCGCAGCCGCACGTCGACATCGAACAGACGGCCGGCGGCGGTCACCGTACCCAGCAAGGCGACGATCTTCTGCGCCAGCCGTGCGAACCAGCGCGACGCCTCGAGCGGCCTGGGGCCGCCGGACAATGCGTCGCCACCCGCTTCGGTACCCGGGTCGTAGAGGAACACCAGGTCCAGGTCGGAACCGAACCCGATCTCCTCGCCGCCGAGGCTGCCGTAACCGACTACCGCGAAGCGCGAGCCGGCAATGACGCCGTGCGCGCCCGCCATCTCGCGTTCGGCAAGGCGCACCACCACCGACACCACCGCATCGGCCAGCCAGGCCAGTTGCCGCACGCTGTCCTGCGCGCCCTGGCGCTGGTCCAGCGTGGCCAGCGCAATGCGGAAGCTCAGCGCCTGGCGCGTCTCGTTGAGCGCAAGCAGCGCCGCTTCCGGATCCTCCTGCGCCAGCGCGGCGTCGCAGGCCGCGATCATGGCCTCGCGCCCGGGCAGGTTCCCGGACACGCGCACGTCCAGCAGTTCGTCCAGCAGCAGCGGGTGCGCGGCCAGGCGCTCGCCCAGCAGGGCGCTGCGCGCGAGCACCGAGACCAGTCGCTGCAGGGCCGCCGGCTGCTCGTCCAGCAGCGCCAGGTAGCTGGCACGGCGCAGGATGTTGTGCAGCAACGGCAGCAGGCGGCGCAGCGCCGCATCGGGTTGCGGCGACATGGCGGCGCTGTCGAGCAACGCCGGCAGCACGCGGTCCATGCGCGCGCGCGCGTTGTCCGACAGCGCGCGCAGCGACGGTGCGCGCGCGAGATCGCGCAACGCCGCGTCGGCGCTGGCCGGCTCCTCGAACCCGGCATCGGCCAGGACCTGCATGTCGCCCGCATCCGGCAACGCGCGCCAGTACAGCGCCAGGGTGTTGGGCGCATCGCGGCGACGCCGCGGCGCGAGCAGTTCGGCGAACTCGCTGGCGACGAAGCCGCGATGCCGGCCAAGCGCTTCCAGCAATCCCGGCCAGCCGTCGAATCCAAGCGTGGCGGCCATCCGTGC
>NZ_JARUVM010000031.1 GCF_029763755.1 Luteimonas sp. 8-5
TCGGCCAGGACCTGCATGTCGCCCGCATCCGGCAACGCGCGCCAGTACAGCGCCAGGGTGTTGGGCGCATCGCGGCGACGCCGCGGCGCGAGCAGTTCGGCGAACTCGCTGGCGACGAAGCCGCGATGCCGGCCAAGCGCTTCCAGCAATCCCGGCCAGCCGTCGAATCCAAGCGTGGCGGCCATCCGTGCCTGGTCCGGCGGATCGGCGGGTAGTGCATGCACCTGCGCATCGCGCAGCATCTGCACCCGGTTCTCGACCAGGCGCAGGAACAGGTAGGCCTCGCGCAACGAGGTGCCGGCTCCGGCCTCGACGTGGCCGGCGCGCACCATCGCGGACAGTGCCGGCAGCAGGCGCCGTTCGCGCAGCGCCGGTTCGCGCCCGCCGCGGATCAGCTGCAGCGCCTGGACCAGGAACTCGATCTCGCGGATGCCGCCGGGCCCACGCTTGATGTCGTCGGCCAGTTCCTTGCGCGCCACTTCGGCCGCGATCGCTGTCTTCATCTCGCGCAGGCCGTCGAGCGCGCCGTAGTCGAGGTAACGTCGGTAGACGAACGGTCGCAGGATCTCCAGGAAGCGTTCGCCGGCGGCGACATCGCCGGCCACGGGGCGCGCCTTCTGCCAGGCGTAGCGTTCCCAGTCGCGGCCTTCGCGCTGGTAGTAGGACTCCATCGCCGCGAACGACCAGGCGATGCGCCCGGCATTGCCGAACGGACGCAGGCGCAGGTCGACGCGATGGCAGAAGCCTTCCGCGGTGACCTCGTCGAGCAGCCGCGCCAGTTGCTGGCCGAGGCGCGAGTAGTACTGCTCGGCGGCCAGGGGACGCGGGCCATCGCTCTCGCCGTCGTCCTCGTACGCCAGGACCAGGTCGACATCGGAGGAAAAATTCAGCTCGCCGCCGCCCAGCTTGCCGAGCGCGAAGACCACCATGCGCTGCGGGCTGCCGTCGGCATGGCGGACATGGCCATGGCGCGTGGCGAAGTCGGCTTCCAGCGCCTCCAGCGCCAGTTGCAGGCAGGTATCGGCAAGCGAGGTGCTTCCGGCCAGGGTATCGGCGACCTGGTCGATGCCGAGCACGTCGCGCCAGACCAGGCGCGCGGAGCAGGCGGCGCGGTAGCGGCGCAGCACCGTGCCCCATTCGCCGGGACCGATGTCGGCCGGGCGCGGCGGGG
>NZ_JARUVM010000032.1 GCF_029763755.1 Luteimonas sp. 8-5
CGCCGCCGCGACGCCGCGGCACTCGACGCCGTGGCCGCAGCCGTCATCGTCGAGCGCTGGCTGGCCGCACCCGACGACGCCATTCCCCTCCACGACCTCCCGACAAGATGACCGCACAGATCGACGCCGATGGGCGATTGCGCCACCTGCTTACGCTCGAGGGCCTGCCGCGCGCGGTCCTGGAACGCCTGCTCGATCGCGCCGAGGCGCTGCACCCGCATGCGCATGGCGGCGCCGCGGTACGCGACCGCCTGGCCGGGCGCGCGGTGTGCACGCTGTTCTTCGAACCCTCGACGCGCACGCGCTCCAGCTTCCAGCTGGCGGCGGCGCGGCTGGGTGCCGATACGCTGAACTTCGATGCGTCCACGTCGTCCACGCGCAAGGGCGAGACCGCGGCCGACACGCTGCGCACGCTCGAGGCCATGGGCGTGCACGGATTCATCGTGCGCCACCACGAGGCCGGCGCGGTCGACGCCCTGGCCGAGGTGGCCGGTGCCGGCACCTGCCTGGTGAACGCCGGCGACGGCAGCCGCGCCCATCCCACCCAGGGCCTGCTCGACATGCTGACCATGCGCCAGGCCAAGGGCGCGGACTTCAGCGGCCTGAAGGTGCTGGTGGTCGGCGACGTCAGGCACTCCCGCGTCGCGCGCTCGGACCTGCACGCACTGCGTACGTTGGGCACGGGGGAGATCCGTGTGTGCGGCCCGAAGAGCTTGCTCCCCGACGACGCCGAACTGGCCGGCTGCACCGTCACCGGCGACTTCGATGCCGCACTGGAAGGCGTCGACGTGGTGATGATGCTGCGCCTGCAGCGCGAGCGCATGGTCGACGGACTGATCACCTCGATCGAGGACTACCACCGCGACTACGGCCTGACCGAACAACGCCTTCGCCAGGCCGCCGCCGACGCGATCGTGATGCACCCTGGGCCGATGAACCGCGGCATCGAGATCGACGCCGAGGTCGCCGACGGCGCGCAGTCGCGGATCCTGGTGCAGGTGGGCAACGGCGTGGCCATGCGCATGGCCGTGCTCGAAGAGTTGCTAGCGCAATAGCACCAGCGTCGCCAGCCCGAGGAAGCTGAGGAAGCCGATCACGTCGGTGACGGTGGTCAGGATCACGCCGCCGGCCAGTGCCGGGTCGTAGCCCATGCGCTTGAGCGTGAGCGGCACCAGCACGCCGGCCAGCGCGGAGGCGCACAGGTTGATGGTGAGCGCGGCGCCGATCACCAGCGAGAGCTGCCAGTTGTGGAACCACAGCAGCGCCACCAGGCCGACCAGGCTGCCCAGCATCAGCCCGTTGAGCAGGGCGACGCGGATTTCCTTCCACAGCAGCACTTTCGCGTTGCTCGCGCCGACCTGGCCGAGCGCCAGGCCGCGCACCATCAGCGCCAGCACCTGGGTGCCGGCGTTGCCGCCCATGCCGGCCACGATCGGCATCAGCACCGCCAGCGCGACCACGCGTTCCAGCGTGCCCTCGAACTGGCCGACCACGGCCGAGGCGAGGAACGCGGTGATCAGGTTCAGGCCCAGCCACAGCATGCGGCCACGCACCGCGCGCCGAACCGGGCTGAACAGGTCCTCGTCCTCGTCCAGGCCGGCGGCGCCGAGTGCCTGGTGCTCGGCCTGCTCGCGGATGATGTCGACCACGTCGTCGACGGTGATGCGGCCGAGCAGGATGTTGTTGTCGTCCACAACCGGGGCGGAGATCCAGTCGTGGTCGGAGAACTGGCGCGCGACTTCCTCGGCCGACTCGCCGACGTCGATCGCCGGCTGCTCGTCGTCGAGCAGCGAGTTGATCGGGGTATAGGCCTCGTGCGTGAGCAGCGCCTGCAGCGCGATCCGGCCGAGGTACTGGTGGCGGCGGCTGACCACGTAGAGGTGGTCGGTGTGGTCGGGCAGTTCGCCGCGCAGGCGCAGGTAGCGCAGCACCACGTCGACGGTGGTGTCGGTGCGCACCGTGACCACGTCCGGGTTCATCAGGCGGCCGGCGGTGTCCTCCGGATAGGACAGCACCTGCTCGAGGCGTTCGCGGTTCTCGCGCGCCATCGACTTCAGCACCTCGTCGATGACCGTGCCCGGCAGGTCCTCGACGAGGTCGGCGAGGTCGTCGATGTCGAGGTCCTCGACCGCGGCCACGATCTCGTCCGGATCCATGTCCGCGATCAGGCCCTCGCGGACCTCGTCGCCGACGTGCAGCAACACCTCGCCGTCGTCCTCGGCATCGACCAGGCCCCAGACGACCGTGCGCTGGCCCGGCGGCAGGGATTCGAGGAGGTTGCCGATCTCCGCCGGCGACAAGGTGTTGACCAGGCGCTTGACCGGACCCAGGCGCCCGCTGTCGAGCGCGTCTGAGAGCAGACGCAGCTGGCGCGCGGTCTTGTCGTGGCGGACGGCTTCGGCCATTGCGGCTTCCGGCGGGTGGCGGGCACCCGGCGCGTCGCGACAGGTACCGAGGTCAGGCGTTCATAGTCGGCACATTATCCCCGCACCGGCGGGACTTTCCCACCCCCGAGCCAGGCTTCGATCCCGGCGCGGGTGCGCGCGCGCATCAGCGACGGCAGCCGCGCCCGCAGCGCGCCAAGGTCGCAGCCGCGGATGGCGCGGCGCACTTCGAGCAGCGTGCCCGGGTGCATGCTCAGCTCCTCGATGCCCAGTGCCAGCAGCAGCGGCACGAACAGGGCGTCGCCGGCCATCTCGCCGCAGACCGAGGCCGGCTTGCCGCGGGCGCGGGCGGTGCGCGCGACCTGGTACAGCAGCCGCAACACCGCCGGGTGCAGCGGCGAATACATCGTCGCCAGCGCGTCGTTGTTGCGGTCCACCGCGAGCAGGTACTGGACCAGGTCGTTGGTGCCCAGCGAGACGAAGTCGAGCAGGTCGATGAACGAGGGCAGGGCGATCGCCGCGGCCGGTACCTCGATCATCGCCCCGACCGGGATGCGGTCGGCGACTTCCTGCCCCTGCGCGCGCAGGTCGGCGAAGACCGCGTCGAGCCGGGCGCGGACATCCAGCAGCTCCTCGCGTGCGGCGACCATCGGAACAAGCAGGCGCACCGGGCCGTAGCCCGAGGCGCGTGCGATCGCGCGCAGCTGGCTGTCGAACAGCGCGGGGCGGGCCAGGGACAGGCGCACGCCGCGCAGCCCCATCGCCGGGTTGGGCTCGTTCTCGAGCACCAGGCCGGTGCGGTCGGCCTTGTCCGCGCCGACATCCAGGGTACGGATGGTCACGGTGCGCCCGGTCATGCCCAGCACCACGTCGCGATAGGTGCGGAACTGCTCCTCCTCGTCGGGCAACTCGCGGCTGCCCAGGAACAGGAACTCGGTGCGGTACAGGCCCACGCCGGCGGCGCCGAGCGCGTGCGCCTCGGCCACGTCCTTGCGCGACTCGGCGTTGGCCCAGAGCTTGATGTCGACGCCGTCGAGGGTGCGCGAGGGCTCGCGTCGCAGGCGCCGGAGCTCCTTGCGCTCGCGCGCCTGTTCCCGTAGCCGCGCGCGGTGTTCGCGCAGGTCGGCGGGACCGGGTTCGACCACGACCCGACCGTCGCCGCCGTCGACGGCGAGCACGTCGCCGTCGTTGATCTTCTGCAGCGCCCCGGTGGCGCCGACCACCAGCGGCAGGTGCAGGCTGCGCGCCAGGATCGCGGTGTGCGACAGCGGGTTGCCGGCGGTGGTGACGATCGCCATCACCCCCTGGCCTTGCAGTTGCGCCAGTTCCGCCGGTGCCACGTTGTCGGTCACCAGGATTTCGCCGGCGACGCCGGCCACGTCGGGGCCGGCGCCGAGGTCGCGGTGTAGCGCCGCGTGGATGCGGTTGATGACCTGGTCGATGTCGTCGATGCGACTGCGCAGGTAATCGTCGTCCATGCCCTCGAACACCGCGGCCAGGCGGTCGCGCTGCAGGCGCAGGGCGTAGTCGGCCGAATACCTGCCGTCGCGGATCAGGTCGTCCAGGCCGTGCAGCAGCTCCGGGTCGTCGAGCAGCAGTGCGTGCAGGTCGAGGAATTCGCCGACCTCCTGCGCCAGCGCGCCATGCAGGCGCGCGCGCAGGCCGTGCATCTCGGCGCGGACGATGCGGATCGCATCGTGCAGGCGTTCGAGTTCGGCATCGACGTCGTCGATCCTTTCCTCGGCGACCTCGAGCACGTGCGGCAGGCGTACCCTGGCCCGCCCCAGCGCGCTGCCGCGGGAGGCACCCTGGCCGGGCAACTCCCGCCGCATCAGCCCTCCTCGTCGAACAGCCGCGCGAAAAGCCCGGCGATGGCGTCGGCGGCGGCCGCTTCGTCCTCGCCCTCCACCCGCAACAGCACCGGCGTGCCCTGGCCGGCCGCCAGCAGCATCACGCCCATGATGCTCTTGGCATTGACCTCCCGGCCCTTGGCCGACAGGGTGGCGTTGCTGCGATAGGCCGACAGCACCTGCACCAGCTTCGCGGTGGCGCGCGCGTGCAGTCCGAGCCGGTTGGCAACCAGCAGTTCGCGTTCGATCACGGGCGTGGAACCTCGTCGAGCATCCTTTTCATCCTTTCCACTTCAGGCGTCGTCGTGGACGACACCGTTGCGCGCGCCCGCGGCAGCCACCGCGGGCAGTTCGTCGAGGCCGAGCTCGGCGTAGTTCATCACCCGAAGCAGCATCGGCAGGCTTGCGGCCGACACCCGCCGCACGGGCGTCCCCAACCGGGCCAGGCGCGCGGCGACGTTGCTGGGCGTGGCGCCGTACAGGTCGGTGAGCACCAGTACGCCGTCGCCGTCGTCCACCCGCCGCAGTGCGGCGCTGGCCGCCGGCAGGACCGCATCGGGATCGTCGTCGTAGGCGACCTCGAAGGCCTCGGTCTTCAACGGCAGCTTCGGCAACAGCTTCGTCGCCACCCCGATCAGGGCGGTACCGATTCCCTTGTGGGTCACGAGCAGGACGCCGACGGCCATGCTTCAAGTTACCACGAGGCGCACCGGCAGCGCCGCGCCATGTTTGGTCAATCCAGTTCCCGGTGGTGCACGGCCACTTCGTCCCAGCCCTGTTCCCGGCAATGTTCCGCCAGCGTTTCGGCCAGGTAGACCGAGCGATGGCGCCCGCCGGTGCAGCCGAAGGCGATGGTCGCGTAGCTGCGGGTATCCGAACGCAGTTTCGGCAGCCACTCGTCGAGGAACCGGGTCAGGTCGGCGACGTAGGCGCGTACTTCGGGCTGCTCTTCGAGGTACCGGGCGACGGCCTGGTCGCGCCCGGACAGCGGCCGCAGCTCCGGGTTCCAGTGCGGGTTGGGCAGCACCCGCGCGTCGAACACGAAGTCGGCCACCGGCGGCACGCCGCGGCGATAGGCAAAGGATTCGAACAGCAGCGACAGGTTGGCGTCGCTGCCCAGGCCGAACTCGGTGATCACCTGGCGGCGCAGCTGGTGGACGTTGAGGCCGGTGGTGTCGATCACGGTGTCGGCGATCTGGCGCAGCGGCTTGAGCACCTGCCGTTCCAGCGAGATGGCATCGGCCAGGCCCAGCCCGAGGTGGCTGAGGGGGTGGCGGCGGCGGGTGTCGGCGTAGCGCCGCAGCAGCACCATGTCCTCGGTGTCGAAGAACACCAGGCGTGGATCCAGCCCCATCGTCCCGACGGTGGACAGCCATTCGGGAATGTTCGACAGGTCGCTGTGGCGGTTGCGCACGTCGATGCCGACCGCGAGCTTCTGCGGCGCGCCGTCGCCGTTGGCCACGCTGCGGACGAAGTCGGGCAGCAGGTCGGCGGGCAGGTTGTCGACGCAATAGAAGCCCAGGTCCTCGAGGGTCTTCAGGGCCACCGACTTGCCCGACCCGGACATGCCGCTGACCACGATCAGCATGGGCGAAGGATTGGCGTTCACGAGGATCGCTCGAGGAAGTGGCTGTGGCGGGCCATGAACGCCGCGGCGGGGTCGACGCCTTTCGCCCGCAGGATGTGCACGCGTGCCGCCGCTTCGGTCAGGACTGCCAGGTTGCGGCCTGCCATCACCGGCAGGGTGATGGTCGGCACGTCCAGGTCCAGGACCCGGCGCGAGCCGCCTTCGCCGGTCAGCCGTTCCAGGCCGTCGGTGCTGGCCTGCGCCACGTCCGCGACCGGCTTGCTCAGGTGCACGATCAGGCGCAGGTACTTGTTCCGCTTGACCGCGGTGTCGCCGAACATGTCGCGCACGTTGAGCACGCCCAGGCCGCGCACCTCGAGCAGGTCCTGCAGCAGTTCCGGGCAGGTGCCGTCGAGCACGTCCGGTGCGATCTGGGTGAACTCGGGCGCGTCGTCGGCCACGAGGCGATGGCCGCGCGTCACCAGTTCCAGCGCGAGCTCGCTCTTGCCCAGGCCGGATTCGCCGGTGATCAGCACGCCGATCGAATAGATCTCCATGAACACCCCGTGCAGCGTGACCCGCGGCGCGAGCATCCGCGCCAGGTGGTACTGCAGGTGGTTGAGCAGTTCATGGCCGCGCTTGGGCGAGGTCCACAGCGGGGTCGCGGTTTCCTCCGCGGCCAGGCGCAGGTCCTCCGGGCAGGACTGGTCCTTGCTGATGACCAGCGCCAGCGGGGTGAAATGCATGATCTTCTGGATCGTTTCCCAGCGCAGCCGCGAATCCAGGCTGTCGAGCCAGGACAGTTCCTCGGTGCCGAGTATCTGCACCTTGTTCGGGTAGATGGCGTTGAGGTAGCCGGCCAGCGACGGGCGACGGGCGAGCGTGTCGCCGGTTTCCAGCCGCCGCGACGCGCCCCCCAGCCCGGCGGTCCAGCGCAGTTCGAGGCGTTCGCGCTGCTGTTCGAACAGTTCGTTCGCGGTGATCGCGTCGTTCATGCCGCCTCGTCGCGCAGGAGCAGGGAACGCAGTGCGTCGGGTCCTGGCGCCGCACGCAGCGCGTCGCGGTTGCCGGGCACGGCGAAGTACTCGGCCAGCTCGGACAGCAGCTGCAGGTGTTGCTGGGTGAAATGTTCCGGCACCGCCATGGCGAACACCAGGTCCACGGGCTGGCCGTCGCCGGCCTGGAAGTCCACCGGCTGCCGCAGCCGCAGGAAGGCGGCGCGGGCCTTCGTGGTTGTGCTGCAGCGGCCGTGCGGGATCGCCACGCCGTGGCCGATCGCGGTGCTGCCCAGCCGTTCGCGCTGGTGCAGGGCTCCCGCGATGGACGCCTCGAGCGCGGGGGCGCCGCCGGCCATCAGGCGTGCGGCGGCGTCCAGTACCTGGTCGCGGTCCAGTGGCCCGTCGAGCAGCGCGATGCGGTCCGGTCCGAGCAGGGAATGCAGGGGCATGCGGGTCGGGCCGGTGCGCGGATCAGGCGAAGTCGCCGCTGCGCGCGGCGCTCTCGGCGCGGCGCACGGTGTCGACCTGCTTTTCCTTGTGCTTGACCAGCAGGCGGTCGAGCTTGTCGGCGAGCAGGTCGATCGCGGCATAGACATCCACGCCATTGGTCTGGGCATGCAGGGTGTGGCCGGTGAAGTTGACCGTCGCCTCTGCGCGCTGCTCGGTCTTGACCACGCTGAGCAGCGTGCGCACGTCCAGGGGTTGTTCGAAATGGCGTCCCAGCCGCGCGAACTTCGACTCGACGTAATCGCGGATGGCGGGGGTGACTTCGATCTGCTGCCCGTGGGTTTCAATGCGCATCTCTATCTCCTTGGTCCGTCTCGACTGTCGGGACACCAGCATCGCCCGGAACTGCGGCGAAACTGTGAAGACAAGGTTAAACGAAGCGGCGCCGGTCCTGCGAGGAGGGAATGTTCATCGCCTCGCGGTACTTGGCCACGGTGCGGCGGGCGACCGGGACGCCGTTGCCTTCCAGGGTCCGGGCCAGGCTCGCGTCGGACAGGGGCTTGCGCGGGTCCTCGGCGGCGATCAGGCGCCGGATCATGGACTGGATGGCGGTACTGGACGCCTCGCCCCCGCCGCCGGTGTCGATGCCCGAGGCGAAGAACGCGCGCAGGGGCAGGGTGCCGCGCGGGGTGCGCACGTACTTGCGCGACACCGCCCGTGAAATGGTGGATTCGTGCAGGTCCAGTTCCGCGGCCACCTCGCGCAGGGTCAGCGGGCGAAGGGCCTGATCGCCGAACTCGAGGAAGCCCGACTGCTGGCGGACCAGGCATTCGACTACCCGCAGCAGCGTCTCGCCGCGGGCCTGCAGGTTGCGCAGCAGCCAGCGCGCTTCCTGCAGGTGTCCGCGCAGGTAGGCGGCGTCGGCGCCGGTGGCGGCGCCGATCATCGCCTCGTAGCCGCGATGGATCGTGAGCCGCGTGCCCTGGCCGGCCAGGGCCACCCGCCACACGCCGTGCTGGCGCCAGATGGTGCAGTCCGGGGTGACGTAGGCCTCGGCCGCGATGGCGCCGATGCCGCCACCCGGGCGCGGATCCAGGGTGCGCAGCAACGCCAGCGCTTCTTCCACCGCGGCTGGCGGGCAGCGCAGTTCCGTCGCCAGCGCTTCCACCCCGGCCTTCTGCAGGCGTTCCATCAGGCCGCCGGCGATGCGCAGGGCCAGGGCCTTGCCCGGCGTGGCGTCGTCGAGCAACGCAAGCTGCAGCGCCAGGCACTCGCCCAGGTCGCGCGCGCCGACGCCCGGCGGGTCCATGCGCTGGACCTGGTGCA
Source organism: Luteimonas sp. 8-5 (assembly GCF_029763755.1). GTDB lineage: Bacteria > Pseudomonadota > Gammaproteobacteria > Xanthomonadales > Xanthomonadaceae > Cognatiluteimonas. Next base: position 8,573 of record NZ_JARUVM010000032.1, read on the forward strand.
GCACCGCCTGGATCTCCTCCGCGGTCGCCTGCACTTCGGGCAGCAACGCCTGCGCGATCGATTCCAGCGGCTCGCGCAGGTAGCCGTCGTCGTCAATGGCGTCGACCAGGGCAACGCCGATCAGGCGGTCGCGCGGCGACAGGTGCGACAGGTGCAGCTGCCACAGCAGGTGGTCGTGGAGGGTCTCGGGTTCGGCCACGCGTTCGGCCGGGTTGTCGTCGCCGCCCTGCACGCCCGTACCCGACCACCCTTCGTCGCGTCCGCCCCAGCCTTCGTCCACGACGGCGTCGGCTGCAACGCTGTCGGCCGCCGTTGCTTCGTCGCTGGCCGGCGACGGTTCGCCGGCGTCGCCGCGGTCGCCGGGCTCGGCCCAGTCGAGCAGGGGATTGGATTCGACGGCAGCGGCCAGCTCCTGCTCGATCTCCACGGCCGACAGCTGCAGCAGGTGGATCGCCTGGCGCAGCTGGGGCGTGAGCACCAGTTGCTGTCCGAGCGATGTCTGCAGTCTCGGCTTCATGGCCTAGAGCCGGAACGATTCGCCCAGGTAGACCCGGCGCACGTCGGGGTTGGCGAGCAATGCGTCGGGGGCGCCCTGGGCGAGGACGCCGCCATCGCTGAGGATGTAGGCGCGATCGCAGATGCCGAGGGTCTCGCGCACGTTGTGGTCGGTGATCAGCACGCCGATGCCGCGGTTCTTGAGGTGGCGCACGATGCGCTGGATCTCGCCCACGGAAATCGGGTCGACGCCGGCGAAGGGTTCGTCGAGCAGCATCAGCCTCGGCCTGGCAGCGAGCGCGCGCGCGATTTCCACGCGGCGGCGCTCGCCGCCGGAGAGGCTGGCGCCGTGCTGGTCGGCCACGTGCGATACCTGCAGCTCCTCCATCAGCGACTCGAGCTCCTGCTCGCGGCCCGGCCCGTCGAGGTCGTCGCGCAACTCCAGCACCAGCCGGATGTTGTCGGCGACGCTGAGCTTGCGGAACACGGAAGGTTCCTGCGGCAGGTAGCCAACGCCGAGCTTGGCCCGGACATACATCGGTTCGCCGGTGATCTCGTTGCCGTCGAGCACGATGCGGCCGGCATCGGCCGGTACCAGGCCGACGATCATGTAGAAGCAGGTGGTCTTGCCGGCGCCGTTGGGGCCGAGCAGGCCGACGACTTCGCCGGCATCGAGGGTCAGGCCGAAATCGCGCACTACCTCGCGCGACCGGTAGCGCTTGCGCAGCCCTTCGGCGACGAGCATCTAGGTGCCATCCCCGTCGCTGTTGCGCGGCAGGATCCGCATCTTCACCCGTCCGCTGCCTTCGCCACCGCTTTCGACGCTGCCGGTCTGCAGGTTGTAGACCACGCGGCCGCCGCTCATGCTGCCGCGCGGCTGCTCGATGCTGACGTTGCCAGTGAACACCACGATCTCGGTCTTGAGGTTGTAGTCGATGTTATCGGCGCGCGCCTTCATCGGCGTGCCGTCGTCCATCTCCTGGCTCATCACCACCGGGCCGCCGCTGAACACCGCGCGCACGACTTCGCCGCCTGACATCGTCAGGCGCGCGGTCTGCGACTCGATGTCCAGCGTGCCCTGGGTGATGTGCACGCCACCGGACAGGATGTTGACCGAGTCGCTGCTGAAAACGCCCGACTGGCTGCCGGCTTCGATGTCCAGCGGCTTGTTGCGATCCGAGGAGCGGCCCATGGCCACGGCCACCGGCAGCAGTACGCAGGCCAGCGCAAGCGCCCGCGGCAACGCGTGGCGTCGCGGGGCTGGTTTGCGGTGGCGGGCGTGGTCAGGGGACATAGCGGGAGCGTACCTGCGACTTGAGTTCATAGCGCTTGCTGGCCAGGTTGGATTCCAGGCCGACGCCCCGGAGTATAGAACCGGGTTGGGTGATGGTCACTGCGCCAGCGGCGGTCGCCAGGTCGCGGTCGGGGTAGATGTTCAGTTGCGCGGTGTTCATTTCCACCGCGCGCTGTTCCGGCGGGCCCGTGACGGTGACGTCGCCGAGCAGGCGCAGCTCCTTGCCGTCGGCCGCAACCCAGCCGCTGCGCGCGGTGACGCTCCAGTAACGGCCTTCGCTGTCGGGCAGCAGGAACACCGGCGACTGCATTTCCATGTTGCCCTGGTCGGGGTTGCGTGCCACCAGCGGTGCGCGCAGCGTGAACGATTCCTTGCCGTCGTCGTCCAGCGCGACCAGCTCCAGGTCGTGCAGCAGGTAGTCGGGGCGGCCGCCGATGCTTTCGGTCGCGACCTGCGGCGCGCGGTGGCGCCACACCGACCAGCCGGTCAGGATGGCGGCGACGAGCAGGACGATCGTGAGCGTGGTGCGCCAGCTCATGCGCGCACGCTCAAGGGAGCAAAGCCGCGAGCCGGCCCTGTGCGGCAAGCACGAGGTCGCAGAATTCGCGCGCAGCGCCTTCGCCGCCGCGCGACAGGCTGTGCCAGTGCGCATGCTGCAGGGCCCAGGGATGCGCGTCGCCCGGTGCCGCGGCGAAGCCGGCTTCGCGCATCACCGCAACGTCGGCGAGGTCGTCGCCCATGAAGGCGACCTCTTCCATCCCGACGCCATGTTGCAGGGCGAGCTTGCGCACGAAGGCGAGCTTGTCGCCGACGCGATCGTGGGATTCCGCGCCGAGGTCGGTCGCGCGGCGTGCCGCCGCGTCGCCGGGGCGCGCGGTGACGAACGCGACCGCGATGCCGGCCTTGCGCAGCAGCGTCAGGCCCTGGCCGTCGCGCACGTGGAACGCCTTGTATTCGCGGCCGTCGCCGTCGTCCAGCACCAGGCGGCCGTCGGTCAGCGTGCCGTCGACGTCGAAACAGGCCAGGCGCACGCGGGCTGCCCGGGCAAGGACGTCGGCGGGGCAGGCGGCGGCCGGATCGAATGCCATCAGACCACGCGCGCCCGCAGCAGGTCGTGGATGTTCAGCGCGCCGACCACGCAGCCGTCGCCGTCCACCACCATCAGCGCGTTGATCTTGTGGTCTTCCATCATCCGTGCCGCTTCCACCGCCAGCGCGTCGCTGCCGATCGACTTGGGCGTGCGCGTCATCACCGCGTCGATGCGCGTGTTGCGCAGGTCGATGGCGGCGTCGTCCAGCGAGCGGCGCAGGTCGCCGTCGGTGTACAGGCCGATCAGGCGGTTGTCGTCGTCGACCACGGCGGTCAGGCCCAGGTGCTTGCGGCTCATCTCCAGCAGCGCTTCGCTGAGCGAGGCTTCGGCGCGCACGCGCGGGATCTCGTCGCCGCTGTGCATCACGTCGGTGATGTGCAGCAGCAGGCGGCGGCCGAGGCTGCCGGCCGGATGGGAGCGGGCGAAGTCGTCGGCGGTGAAGCCGCGCGCCTCGAGCAGGGCCACCGCGAGCGCGTCGCCGAGCGCAAGCGCGGCCGTGGTGCTGGCGGTCGGGGCGAGGTCGAGCGGGCAGGCTTCTGCCGGCACGCTGACGTCGAGATGGATGTCGGCGGTGGTGGCCAGGGTCGATTCCGGGCGTCCGGTCATCGCCACCACGGCATTGCCCTGGCGCTTGAGCACCGGCAGCAGCATCAGCAGCTCGTCGGTCTCGCCGGAGTTGGACAGGGCCAGGACCACGTCCGCATCGGTGATCATCCCCAGGTCGCCATGGCCGGCTTCGCCCGGGTGCACGTAGAAGGCCGGGGTGCCGGTGGAGGCGAAGGTCGCGGCGATCTTGCGCGCCACGTGCCCGGACTTGCCCATCCCGATGCAGACCACGCGGCCCTGGCAAGCCAGCAGGACTTCGCAGGCGCGGGTGAACTCGCCGTCGATGCGGGCGCCGATCGCCTCCAGGCCACGGGTCTCGATCTCGAGGACGCGGCGGCCGCTGGCGGCGAAGTCGAACTGTGCTTGCTGGTTGGCCGCTGCAGGCATCGGGCGGGCGGGCTTCGGATAGACTGGAAGCCCGATTTTACGCGACTTTGAGTGGCCAGCCCGATGAACCCCGAAAGCATTCAGCAAATGATCGAACAAGGCCTCCCGGGGGCCCGCGCCGAGGTCCGGGGCGACGACGGGGTGCACTTCGAGGCCACCGTGGTCAGCGAGGCCTTCCGCGGCAAGCTGCCGCTGGCCCGGCACCGCCTGGTCTACGCGACCCTGGGCGAGCGCATGGGCGGCGAGATCCACGCCCTGGCCCTGAAGACCCTGACCCCCGAAGAGATCGCCTCCAGGGACCAGGGCGCCTGAGCATGCAGAAGATCGTGGTGGAGGGTGGCCGGCCGCTGCGCGGCGAGGTCCGCATTTCCGGCGCCAAGAACGCGGTGCTGCCGATCCTGTGCGCGGGGTTGCTCGCCGACGGGCCGCTGATGGTGCGCAACGTGCCCAACCTGCACGACGTCAAGACGACGCTGCGCCTGCTTGCCGACCTCGGGGCCGGCATCCATCTGGACGACAGCTTCGACATCCGCATCGATCCGCGCAGCGTGCGCAGCCATGTCGCGCCCTACGAACTGGTCAAGACCATGCGTGCGTCGGTGCTGGTGCTGGGGCCGCTGCTGGCCAGGCACGGGGCCGCCGAAGTGTCGCTGCCCGGCGGTTGCGCGATCGGTTCGCGACCGGTCGACCAGCACATCAAGGGCATGCAGGCGCTGGGCGCCGAAGTCAGCGTCGAGCACGGTTTCATCAAGGCGCGGGCCAAGCGGCTGAAGGGCGCGCGCGTGGTGTTCGACATGGTCAGCGTCGGCGCCACCGAGAACGTATTGATGGCCGCGACCCTGGCCGAAGGGCGCACGGTGCTGGAGAACGCGGCGATGGAGCCTGAAATCGTCGACCTGGCGCAGTGCCTGGTCGCGATGGGCGCGCGCATCGAGGGTGCCGGCAGCGGACGGATCGTGGTCGAAGGCGTGGAGCGCCTGCATGGCGGCGAACACGCGGTGGTTGCCGACCGCATCGAGTGCGGCACGTTCCTGGTCGCGGCGGCGATGACCGGCGGCGCGATAACGGCGACCCATTCGCGTCCCGACACCATGGACGCGGTGCTAGACAAGCTGCGCGAGGCCGGCGCCGAGCTGGATTGCGACGGCGACCGGATTTCGCTGGACATGCACGGCCGCAGGCCGCGCGCGGTGAACATCGCGACTGCGCCGCACCCGGGTGTCCCCACCGACATGCAGGCGCAGTTCATGGCGCTGGACTGCATCGCCGACGGTGTCGGCGTGGTCAGCGAGACGATCTTCGAGAACCGTTTCATGCACGTGCAGGAACTGCTGCGCCTGGGCGCCGACATCCGCGTCGAGGGACACACCGCGATCGTTCGCGGCGTCGAGGCGCTCAGCGGCGCGCCGGTGATGGCCACCGACCTGCGCGCGTCGGCGTCCCTGGTGCTGGCGGGGCTGGTCGCAGGCGGGGACACCACCCTCGACCGCATCTACCACCTGGATCGCGGCTACGAGAACATCGAGGCGAAGCTGTCGGGGCTGGGCGCGTGCATTCGCCGCATCGACTGACTAGCGGATCGACTTCAGCCTCAGGTCCATCGCATCCTCGCCATCCTCGCGCTGCAGGATGCGCGCGGGGACCGGCAGGCCTTCGACCACCCAGACGATCTGTTCCTTGTCGCCCGCGCGGCGCGACACCTTCGTCGCCTTGCGCTCGGCGCCGCCGACCTGCACGGTTTCGGTGCCGGTGACCTTGTATTCGAGGTTGCGCGCGCGTCCGTTGTCGACCATGCGGTAGTGCAGCGGCTTGCCGGCCGCCAGGTCGCGCGGGATCGCCAGGTTCACCAGCATCGCGTCGAGGTCGCCGTCGCGCAGCGCCACCGGGCCGGCGCGCTCGGGTTTGACGTCGCCGCTCCAGCGGGCCTCGCGCTTGTCCCAGTCGTAGCTGGCGGTGCGCTTGTTCTTCTTGATCAGCAGGCTGCTGGAATCGTTGTTGGACAGCGGACGCCATTGCCCGCCATTGGCCTCGAACGTCGTGTCCTGGCTCAGCGTGGCCACCGCGCTGCCGATCTCCAGGCTGTAGCGCCAGCGGTCGCCCTCAAGTGGCGCCAGGGTCATGGTCGCGGTGCCGCCCAGGCCCATGTAGCTGACCTCGTAGGTAGCGTTGAACGGCTTCAGCCCGGGCGCCTTGGCGGCGCTGGCAGTGCCTGCGCCGACGACCAGCGCCAGGGCGGTGGCGAACGGCAGGACGGACTTGCGTAGCGTGCGTGATGTCATGGCAGTCATGGCATCGAGCCTAATTGCAGCGGAGTAAACAATGGATGACCGTCGAGCAGCACGGTTGCGCCCCGTTCAGCGATGCGGCCTGCCGCCGCCAGGCGCACGCTGGCGACCAGCAGGGGGTGCTCCACTTCCAGCACGCGCGCTGCGAGGCTGGCGGCGTCGTCCCCGGGCAGTACCGGGATCCGCGCCTGGGCGACCACGGGGCCGCCATCCAGCTCGCCGGTGACGAAATGCACGCTGGCGCCGTGCTCGCGATCGCCGGCCTCGAGCGCGCGCGCGTGCGTGCGCAGGCCGGGCCAGGCGGGCAGCAGCGAGGGGTGGATGTTGAGCAGCCGCCCCTGGAAGCGGTCGATGAAGGCGTCGCCGAGGATGCGCATGTAGCCGGCGCACACCACCCAGTCCGGTTGCACGGCAGCCACGGCATCGGCCAGTTCGGCGTCGAACTCCGCGCGCTGCGCGTAGCCGCGGGCGTCGCGGCTCCAGCGCAGCGTCGGCGCCACGCGTTGCAGGGCGCGCGCCTGCGGACGATCGCTGAAGACGCCGGCGATGCCGGCGCCGAGACGACCGTCGGCGATGGCGTCGAGCAGGGCTTGCAGGTTGGTGCCGCGGCCGGAGGCGAGGACGGCGATGCGGCTGGTGGGGCGGGACTCGGGACTCGGGACTCGGGACTCGGGCACGGCCGTCAGGCGATGCGGACGCGTTCGTTGCCGGCGACGGCCGTGACCACCTGGCCGATGCGGCGATGGGCCAGGCCAAGGCCATCGAGTTCCGTTTCCAGCGCGCTGGCGCCGTCGGCGGCGGCGACCAGCACGAAGCCGATGCCGCAGTTGAAGGTGCGCCACATTTCCTCGCGCGGCACCGCGCCTTCGTGCTGCAGCCACTCGAAGACCGGCGGCAGCGCGATCGCCGAGGCCTCGATGTCCAGGCCCAGGCTTTCGGGCACGACGCGAATGATGTTCTCGGTCAGGCCGCCACCGGTGATGTGGGCCATGGCGTGGATCGTTCCGCCATTGGCGCCGCGCAGCAGGGCCAGCACAGGCTTCACGTACAGCGCGGTCGGCGCCATCAGCGCATCCACCAGTTTCACGCCGCCGACGTCGAGGTCGGCCGGGCGGCCGGCACGATCGTAGATGCGGCGGACCAGCGAGTAACCATTGGAGTGCGGCCCGCTGGAGGCGATGCCGATGAGCACGTCGCCGGCGCGCACCTTCTCGCCATCGAGCAACTGCGACTTTTCCACCGCACCGACGGTGAAACCGGCCAGGTCGTATTCGCCCGGCGGGTACATATCCGGCATTTCCGCGGTTTCGCCGCCGATCAATGCGCAGCCGGCCAGTTCGCAACCGCGTGCGATGCCGCCGACGACGGCCACCGTGGTGTCGACGTCGAGCTTGCCGGTGGCGAAGTAGTCGAGGAAGAACAGCGGTTCGGCGCCCTGCACCAGGACGTCGTTCACGCACATGCCGACCAGGTCGATGCCGATGGTGTCGTGGCGGCCGAGCTGCTGGGCCAGCTTGAGCTTGGTGCCGACGCCGTCGGTGCCGGAGACCAGCACCGGTTCGCGGTACTTGCCGGACAGGTCGAACAGCGCGCCGAACCCGCCCAGGCCGCCCATCACTTCCGGGCGGAAGCTGCGCCGGACCAGCGGCTTGATGCGCTGGACCACTTCGTTGCCCGCATCGATGTCGACGCCGGCATCGCGATAGGTGAGGGGAGTGGTCGCAGGAGGCTGGGGCGTGGTCACGGCTGGGTCGTCCCGGTCGAAACAGTGATTTTAACAGTGCCCACGGATGGACGCGCTGGCGCAGGTGCGGCACCATCGCCACTGGCTTTTCCTCCGGGAGCGACGATGCCCGCAACCAAGACATCCGGATGGACATCCGCAGGGCACGAGCTGCCCTGGCTGGCGCTCTTGCAGGCGTTCCTGCTGGCCGGCGTGCTGCTGGCCATGCCCCGGATCGCCGGTGCGCAGCGGGTGGAGGGCGACCGGGCCGCGGCCGAGGGCATCTACCAGGCCGAGGTCCAGGTGCGCAGCCAGGCCGCCGACGAGCGCGACCGCGGCTTTGCCCGGGCGCTGTCGCAGGTGCTGACCAAACTGTCCGGCGACCGCCGGGTGGCCGAGCGCCCGGGCATCGCCGGAGAGTTGCGCCGTGCCGGCGACAAGGTCGACAGCTACGACTATCGCCAGGACGAGGGCCGTTCGCCGACGACCGGCGCCCCGATCTACACCACCACGCTGATCGTGCGCTTCGACCCGGACAGGATCGACGACATCGCCGCCGCCCTCGGCGTGCCGGTGTGGCCGCAGCCGCGGCCCAAGCCGGTGCTGTGGCTGGCGATCGACGACGGCAGCGGCCCGCGCCTGGTCGACGTGGGCAGCGCCGAAGCGGCGCGTTCGGCCCTGGACCGCGCGCAGGACCGCGGCTTCCGCCTCGGCCTGCCGGG